>CALBMZ010000184.1 GCA_937896225.1 uncultured Alcaligenaceae bacterium | reverse complement strand
TAGTACATCAAAAACAACAGCACAATTAAGGGCATACCGATAAAGAATGAAATATAACCATTCGTAGCATGACTGACAATTTTATGTTTACTGAGGGTTAAATAAAACACCACAATGCCCAGCAACAAGCCTGACACACTGATTGAAACAGCCAGTTGTAACGTGTTAACTAGACCAGATAGTATTAAGGGCATCTGTTCAAGCAGATCTCGCTGAAAAGACAACCAACCGTTCATACCGAATGTTCCGTTTGACCAAAGAAAGCTTGAATATCAGCTTCAGGGTGTTTTTTTAAGTATTCAATACGGTCATTTGCCCGGATGACACCCCGATCTAAGAACATCACTTCGTCTGCAATATTTGAGGCCAAATTTATGTCATGTGTGACACAAATCATGGTGTTACCTTCAGCATGCAAGCGATTAATTAAACCTGCGACATCTCTAGACATAACGGGGTCTAATGCAGAGGTGGGCTCATCAAGCACCAATACTGCAGGGTTCATAGCCAATGCTCGGGCGATCGCTACGCGTTGCTTTTGACCACCGGACAATTGTGATGGGTATTTATTTTGATGGTCTGCCATTTCAAAATGAGAGAGCTCATGTAGCGCTTTTTCTTTTGCTTCTACTTTACTCATACCTTTGAGCTTAACTAGACCGAGCGTGACGTTGTCTAGAACCGATAAATGGCTATACAAGGCAAACTGCTGAAATACAAAACCAATTTGTTGGCGAAGTGCCCTAACGTCGACATGCGGCCCTAAGATTTCTTTACCTTTAAAAACAATCGAGCCTGATGTAGGTTCGATCAAGCGATTTAAGCATCTTAATAAAGTTGACTTACCTGAGCCTGAAGCACCCATTAATACCTTAACATCACCCTCAAGAATATCTAAATTAATGTTATTGAGAACCGATTGGTCACCAAAAGTTTTAACGAGATCTCTGACTTGAATTAATGCCATTTATGAGCCTCGACTAAGTTAGTTTTACTTGGAAAAATAAAAGATTGCTCTGTTGGTTAGATCATAATTAAACCGAACCAAAACCAGGTATTTCAAAGTGCTTGCTCACCACTTTCACACCGAACAAGCATATACGGTAAATAACAAAATACATTATGCCAGCTGCCAAATAGACCTCAATACCTTTTAAAGTATTAGCCGTTAACGTCATGGCCTGTTTAGTCATTTCAGGTATGCCAATGGTGTAAGCAAAGGGTGAGTATTTTAAGACACTAGTGAATTCATTCACCATACCGGGTACCGAGAACCTCAGCATTTGGGGAATTTCAATATATAAAAGCGCTTGAAAACGTGACATGCCCATGGCTTGGGCAGCCGTCACTTCAGTTGGGTCAATTGAGTTGAAAGCGCCTCTAAATACTTCAGCCAAGTAGGCTGAGGCTACCAAGCCCAAGCTGAGGGCCATAGCCATTAATGGTGGAACCTTAAAGCCGATGCTTGGTAAACCAAAGTAAACCAAGAAAAGTAAAACCAATACCGGTACACCTCTAAAAATATAGGTGTACACATTAATGATTGGGTTTACAAAGGGGAGGCTAAGACGGTACAAGCTGGCGATGAATAAGCCAATAAAAAGCCCAGTCGCTGAACAAACAAACGTAACGAGAACCGTATAAAAAAGCCCATGAGTTAATTGAATTAAGATGTCAAAAAGGCTCATGGGTTAGTCTGTTATGGTTATATATAGTTAAAAAATGAAAATTATTTCATCCATTTATTTATCATGGCCTGTATTTTTTCAGGGCCTTGTTCAACGAGATATTTATCAAAGTCATCACGAAGTGCAACCGAACTCTTCGAAAAAGCAAAACCAAGCTTATCAAACCCTGTAAAAACATAGCTGCTTTGAATCGGCAATTTTAATTTATTCTCATAATTTAAAAACACTGGCTCTTCAATAAAAGCCAGATCGATATTGCCATTTTGAAGATCAGTTACTACTTCTGCATAAGTCGGGTAAAGTTTGACCTGGTCTAAAGAGTAGTAGCCTTTTGGTTCAAGATCATTTTTAATGAGATCACTATAAGCCATACCGCGTGGGTAACCAATTGTGTAAGGTTTTAGCTGACTTAGCTCTGTAATTTTGATATTTTTTGCTTTCGTGCTCACTAGATGCCAAGCATTATCGTAGTAAGGTTGAGAAAAATTCATCACCTCTTTACGCTTGTCGGTAATTGAAATACCTGAAAAAGCCACATCAGCTTGGCCACTTGAGACCGCACCTAACATACCCTGCCAGTCATAAGCTGTAACTTTATACGTACATTTTCGAGACGCACAAAAATCTTTGAAAATTTCCATATCAACCCCTTCAAGAACACCTTTATTATCAAATAACATAGGGGGTGAAGACGGTGACACGGCCACTTTTATTTCTTTAACAGTTGAGTCTGAGCAAGCGATTAAACCGATAGAGAGCATTGCAATGGTTAATAAACCAAATAGGCGTTTCATTTTTAACTCCGTTAAAACATACGTGAAGACATTTGTTGATTGTATGGCAAACAAAACGATAATTAAAATCGACCCTTTTAATTAAACGATTTGCGCTCACCAATTAAAACTCATCTGCATTTTAATTTTAAAAACACATGATTTCTTGCAATTTCTTGCATTACATAAACATTTTTGAACTTTGAACTTTGAACTTTGAACCGTACAACGTATGTTTTATGTTAAAAAGATTCAAAAGAAGTAAGATTTATTAAGATATTTAACGTTTGAAACAGCCTATCAATTTTTATATCTATCTTTTCGCTCATTTTAATAACCATAAGGAAGCTTACCATGTGCGTACTTTGCCCAGACTCAACCGTTATTCATACTGATAAAAGTCAGCCGGCATCTAAATCACGTCGGTCAATGATGGGGTTTTTAGGTGCCATGCCACTCGCTGCAGCTATGGCAACTACTGGCGTTCAAGCCTCCACCAATGTTCCAAAACCTCAAAACACCCTAACACCTGACGAGGCGCTTGCTCGATTAATGGCAGGCAATGAACGTTATGTTTCAGGCAACTCACAACCCGTTAACTTTGCCAACACGCGTGCCAAACTAACTGGCGGTCAAAACCCCTACGCTTGCTTGTTAAGCTGCGCCGACTCAAGAGTTGGGCCAGAGTATTGTTTTGATGAAGGTCGTGGCGATTTATTTGTGACGCGTGTTGCGGGTAATTTTGTAACGCCTGATATTTTAGCGAGTCTTGAGTACGGTACGGCTGTTCTTCAGTCACCCTTGATTATGGTTTTAGGTCACACCAGTTGCGGCGCGATTGGTGCTGCCGTCAGTGCTTACACTAAAAATACTGCCTTCCCGGGTCACATACAATCCTTGACCACAGCTCTAGCCCCTGCCGTGCGTCAAGCTGTTACAGACAAATCGTCTGATCTGATTCAAGCATCTACCCGTATTAATATTTTGCAAAACGTGCGTTTGCTACAAGAATCAAACCCACTCATCAGCGAGCGTGTCAAGGCTGGCAAACTTAAGATAGTTGGTGGTCTCTACCATCTAGACACCGGTCGGGTAGAGATGGTGTCTTAATAGTTGAGCGACTATGTCGTTAATTAGGAGCAATACTTGTAATGAAATAATAAATTGTGGCTGACATAAGAGTGGAAGCGGGTACGGTAATGACCCATGCAGCTACAATTTTTTTAAGTGCTGAGCGGTGAACCAGTTCATTCTTAAAGGCTTGACGCATTTTTTTGTATTCTTTTTTACTTAAAATTAAGGCGTCAGCTCGCTCTTTAAGTTGCTCCAACATGACTTGTTTAGCCTCTGGTTTAGCCCGCGCAGAAACCTCACGCCAAAAATGCCACCGATTGCAATATGGGTTGAACTAATAGGCAAACCCAACTGTGAAGCCACAATCACCGTTAATGCGGCCGCCATGGCAACACAAAATGCCCGCATTTGGTCAAGGTCTGTCATTTCACCCCCTACCGTTCGAATGAGTTTAGGGCCATATAGTGCTAGACCAAGCGCAATGCCTACAGCAAAAATCAAAGGGGCTGTAAAGAGTGTGCTGATGGCTTGCTTGGTATTTTGCATATTCCTTGAACGAAGCCGATCACGCATCGCATGATCAGCCAAACCACAACCCCCAAAGCAAAACCATAACCAATCGCCGATAAGAAACTCATCGGCATGACTTTTGATAAACCTTTAATAATCAAATAGTTGAGTGATCAATTTATTAAACCGCAGTCATGGCGATTTGTAGCGCTTAACAAGATTTTGAACCGCACACCCCTGACGATGTTCGTCAACATAAGTCTGCTCTAAAAAGACGATCACAAAGAAATTCAAGATAAGGAAAACGCATGTTGACCCATTAGGGTAATTGCTTATGGCATTGCGGTCAGCTGGTGCACTAAACTTTGTATACAGAGTTCAGAAAACATGGCATGTCATGTTTAACTTTTAAGAAAACGTCCTTTTAACGACTCAAAAGCGCCACCAAAACCATGAACACACGAGACAAAGCCTTTGATATTCATCAAACCCAAGAGAAAAAACTTGTGCCCTACGGGGGGTATTTCACCAACCATGTTCCCGGTCACGACCCTGAGTTAACCGAGTGCGGCCCAGGTACGCCTCTTGGTGAGTACATGCGACGCTTTTGGCACCCTGTATGCATGTCAATGGAATTAACAGACACCCCACGCTTTATTAAAATATTAGGTGAAGAACTCGTCGCATTTCGGGATGGTTCAGGCCAAATCGGTGTTTTACATGCTCACTGTGTGCATCGTGGCGCCTCGCTTGAGTATGGCAAAATTCTCAACAAAGGTATTTCGTGCTGTTATCACGGCATGGTGTTTGATGTAGATGGCACCTGTTTGAAGGTACCTTTTCCTCAGGGTGAAGAAGAAGAAGGTGAACGCTACAGGTGCTCTATTCGACAAGGCGCTTACAAAGCATTCGAATATCACGGCTTAGTCTTTGCCTATATGGGCCCGCCCGATCAAGAACCCCCCTTTCCAAAATGGGAAGGTGACTTTACAGTAGCTGAAACCGATGAGTTGGTGCCTTACAGTAATTTCCAACACTGTAATTGGTTACAAGTGCAAGACAACTCTGCCGACAATTACCACACGATGGCTTTGCACGCTAAAAAACAAGTCACGGGTGAACATTATCAAGGGACCACATTTGATGAGGTAGGCGCTGCGTCAATGGAAGTCGCGCCTGACATGCATTTTATTCCTGTACAAGGCGGTAGAAGCTTGGCTTGTTCGGGTGCGCGCCGAGCAGACGACGGGCATATGTTTATTAGAGTGCAGCACCAAGTCTTGCCTAATTTAAGTTTGCATGCTTACACATCTGAAGACGGTAAGCAAAAAAAATTATTTAGCCGGTTTCACATGATTCGTTGGACTGTTCCGGTTGACGACCAAAATAGCAAAATGTTGGGCTGGCGCGTCATGGGCCCAGGTATTGATACGCGTGGAGTTTGCGACAAAAGCTTAGTCGGTTACGAAACGATTGACTTTCTTGAGGGTCAAACTGCGATGCGTAGGCCTGAGCGTTTCGGTCGCTATAAGCTCGAAGACATGCCCCCCCTACCTACTGACCATCGGGCACGTGAGAACTACAAAGATTGCCAATATGCGCCAGGCGATTACGAGGCGATTATTAGCCAAAGGCCAATTGCGGTGCATGCGTTAGAAAACCCAACCAAGTTTGATGCAGGTGTTTTCATATTTCGTAAACTTTTACGAGATGCGGTACGCGGTAGCAACCCACAAGCGAGCCCCGAACAATTTGCACAGTGGTTACATGAGCAAGCCAGTACACCTAACAGTTACTGCTCTGGCAATGTGTTTGAATTGCCTTTAGGTCGAACCACGGAAGAAGAAGTGACTCTACGTCGCCATTTGGCTCGCGAGGTGGTCAAAATATTGACAGCAGCTGATGCACTGAAAGGACATGAACGTGAGGCATATGTGAAAACGCAAATGGAAAGTTTACAAAAAGATGTTCTGGAAAAACGCCACGCATGAACGCGCCTGACCTTTCTTCGCTCGCTGCGCCAACGACTACCCGCAATATGCGGGTTCGCACTATACGATATGAAGCGCAAAATGTGCTTTCTTTTGAGCTTGTCGACCCGGATGGTGAAGCATTGCCTACCTTTGAGGCTGGTGCGCATGTCGATGTTCACGTCTTTGGGCAGGTTCGCTCATACTCGTTAGCTGGAGACCCAAAAGACAGCCATCGCTGGTGGCTGGGCGTTTTAAAAGAAACGCAAGGCACGGGCGGCTCAAAAGCCATGCACGAGCAAGTTAGGGTTGGTGCAATTTTAAAAGTCGGTGCAGTTAGAAATAATTTTTCGCTTGATCGACAAGCTCAACATACAATTTTGTTGGCGGGCGGCATCGGCATTACCCCCCTAAAAGCCATGGCGCATGCATTAGCCCGATCAGGGTCGAGCTTTGAATTGCACTATTGTGCGCGTAGCCCTTTGCACGCGGCGTTTCTTGAAGAGCTCAAAGCAATCGTTCCTGTTGAAAGCTTACATTTACATTTTGATCACGGCGACCCTGCTCAAGGATTAGATATTTCAGGTCTACTGAAACAGTCGAATCAAAATACACATGCTTACTTTTGTGGTCCGGCGGGGTTTATGGCAGCTTGCAAACAAGCAACGAGCCATTGGCCTGCAGACCACGTACACAGCGAACATTTCAAAGCACCCGAGCCAGAAAAGTTGCACACCGAATCTGATGGGTCGTTTGAGGTGCATCTGGCACGTAGCGGCGAGACAATTCGTGTCGAGCCAAACCAAACCATCGTGCGAGCAATTGAACTAACCGGTAGACGGGTACCAACCTCTTGTTTGTCAGGTTTATGCGGCTCGTGCAAAGTGACTTACCTTGATGGTGAAGTTGACCATCGTGACTATATATTAAGTGATGAGGAAAAAAATCATTGCTTAACGGTGTGCGTTTCACGC
Organism: uncultured Alcaligenaceae bacterium; assembly: GCA_937896225.1. Lineage (GTDB taxonomy): Bacteria > Pseudomonadota > Gammaproteobacteria > Burkholderiales > Burkholderiaceae_B > Algicoccus. The sequence continues at coordinate 3,891 of CALBMZ010000184.1, read as the reverse complement.
GCTAAAAGTAAATCTTTATCGCTAGACTTATAACCATACATTTCCTGGAAAACATTATGCTCGATACGGTCAAAACTGAATCAGTCAAACGTCAAAATACATCTATTTATCAACCTACACAAGCGGGTCGAATTTTTCCTGAAATACCGGTATTTGATAACTATGAAGCTGAGCGACTGCACCTTAAAAAACGTTTGGTAGCCGCCTGTCGGGCGTTTGCTTTAGAAAAGCTCGACTATGGGTTTGCCGGCCACCTCACCATTCGTGACCCTGAGCACCCTGAACTTTACTGGACCAACCCCATGTGCGTGCATTTTGCACAAGTAAAGCTTTCAAACTTAATTTTGGCCGACCACAAAGGTCAAGTTGTACAAGGTGACCACGCCTTGAATCGTGCTGGGTTTGTCTTGCACGCTGCCGTGCACGAGGCACACCCTGATATTTTGGCCATGTGCCATGCCCACACCGTTTACGGCACCGCCTTTGCCTCTCTAGGTAAGCCGCTCGACCCTATTTCTCAAGATGCAGCCGCATTCTTTGAAGATCATGCAGTCATCACCGCCGAAGCGGGTCAAGTAGCAGTTGAAGAAAAAGCTGGGCTCGCTGTGTGCGATTGGTTCACAGGTGTGAAAGCGGCCATTCATCAAAATCATGGTTTATTTTCAGCGAGCCGCCATAGTATTGAAGCCGCTGCTTTTTGGTTTATGGCGCTTGAACGTTGCTGCAAACAACAACTATTAGTCGAAGCAACGGGTCAAAAACCAAAACTTGTTTCGCCTGAAAACGCTCGCTACAGCCGCGAACATGTGGGGTCTGAATACATTGGTTGGTTACACTTTCAGGCCATATACGATCACTTGGTGCTCACTCAGCCTGATATGTTCGCTTAAATGAAACTCTTTCGGTTGTGCGTAAACTGATGGCAACAAACAACCGTTTCTGGAATCAACTTTGAGTTTAATTAAAATACCCAATAGAACGGACTATGTCGACTCCGTTTATCAAAATTTACGCGATGCAATTAGCGATGGAACCCTGTCACCTGGTGAACGAATCACTCAAGAAGATTTAGCGGAACGTCTAAACGTTTCACGTTCACCAGTTTTACAGGCATTAAGGCTTTTAAAGAAAGACGGTTTGCTAGAAGACGCACCTGGGCGAGGTCTATTGGTTACTAGACTAGACCCTGAACGCATCAGCCATCTTTATCAAATTAGAGGAGCACTAGACGGATTAGCGGCGAAGCTGGCCGCGCAACGTGGTCAAAAAATTTCTTCTTATCTCATTGAGCATGGTAGACAGGTCTCAGTGGGCCAAAATGTAAACGCTATGATTGAAGCCGATATGGCATTTCATCGTGCAATTTATGAGGCATCTGGCAACCCACTCATCGTCGATAGCGCCCTATTGCACTGGGTACACTTTAGACAAATTATGGGTGCTGTGTTGCAAAAAATTTCTAGCCGACAAGGCATTTGGGACGAGCATGCAGCGATTGCTGATGCGATTAATAACAAAAACTCTGAGTTAGCGGCACAGCTTTCAGAAAAACATACTGATGCAGCCCGTATGGCGTTAATTCAACATTTGCAGCTGGCTCATTTGAGCGTTGCTTAGGTCATTACTTTTTTATTTTGCGGTGGTGTCAGCTATAACTGCTATCGTTGGCGTATTTTTACTTTCATCTGCGGTTCAGGGCTGGTTCATTGGTATCGGTTTAGCTGTGGCAGTGGTCGCTGTGCAGCGAATCATTAAGCCAAAACCCGGTGCAACTGTGCGTGTTTCGGGAATGGATTAAAACCCTAAATGCAGTTTTGCATGAATCATCCCTAAAAAAATGCCCTGTTGGTTTGACCAGCAGGGCATTTTTACATCAATCATAATCAAAGCATGTCAAACGCTCAAGACTTTTGACGGGGTGGTAAACCTGTATGCTGAGTCAATATACGCCCAGACTTCAAGGTTTTTGAAACAGAAAGTGTTGCACCCGAACTATTTTTACGGCGTGCGCTGACGTAACCACCACTTGTTTGAGGCTGATGAAACGGTATCAAGTGTTTTTTACCGTTACCAATTAAATCAGCACGTCCCATCACCTTTAATGCCTCTCGCAACATTGGCCAATTATTTGGGTCGTGGTATCGTAAAAAAGCTTTATGCAGCCTACGGCGGCGGTCGCCACGCACAATATCAACCGTTTCACTGACACGAGTCACGCGTGAAAGCGGGTTACGTGAAGTGTGATACATGGCTGTTGCCGTTGCCATGGGGCTGGGATAAAACGTTTGCACTTGATCAGCACGAAAGCCATTACTTTTAAGCCAAACCGCCAAATTCATCATGTCTTCATCGCTGGTGCCGGGGTGTGCAGCAATAAAATATGGTATCAAAAACTGTTTTTTGCCCGCTTCAGCACTGAACTTGTCGAACAACTTTTTAAATTTATCGTAGCTGCCAATGCCCGGCTTCATCATTTTAGTGAGCGGGCCCATTTCAGTATGCTCTGGTGCTATTTTTAAATAGCCGCCCACGTGATGGGTGACGAGTTCACGAATGTATTCGGGTGACTTCACCGCCAAGTCATAACGCAGACCCGAGCTAATTAGAATTTTTTTCACGCCTTTTAAGTCTCTGGCGCGACGGTACATGTGAATCAGTGAACTGTGGTCAGTGTTTAAGTTTTGACATACATCTGGGTAAACACAACTGGGCTTTCGACATGCCGATTCAATTTCAGGGCTTTTACAACCAATGCGATACATGTTGGCGGTCGGGCCACCCAAGTCTGAAATCACCCCTGTGAAACCGGGTACCTTATCGCGAATATCTTCAATTTCACGAATCACCGAGTCTTCGCTACGGCTTTGAATGATGCGCCCTTCATGCTCAGTGATCGAACAAAAGGTACAGCCCCCAAAACAGCCACGCATAATATTTACGCTGAAACGTATCATTTCCCAAGCAGGAATTTTGGTTTCGCCGTCGTGACCGCCCTTTTCATCAGCATAAACTGGGTGTGGGCTTCGTGCATAAGGCAAATCAAAAACCAAATCCATTTCAGGCGTGGTCAATGGAATAGGTGGCGGGTTGATCCAGATGTCGCGCGCTGTGCGACCTACACCATGAGCCTGAACCAACGCCCGAGCATTGCCAGGGTTGGTTTCTAAGTGCAATACACGATTGGCATGGGCATATAAAACAGGGTCTGATTTGACTTGTTCGTATGAGGGCAATCGAATCACGCTACGATCGCGTGGTGGTACCTTAAGTTTACCTTTACCTTGTAGAGCGGGGTTAGGTGAAAAGACCAGTGGTGCTTCCGTTAATTTTGCTGTACTTTTTTTAGCGCTTTTTTGATTTTCAACTGCTGCGACTTCACGCGCCTCATCATTTCGGGCACAACTCTCACCTTGCTCTAAGGCTTGTTCACTGATCATTAAATAAGGGTTGACGTGTGCCTCGACCCGACCTGGGGCATCAACATCGGTTGAGTCAATCTCGAACCAACCCTCTGGCGACTCGCGACGAATAAATGCCGTGCCGCGTATGTCGGTAATTTGGTGAATGGGCTCTTTTGCCGCTAATCGATGTGCAATTTCAACCACGGCTCGTTCAGCATTGCCGTAAAGCAATAAATCACATTTACTGTCAGTCACCACTGATCGGCGGACTTTGTCAGACCAATAGTCGTAGTGGGCAATACGTCGCAATGAGCCTTCAATACCACCCAAGATAATGGGTACGTCTTTGTAAGCTTCTTTGCAACGCTGCGTATACACAATGGCTGCGCGGTCAGGTCGTTTCCCGCCTACATCGCCAGCAGTATAGGCGTCGTCGCTACGCATTTTTCGATCAGCCGTATAACGGTTGATCATCGAATCCATATTTCCA
>CALBMZ010000183.1 GCA_937896225.1 uncultured Alcaligenaceae bacterium | reverse complement strand
GAGGCTGCGTCTGAGGCCAGAAATGCAACAGCGCCGGCAATTTCAGCGGGGTGCCCCCAGCGGGCCAATGAGGTGCAACTGGAAAGTGTTCGGGCAATGCTGACATCGGCTACCAAGTCAGCATTTGCCTCTGTAGCAAAAAAACCAGGCGCCACCCCATTAACAGTAATGCCATACTGACCGAAGTCGGCTGCAAGTGCACGCGTCATGGCAGCCAACCCGCCTTTAGCCGTCGTATAGATTGCATCTGATGCACGCGAAATAGGCCCAGCTATCGAAGTAATGTTGATAATGCGCCCGCTTCGCTTTTCTTGCACCATGCGTTGCGCAACAAGTCGAGAGAGCTCAAAAGGCGCCAACAAGTTAGCCTCAAACATCTTCCGAACGGCATCTAATTCAAATGCAAACACATTGCGTCGATCGCGCAGGCCTGAATTATTGACAAGAATATCAATCGGACCAAACGAAGTATCAATTTGGGTCAACGCATCGGCTAAGCGTTTGAAGTCCGTTACATCGCACACTACCCCATCAGCCTGCCCACCTTGAGCACGTAGTCTTTCAACTGCTTGGTCAACCGTACGTTGATCACGCCCGTTAACCAGAACGTGGGCACCTTGTTGCGTTAAACCCAACGCAATTTCAAACCCTAGCCCCCGAACACTTCCTGTAACAAAAGCTCGCCTACCTTTTAACGAAAATAAACTCATGTGCATGCTACCGTTTTGTGTTGATGTCGATTAGTTACCTGATTTTAAGGCTCAACCCAACTCAAAAGACGTGATGCCGTAAATACGAGCGATGTCTAGCTTAGGTGCCTCGCCTGTGTACATTCTAGCGGTCTCAAACACCGGAGTCATGCCATGACGCTCAGCCAACGCACGGGCACCTGAGTTGATCGCAGGTATATCAAATTGAATTTGGGTACCGTGTTGAACAGAACCCAACAATGTGTCGAACAACTGTTGTGCAATGCTTTCCTCATCTGCAAACAGGGGCCCGATCTTGTAACCTGTCTCGCAGGGACGGATCACCCCGAACCCACGCACCATGTCATCAATCATCACAACCCGCGCAATCACACCTGGTTGGCCTATCCATGCAGTCAAAAACCTTTCACGCGATTGTGGAAAAAAATTCCGGTCATACGCGACAAGCCAATCGTTTGAAACCGCGCTGACAGGCAACACCTGCATATCGGTAAAGAGGTTGAGGGTTTGGCTTGGGGCTTGAGATGGACCAGCAATGCCTTGGTAACGGATATTGTTATAAGCAAACTTGAAGCCGTTTTTTTTGTAGTTAGCCTGCTGAGCAACCACCCCATCAAGCCCGATCAAGCGCCCATGCAGATGCTGCATGGCAACCTGCCATAGCTTTAGACCATAGCCCAAACCGCGATATTCAGGTCGAACGATATACAACCCAATAAACCCAAAATCGTCACCATATCGAACTGCCGAAATAGTCGAAATTGGCTCGCCATCAAGTAGCCCCACCCAGAAACCCTCTGGATCGGCAGCATAGAATGCCTGGTCATCATGCTTACCTGGGTTCCAGCCCTCAGCGCTTGCCCACTGAGTACAAAGCTCAACCTCAGATCGATTCATAGGTCTAATTTTGT
>CALBMZ010000182.1 GCA_937896225.1 uncultured Alcaligenaceae bacterium | reverse complement strand
AAAATATATTTTGTGGTCGATTTGGTAGGTTCTGACAAGTATGTTCTGACAAGTATGTTCTGATCAGTATGTAACGATCAGCATGCATGTGTCTTTTAATTGAGTGTATTTGAATGCGCAACATTTCGTTTGAAAGAATATGCCGCACCCGCTCGGTGTTCAGTTTGCTTGTTGCTGGGGCGCTTTGCCTGATGGCAAATTCAGCTCGTGCAGACCAACTGATGATTGAATTGGCGCAAAACAAAACATGTTTAGGTTGCCACCAAGTTGATAAAAAGCGGGTCGGTCCTGGCTTTCAGCAAGTAAGTGAGCGATACAAGGGCCAATCTGAGGCAGTGCCTCATTTGGTAGAAGTGATTTTGAAAGGCGGTCGAGGCAACTGGGGTGCTATACCGATGCCAGCACAAACACGTGTATCACCGGAGCAGGCGCAACAGTTAGCACAATGGATACTCTCCCTCACGCCTACAAAATAATTTTGATTGGTTTTTACCAAAATATAACCTTAGCGGTTAATTAACAAATTAGTCATCAAAGGTTAAGGTCAAAAAGGGTTAAACATGACTGAGAAAGCAATATTCGGCGGTGGATGTTTTTGGTGTACAGAGGCCGTATTTAAATCAATTAAAGGCGTCTTGAGTGCTAAGCCTGGCTACTGTGGTGGCCATATTGATTCTCCTACATACGAGGCGATATGTGGTGGGCAAACCGGCCACATCGAAGTTATTGAAATTGATTATGACCCTGAGCAGGTGTCTTTTGACACGTTGCTTGAGGTGTTTTTTGCAACGCATGACCCCACCACACCAGGGCGGCAGGGTAACGATGTCGGTCCGCAGTATCAGTCAGCAATTTTTTACCAAAATGCCGACCAACAAGAAAAATCGAAGCAATTTATGCACATGATTGATGTCTCAGGCCAAATGTCTAGGCCTGTATGTACTCAGTTAATACCTGCACAGACCTTCTGGGTTGCAGAAAGCTATCATCACGACTATTTCGAACGTAACCCTAACCAAGGTTATTGCCAAGTGATTGTGGCCCCAAAGGTTGGGAAGTTTAAAAAGAAATTTCCTAATTTATTAGCTTCTTGAGTAAATATATGTGACTTGTCGTTCATGCTTGTAAGGTGCTGAGCGTGATTGAAGAATAAAGTAAAAAATAATGAAAATTATTTGAGCCTTGAATCTTCAAAGCAGTAAATAAAACTTAAAGTCAATCTTATCAATATTTTAGAAACTTTTTGGCTTCGAAATTGATGCTAAAACGTAAGGTTTAAAGTGCGAGAGTTGGTAGAAATGCCAAGAAAATATGAAATAACTTCAAAATAATTCGTAAAAACCCTAATTCGGTTTGACGCAGTGGAAAAAAAGGTCCATAATCTCGTTTCTCTGCAGTGACCTAGTTGTTGCAGACACGCAGTAAGTAGCAAATTAGTAAATGTCTAGTCGAGCAAAACCGACAATTCGTTAACAGAAATAGTTGCTTACCATGGTTAGTGAAAATCACTTTACCAGCGTAATTGTTCTTTAAAAATTCAAACAATCGATAAGTGTGGGCACTTACGATACTGAGCCGA
>CALBMZ010000181.1 GCA_937896225.1 uncultured Alcaligenaceae bacterium | reverse complement strand
ATGTTTCATCCCGAACATTGGGCTGATGATTGAAAATTGCTTGGTGGAGAAAAAGTATTTTCTAACAGTAGTCTAAAATTAGATATGTGCAATTGTGTCAAACCTTCCTTGACCCTTCCCCTAACGCTTTACTATGCCCCTTTAAAACCTCAATTTTATGGCTGTCTTCACTTCAATCAGCGATGCTGACGCTCAAGTTTTTCTCAAAATGTATGATTTGGGTGCTTTTAAGTCGCTCACGGGCATTACCGCGGGCATCGAAAACACCAATTATTTTTTAGAAACCACGCAAGGTAGCTTTGTATTAACAATTTTTGAGGTTCTTAAGGCTAACGAACTACCGTTTTACATTGAGCTCATGCACCATTTAGCGATAAATGGATCACCTGTGCCGCAGCCCCAAACGCAGCGATCGGGTCAAAGATTGGCACAAATTCACAACAAACCGGCTGCAATTGTTAGCAAACTGTCTGGGGCATGGGTGCCTCACCCCACAACTCTACATTGCAGGCTTGCAGCGCATACGTTGGCGCATTGCCACTTAGCAGGGTTAAACACACCCATTAAACAATCAAACTTGAGAGGCACGGCTTGGCGTCAAGCCACGGCACCCGAGGTCATTCCATTTTTAGATGATGCTCAAAAAGCCCTCATTCACAAGGCACTCAAAGAAGATTTAACCCTTTGCCAAAGCGATATTTGGAAAAACTTACCCAGTGGCCCGGCCCATTGTGATTTATTTCGTGACAACGTTCTGTTTGAATCATCCGGCTCATCGTTAAAGATGGGTGGCTTCATTGATTTCTATTTCGCTGGTGTCGAAGCCTGGTTATTTGATGTAGCGGTAGCGGTGAACGATTGGTGCGTTAATAGAAACACTGGGGCTTTGAAACCAGAGTTAGTCAACGCGTGGGTTACTGCTTACGCTGAGGTGCGCCCCTTTACGAACGATGAAAAAAACCTGTGGACTGCTACACTTCGCATAGCAGCCTTAAGGTTTTGGATATCTCGTTTATATGATTTCCATATGCCCAGAGCTGCCGAAACACTTAAACCTCACGACCCGACTTATTTTGAGCGTATTTTATCGTGTCGTTTTGAATTTGAACCCCCTCTTTTAAGCTGAGTTATACGCATGCAAGCAGCCGTTTTACCCCCCCTAGCAGGTTGGCTATGGGTCTCTCAAGGTTGGCGAATTTTTATGCAACAGCCTTTATCTATGTTGACATGGGCCATGTTAATTAGTTTTTTGCTTATGATTTCAACGTTAGCGGCCCCAGTGGGTCCACTAATCTTTATTTGTTTAATGCCAGCCGTCACCTTTGTCACCTTAAACCTGTGTCGCCACATTACAAATGGCCAAAAAATTATGCCCAGTATGTGGATACAACCACTAAAAGTTAAAGGCTTGTTTCGTAAGCTTTTGATGATTGGTGGTATTTACGTGGTCATGTGTTTGTTCGTAGGATTCTTAGCATTTTTACCCTTCATTGATGAGCTTCATGAAGCCATGCAAACAATGGCAGACGCTCAAGATATCCAACCACTTATCGACGCGGTACAGTTGCCTATGATGATATTTGCTGGGCTCTATGTTGTTTTAGCTGCACTTTTCTGGTACGCACCCGTGCTAGTAGGCTGGCATGGCACAACCACTGTACAAGCATTATTTTTTAGCGCCGTTGCATGTTGGCGCAATAAATGGGCATTCTTGGTTTATGGTGTGATCTGGATTGGGCTGTTTTTTGGTGTTGATTTATTAAGCAGCCTTTTGGTCTCACTTGGTTTGTCACTGGAAATGGCTGCCACCCTTCAAGTACCCATCAATATCACCTTAGGTAGCGTGATGTACTGTAGCTTTTACCCAAGTTATGTCAGTGTGCTTAGCCAACACCCTAATTCAGAAGTCATCGTTCAGTAGGTAAAATCAGTACATAGATCTAATTAGGTTCGATAGAAGTCAGCATAAGCTTGATGCACCGCATTGCACCATTGTTTAGCATCTATTTTTTTAAACACACTCGTTTCAACCACTGAAACCGCCTGCTTGTAGTAAGCCATTCGGTAGGGCTTTAAGTGCGGTATGACATGACAAACTTGACCTTGCGGCCCAATAAAAAAAACGCCAATTGACATTTTCATACCAAAAGTATGAATTATCTTGCATCGAGGTATTAACAACGCTTCATTTATCAGCAGAGCTTTCACACCTATGAGCCCTTTCAGTCTTTTAAGAAAGGAATCAGCTACGGTTAAATTTAAAGTTAGCATCAGTGATTACGCACCCAACCCAGCGCTAACCCATACTGCAAACCCCAACACCAAAAACGTACACGGAAAGAAACAAACAACCAACGGAAACAACATACGAACAGGTGCTTGTAACGCTTTTTTTTCAGCTGCTAATAAATGACTGGCTCTTAATTGACGCGCATGCTCTGACAGCATACTGGCCACACTCATACCCCTTTGTTGCGCTTGAATAAGCGAAACGCACACCCTTCTCATTTCTTCATGCCCCGTATTCAACATAATATTTTGCATGGCTATGTCATAGGCGATACCCGATCGAATATCAAACACATACTGTTGCCAGGCTAACCTTAAAGCACCCGGTTGAATATGCTCAAGCGTTGTTTGAATACCGGTTTGTAAATTCATGCCAGATGTCAACGTCATACAAAGCAAATCAATAAAATAAGGTAAGTCATGTGACAACTGATGTAATTGATGTTTAATTTTTGTATTAATAAACATAAACAACCAGATACGTATGGCGACCACACCCAACAACATCACTAACACTTGCTGGCTTGTTGCAAACAACAC
>CALBMZ010000180.1 GCA_937896225.1 uncultured Alcaligenaceae bacterium | reverse complement strand
GCTGCACCTGCTGCAGCACCGGCCGCCAGTGCACCGGCGCCAGCACCCGTTGTTGAAGAAAAGGCACCCCCTGCTGCACCGGTTGCTCCAGCGCCCGTTGCTGCCGCAACTGCACCGGCGGCCGTTGTATCAAGCCCCGGTGTCACCACAGGGTTGCCGCACGCCTCACCCTCAGTTCGCATGCTGGCTCGCGAGCTTGGTGTTGATTTGACTCGCGTGACGGGCTCGGCACCAAAGGGCCGCATTACTCAAGAAGATATTAAACAATTCGTTAAACAGGCTTTATCGGGTAGCTTGCCAACAGCTGCTGCAAAAGGCAGTGGTGTAGGCCTTGATTTGTTGCCATGGCCTAAAGTTGACTTCGCCAAATTTGGTGCGGTTGAATCGAAGCCTTTGTCACGTATTAAGAAAATTTCAGGTGCTAACCTACATCGCAACTGGGTCATGATTCCTCATGTGACCAATAATGATGAAGCAGACATCACTTCACTTGAAGCGCTTCGCGTGTCTTTGAATAAAGAGAACGAAAAGTCAGGCGTTAAAGTGACCATGTTGGCCTTTTTAATTAAAGCCTGCGTGGCGGCATTGAAAAAATTCCCTGAGTTTAATGCTTCGCTAGATGGTGACAACCTTGTATTAAAGCAATACTTTAATATTGGTTTTGCAGCCGATACGCCCAATGGTTTAGTGGTTCCCGTGATTCGCGATGCCGATAAAAAAGGCATTCTCGAATTGGCCACCGAATCATCTGCTTTAGCTAAAAAAGCGCGTGAGGGTAAGTTGGCCCCAGCAGAAATGCAGGGTGGCTGCTTCTCAATTTCGTCTTTAGGTGGCATTGGCGGTACAAGCTTTACCCCCATTATTAATGCACCTGAGTTGGCTATTTTGGGTGTATCAAAAGCTTATCAAAAGCCGGTCTGGAATGGTCGAGAGTTCTTGCCACAACTGACTATTCCCTTGTCACTTTCATACGATCATCGTGTCATTGATGGCGCTTCGGCTGCGCGTTTCAATGCGTATTTGGGCTCATTGTTGACCGACTACCGTCGTATCGTGCTTTAAGGGGAATAACATGAGTAACGCAATCAATATGGTTGTACCCGATATTGGTGATTTTGACGAAGTCGAAGTCATTGAGATTTTGGTTAAAGTAGGCGACACCGTCAAACCTGAACAAAGCTTAATTACGGTTGAGTCTGACAAAGCCTCGATGGAAATTCCGGCTTCGGGTGATGGGGTCGTCACCTCTATTCAAGTCAAGATTGGCGACAAAGTTAAACAAGGCAGTGTTGTGTTAGCAATTGAGCCCAGCGCTGGTGCTGCACCTAAGGCTGAGCCAGCACAGGCCGCAGCCCCTGCAGC
>CALBMZ010000179.1 GCA_937896225.1 uncultured Alcaligenaceae bacterium | reverse complement strand
GTATAGAGATAATAAGTGGCGAGTCATTAGCCAAAAATGTATATGGGCTCTGCATAGCGTTTTTCCCGACGTTATTTATTAACAATTATAAAGTAAGTCGATATTTGGAACCTCATTTGTAGTTGTGAAAGTCAGTTTGACACCTCACAATATCTTTTAAAACAAATATTCACGACAAAAAGAATGGTTAAATGTAAAATAAACGACAAAAGCCTTCTTGAGCGACTCGTTAACACTAAAAATGACGACACCCAACAAAACACTGCTTCTGTACCAAGAACTTAATACGGCCGAGATTCGGCAGGCTCAACGACAGCTCTCAACGGGTGCATTGCATAGAATCGCACCTGGCGTACTCACGAGCCTTGACCAAGATCAGTGGCCTTCACTTATCGCTAGAGAGAGAATTCGGGTGCTGGCTGCACTGTTTCCTGAGTCTGTGATGGGTCCTCGCAATGCTTTTGTGGGTGGCATGCCGGTTGAAGGCGTCATGTACCTTGAATATCGCTATACACGCCGTGTTGAATTACCCGGAATCACTATTCTTTTGCGTAAAGGCTACGGCCCGATTTACGGTGATACACCTATGATGGGCCGCCCCATCTACTTTCCATCGGAAGCTCGAACCTTGCTAGGGAATCTGACACGTTCTCGCAAAGCACCAAACGATCAACCCACAAAAACAGTCAGCCGGGCTGAGGTTGAAAATAGGCTGATTGCAATCTCTGATGCCCGTGGCGAGCAAGCACTCAGCAAACTACGTGATGAAGCAAAACTTGTTGCGCAAACACTTGGGCTTGCCAGTGAGCTAAAAAAACTCGATGACCTGATTGGCGCGATTCTTGGCACCCGACAAGCCGACATGTCAACTGTGACTGGCAAAGGGCTGACTGCTGCAATACCTTATGATGCACAACGGTTATCAAGACTAGAGGATCTCGCCTCCGTCTTACGTGCCACACCACTGCGTGAATCTAGCTGCTCGATTAAAAGCCAAACTGGCCGCGTAAACTTTGCGTTTTTGGAGTCTTACTTCAGCAATTTTATCGAGGGCACTGAGTTCGAAATTCAAGAAGCGCGTGCGTTCGTGTTGCAAGGCAAACCCATCACCGAACGCCCGAAAGACTCGCACGATATTATCGGTGTTTTCCGTCAAGCGAGTGATACGGGTTGGGCCAATCAAACCCTGAGCACAGGCGAGTCAGTGCTTAAGCAGTTGCGTGAGCGTCATGCCGATCAAATGCGAGCGCGCCCAGAAGTCATGCCAGGCCAATTCAAGACTCAAGCCAATTGGGCAGGTAATACGCTGTTTGTGGCACCACGTTTGGTCAGAGGCACTCTGATTGAGGCCTCAAAGATATTGCCTACGGTGCCAGTCGGCTTGGCCAGAGCTCTGTTTGCTATGTTCATGGTCTCAGAGATTCACCCGTTTAGCGATGGCAATGGACGCCTTGCTCGACTGGTCATGAACGCAGAACTGTCGGTTGCTAACCGTTACCGAATCATTGTCCCCACTCTCTATCGAGAAGAGTACCTAGATTGTCTGCGCGTACTGACCCGCGAAGGCGAGCCCAAACCATTTCTGGACGCTATGCAGTGGATACAAGGTTGGACGGCAGCCTTTGACTATGAAGACCTCGATAAAACGATTGACACCATGGCTACTTGCAATGCTTTCGAGCGATCTCGAATACAGCACAGACTACTCATGAATTGCAGCGGCCTTTGAAGCCCTGCGGGCACGTCAGACTGTCAAACATTCGGGCGGAAGTGCGGTGAATTCACTTCATTAAATACGTAATAAATGCGGTGATTGTCTTGATCGTGCGGTGAAAACGAGCCATAATCTCCGCATGAAAAGCGAAGATAATCGTTACATCTGGCAACTCAAAGGCTGGCCACACTGGGCCTATGACCACAAGAGGTTGGCACCACTGCTGGCCCAAGTACACCGGGCACAGGGTTATCTGTTGGGGCGTATGCACAATATGAGTCTTGATTTGAGAGATCATGCCACGCTGCGCGTCTTGATCGAAGACGTACTCAAGACCAGTGAGATCGAAGGCGAGAGGCTCAACCCCGAATCAGTTCGCTCGTCGATTGCCCGAAGGCTGGGCGTCGACATCGGTGCCTTGGTACCGACGGACCGGAGGGTAGACGGCGTGGTTGACATGGTTCTCGATGCCACGCAACGTCACCATGAACCGCTGACGGCTGACCGCTTGTTCGGCTGGCATGCTGGCCTATTCCCTACGGGCTACAGCAGCCTGACCAAGATACGTGTTGGCCAGTGGCGAGATGACGCGCAAGGCCCCATGCAGGTGGTTTCAGGAGCCATCCATCGACAAAAGGTCCATTACAAAGCACCGCCAGCGCACTTGCTGAACGCTGAAATGTTGAACTTTCTGAACTGGTTCAATGCGGATCAGCATGATGACCCTGTCATCAAAGCAGGGCTGGCGCACCTGTGGTTCGTGACCATTCATCCGTTTGAAGATGGTAATGGCCGTATTGAACGGGCGGTGGGCGACATGGCGCTGGCACGAGCGGAGCAGTCGGAACAGCGCTACTACAGCCTGTCGGCTCAGATACAGCGCGAGCGCAACAACTACTATGAGCGCCTCGAAGCCGCCCAGAAGGGTGGGTTAGATATCACCGATTGGCTTGAGTGGTATCTGGCCTGCTTGCTTAGGGCCGTGCAAGGCGCCGAAGAAACGCTGGCGCAGGTATTGGCCAAAGCGTGGTACTGGCAACACTGGGCAGGTATGCCGATGAATGATCGCCAGATTAAGCTGCTCAACAAGTTGCTCGATGGCTTCGATGGCAAGCTAACCAGCAGCAAGTGGGCAGCAATGGGTAAGTGCTCTCAAGACACGGCGTTGCGCGACATCACCGAACTGTTGGAACGCAGCATACTTAAAAAGTCAGCTGCCAGTGGCCGCAGCACAAGCTACGAGTTGATGCCGACGGGCGCCCCAACTTGATCG
>CALBMZ010000178.1 GCA_937896225.1 uncultured Alcaligenaceae bacterium | reverse complement strand
GATTTGCTACTCTCATGTTATGTTTTTTTATGATGGTTTTATCTTGAAATTAGTCTGCCTACAGTGTCGCGCTTCTTTGTTTCGAATTCGTAGATCAATATTTCAACGTATCTTAATTGGCAGTAAAAGGCTCGCCTGTCATGCCTGTCACACTAAGCATTTCATATTTTCTGGCATCATGCTTTCTAGCGTTTATAAACATGACCATTTGCAACTTAGCGTTGTGTCTTCGTTTAAGCGGCGCGCTTACCCAACCACACAATGGTAAAACAAAGCTAACGGGTCATTTTTTTACATCGCTACATATATGTTGACCATCACTGAATCAACAACGTGGCCAGCGCCTCACGGGTTAAGTCAGGTATAGGTACCGACACCCCCAAAGCACGATCAACATACACATGCACAAAGTAGCCAGCGGCTGAGGGTAATTCTGCACCCTCTTTGTATATTGCCACTTCATAACGAACACTGCTGCGACCTAATTTAGTCACGCAAATACCAACCTGAACGTTATCTGGAAAAGCGATCGGACTAAAGTATTGGCATTGTGTTTCAACCACGAGACCAATGACTTGTGAGTGAACAATATTTAGTATATTTTTTTCGATGAGAAACTGATTCACGGCTGTATCAAAAAAACTGTAGTAATTCACGTTGTTAATATGACCATAGACATCATTATCTTTCCAACGGGTAGATATTTTTAAGTGGTATAGAAAGGTATCAAGTTTACGATTACGCATCATGCTGTCTTTTGAAGTGAGGGGGTGTTCAATTAATGTATGGGTACCCATTGCATTCACCCTAATTTTTAAATTATCTATGTAGTTGGAAGGTTAAAGCACTTTATATTTAATATTCACCTAACAACGAACAACAGACGCGGCCCAAGAAAAGCCTAAACCGCTGGTTGCAATAATAGCTAACTCACCTTCGGGCAACAGCCCTTTTCGGTGCGCGAGTGCCATTGAAAAGAATGCATCAGCAGGCCCAATATGACCAAACTCAGTTAACGATATATAGGTGTGGTCATGCGGCAATTGAATGGCATCTAAAATATCATTGCGTAATGTTTTTTTAATTTGATTCATAACTATGTAGTTCATGTCAGACACTTTGTGACGCGAGCGCTTAACGGCCATTTCAATGACAGAAATATATTCTTTTAAGTAAACCTTATTAATCAATGATGCAAACTGAACTGAGTCGACTTGAGAGTAGTTTTTGTTCCAGTCTTCAATATTAGGCCCTGCAGGAAAACGTGTGCCACCAATATCAACTCTCAACAAATCAGACAGTTCGCCATCAGTATGCTCGGCAAAACTTAAGAATTGATATCTAGGGTGGTTTTTCTTGAGCACTACTGCAGCAGCACCATCGCCAAAATATAAGAGTGGGTGACAGCCTTTTACTTTCGTTGAAACCACTTTGCTTAATGTGTCTGAGCAAATAACCAATGCAGTATTTATTGAAGGGTCGCGATCCATCAAGCCACCGACAATGTTGCACGCTAGGTTGCCACCTGCACAGCCATTACGCACCTCAAACGAATAGGCATGATGGCAACCAAGGGCTCGTACGATAGCACTAGAGGGGCACCAAAACCGATAGTCATAATCGCCTGCAGAAACAAAGATAACTAAATCAATATCTTCACCCTTAATGCCCGCATCCTCTATGGCTTCATGAGCGGCAGTTAAACCCATATCAAATGGTTGTTCAGTTTCGTCAGCAACGTGAATTTGATCAAACCCAATACCCAGCGTTAATCGCTCAACAGGAATGTTGGCTTCTTTAGCCAGTTGTTCCGCAGAAACTGTTTTTTTGGGTGCATACGTACCAAAGCCTGCGATACCTAATGCAACATGCCCACGATGATAATCTAGATGTGTTTTTGTATTCATACTGGTGATTTTAAGCTTTTGTCATTCACAAATCCACACCATTCAGTAATTGTTGACGCATACTTATAGCTATGAATAAACTGCGGCTTTAGCGTAGATTACGGAATAAATGACTTTCTAAATCGGAAGATACACCCATTGAATACACAGCCCAAACCTCTCAATCAACTACCTATCGCGGCAGCTAAATCAATCGATACAGTGCTGTGTGATATTGACGACACCATCACGACTGATGGTCGATTGAGTGCTTCTGCTTATAGCGCCCTAGAGCAACTTCAAAGTCATGGCCTTCGGGTGATTCCCATTACGGGTCGCCCTGCAGGTTGGTGCGACCTTATTGCAAGACTCTGGCCCGTTCATGCCGTTGTGGGTGAGAACGGCGCTTTTTATATGCGCTACGACCATCATCATCGAAACATGCACCATCATTTCTGGGCCGATGTGCCAACCCGAGCTGGTAACCGACAGGCCTTAGACGCCCTGGCCAAAAAAATCATCAAAGAGGTGCCTGGTTGCGCTTTGGCAAGTGACCAACCTTATCGTGTCGCCGACTTGGCGATTGACTTTTGTGAAGATGTGAAACCATTACCTGAAGACGCCGTTAATCAAATTGTGACATGTTTTGAAGCAGCTGGTGCGCATGCCAAGGTCAGCTCAATTCATGTTAATGGTTGGTTTGGCGACTACGACAAGTTAACCATGACTGCCACCATGACACAGCAATTATTTGGCAAGCCCTTGTCGGCGATGCAAAACAACATGCTATTTATTGGTGACTCAGCCAACGATGCGCCCATGTTTGGTTACTTTAATCACTCGGTTGGGGTTGCCAATGTTCGCGCTCAACAGCATCGTATCAAAAAACTGCCTAAATATATCTGCGAAAACGAGTCTGGTGAAGGCTTTGCTGAAATGGTGAAGCGACTGCTTGCACTCAAAAATTTACAACCTTAACGTAAACCCTAATATTGTGTTTGTCATAGACATGTCATAAAGTCACTGTACTATTGATTTTTTTAGATGACATCTCTTATGGCGGCAGTTCAATTTAATCAAGTCAGCAAATGGTGGGGCCCAACTGCAGCGCTGCACGCAACCGACCTTATTTTGGGTGAAGGTGAGTTTTCAGTTTTGCTAGGCCCTTCTGGTTGCGGCAAAACCACCACGCTGCGATTAATCGCCGGGTTAGAGACGCCATCATCGGGTCAAACCTTTGTTTTTGGTGATGACGTGACACACAAAGCACCCGCCGCTCGTGGTGTGTCAATGGTGTTTCAAAACTACGCCTTATTTCCCCATCTTTCTGTAGCTGAAAACGTGGTTTTTGGTTTGCGTATTCGTAAGACTCCTCAATCAGAAATCCACAGTCGATTAAGCAAAACCCTTGATCTATTGGGCTTGAGTGCACTACGAGATCGTAAACCTTCACAGCTTTCAGGTGGCCAACAACAACGAGTAGCTTTAGCTCGTGCACTTGTTACTGACTCAAAGCTTTGCCTGATGGACGAGCCACTATCTAACCTCGATGCCAAGCTTAGACAGTCAATGCGCGAAGAACTTCGCGCCCTTCAACAAAAACTTGGCTTGTCTGTTGTTTACGTGACCCACGATCAAACGGAAGCCATGAGCATGGCCGACCAAGTGGTTTTGCTCAAAGACGGCAAAATTGAACAACAGGCCACCCCGACCAACATTTATCAAAAACCCGCTTCATTGTTCGTTGCGCAATTCATTGGCAGTACCAAAATGAACGTTCTACCCATCGAACGCTTAAGAATTTCTGGTACCGAAATTGTATTACCCGCTCCCGAGGGCGCAACCTCACTGGGCCTTCGGCCTGAAGACATTTCTCTGTCAGGCAACATCGCCGCGACAGTATTAAGTACGGAATTTACTGGCGCCGATTTGCTGGTGCACACGCAAATCGGAAATCAAACCCTCACGGTCAGAGCCGATGGCAAAGCCGTGATTCAACCTAACACGCAAGTTAACCTTGGCTGGCATGACTCAAACCTTCACTGGTTTGATGCGAAAGGCTTGCGCATTCATTAACCCCTGGAGATTTTGTTATGAAAAAAATTATCGGCACGATTTCTACCGTTGCAGCTTGTTTGTGTGTAAGCACAGCAGCTCTGGCGCAAACTGAAATTTCGTTTTACTTTCCTGTAGCTGTTGGTGGCCCTATTACTAAAGTTATTGATGGTTATGCGGCTGACTTCAGTAAAGAAAACCCGTCAATCAAAGTTACCCCTGTTTATGCAGGCACCTATCAAGATACCATCGTTAAAGCCCTAACAGCCCACAAATCGGGTAAGCCACCAACTGCTGCGATTGTGCTGTCGACTGATACATTCACGCTAATCGATGAAGACGCTATCGTGCCCATCGACAATTTTGTTAAAACTGATGAAGACCGCGCTTGGCTCAAGAGTTTCTTTCCAGCCTTTATGTTGAACGGGCAAATTGACAACAAGACGTGGGGCATTCCATTTCAGCGCTCAACAGTGGTGATGTACTGGAACAAGCAAGCTTTCAAAGCCGCAGGTCTTGACCCAGAAAAGGCGCCACAAGATTGGTCTCAACTCGTCAAAATGGGCACCAAACTTACCAAGCGTGATGCCAGTGGCAACGTGACGCAATGGGGTATTCAAGTACCATCAAGTGGGTTTCCTTACTGGTTATTCCAAGGCTTCAGCACGCAAAACAACGCCATACTCGCCAATACTTCTGGCACAAAAGTTGCCTTTGACGACCCTAAAGTTATTGAAGCCTTACAGTTCTGGATGAATCTTTCACAAGTAGATAAAATTCACCCACCTGGTGTCGTGCAGTGGGGCACCACACCACGTGACTTCATGGAAAGTAAAGCCGCCATGATTTGGACGACAACTGGCAACCTAACTAATATTCGCAAAAATGCACCCTTTGAATTTGGCGTAGCGATGTTGCCTGCCAACGTGCGCCGTGGTTCACCCACAGGTGGTGGCAATTTCTATATCTTTAAGAAAGCCCCACAAGCTGAGCAAGCAGCGGCTTACCAATTCGCCAAATGGTTAACACAACCTGAGCGTGCGGCGCAGTGGAGCATAGACACCGGTTATGTTGCCGTGTCACCCAAGGCATATGAAACACCAGCCCTCAAAGCCTATGCAGCTGACTTTCCTCCAGCCTTGGTAGCACGTGATCAATTGCCTTTCGCCGTGGCTGAGCTTTCAACGCACGACAACCAACGTGTAACCAAAGCTTTGAATGATGGGTTGCAAGCAGGCTTAACCGGCACAAAAACTGCTGAGCAGGCCATGAAAGATGCACAAGCTGAAGCCACACGTTTGTTACGTTCATATCAGTAAATCTTATTAGGAATTCCGCTCACCTTCGGGTGAGTGGGATTTCATTCAATGACCCTAAGCTCTCGCCACATTCAGGCCTACTTACTGCTTCTGCCAGCCTTTGTGTTTCTGGTGGGGTTTACGCATTACCCCGCCGTTGCAACACTTATTGACAGTTTCATGTCGACACCTCGCGGTAGCCGGCCAGCGCAATTTGTTGGCATTCAGAACTACCAGATCATGATTGAAGACCCGGTGTTCTGGAAGTCAGTCATGAATAACCTGTGGTTCGCTCTGGCCACGATTCCAGCTTCAATGGCCATATCAATTTTTATGGCTCTTTGGGTGAATAATAAAATTGTCGGGCGTCAATTTCTACGTATGTCGTATTTTTTACCGACGGTTTTACCTATGATTGCAGTGGCAAACATTTGGATCTTTTTTTACACTCCAGACTACGGCTTGATCAATCAAGTCCTTCAGCTTGTGGGTATCAAAAGTCAAAACTTTTTGGGAGATCCCAGCCTTGCATTGATGTCAGTGACCATCGTTGCTATCTGGAAAGAAGCAGGTTTTTTCATGATATTTTACCTAGCAGCACTTCAAACACTGAGCCCAAGCTACAAAGAAGCAGCTCAAATCGAAGGTGCAAGCCCATGGTATTTTTTCTGGCGAATTCAATGGCCATTGCTGATGCCAACCACGATTTTCGTGTTGGTCAATGCGCTCATTAATGCTTTTCGTATGGTCGACCACATTTTCGTGATGACAAACGGTGGCCCCAATAACGCTTCATCTCTTTTGCTTTTTTATCTCTACGAAGTAGGTTTTAAATTTTGGGATAGTAGTTATGCATCAGTCCTAACCGTCGTGCTTTTGTCAATTTTAGCAATTGCTGGCTTAATGCAATTTTTTCTACTTGATAAAAAGGCTCACTACCGATGAGTGCAAGCACCCTTAATCAGCCTAACAACCCTCTTGATAACACAGGCTGGCTCGCGACATTGGGTGCTTGGGTTTTGGCTATAGTTTGGGTGATGCCGCTACTTTATGCTTTTTGGGCTGCATTCCATGCAAGCGAATATGCAACCGAGTTTTCATTAACAGCACCCCTTACGCTAGACAATTTTGCGACCGCTTGGCATGCCGCTCCCTTCCCTCAATATTTTCTGAATACTATTTTTTTAGTTTTCATGATTTTGGGTATGCAACTCGTGTTGTGCACTTTGGCCGCATATGCTTTTGCTCGATATTCGTTTGCGGGTAGCAGTCTCTTGTTTTCACTGATGCTTGTTCAGCTTATGGTGATGCCAGAGATTCTAATTGTCAAAAACTACCAAACCTTGTCTTCACTTGGCTTTGTCGACACGCTATTTGGAATTGGACTACCTTATTTTGCTTCAGCGTTTGCAATCTTTTTACTTCGTCAGACCTTCAAGTCCATTCCAAAAGAATTGGTCGAAGCGGCTCAAATGGAAGGCGCTAACACGCTTCAAATTCTGTGGCATGTCTATATTCCCTTAGCCAAACCTACTTATCTTGCCTTCGCATTGGTGTCGATTAGTCATCATTGGAATAATTTTCTATGGCCATTGGTGGTCAGCAATTCTG
>CALBMZ010000177.1 GCA_937896225.1 uncultured Alcaligenaceae bacterium | reverse complement strand
TTTCTCTTATGCGTAATTTGTTGTTATGGGTGGTCGTGGCGCTAACACTAATAGGTTGTGACAAAACACCCGAACGTGGTCAGCGCCCACCTGCATTAGTTAGTATCATCACTGTTGAGCCTCATACAGCCACCATATTTGCTAATTTGCCCGGTCGGGTCGAGGCAGTACGTGACGCCCAAATTCGGGCGCGAGTAACAGGCATTGTAAAAAAAATTACCTTTGTACCAGGTAGTGATGTCAAAGTTGGCGATGTATTGTTTGAAATTGACCCCGCCCCGTATCAAGCAGCGCTTAGTCAAGCTAAGGCCGATGTGCAACGCGCCAAGGCTGATGCCATGGGAGCGACTGCATTAGCTAAACGTTATGCACCATTGGTAAAAATAAATGCGGTGAGCCGTCAAGAGTACGACGATGCACTAGCGCGTGCTGCGCAAGCTACGGCTTCGGTTTTAGGGGCACAAGCACAATTGCAGTTAGCAGAAATTAACTTAGGTTATACCCAAGTTACCTCGCCGATAAATGGCCGCGTTGGTCGAGCACTGGTCACAGAAGGTGCTTTGGTCGAAGCGTCTGTTGCCACGCAAATGGCTTCAGTGCAACAAATTAGCCCAGTTTATATCGATGTGAATCAGTCTTCTGCGCAGTTAGCTAAGTTGCGTCAAGCATTCAAGCAGGGTTCGATGACGCGCGTAAGTGAAGAATCTGCCAAAGTCAATGTGCTGCTTGAAGACGGTTCAACTTATAACCATGCCGGTCGTTTAATGTTTACAGGTTTTTCCGTTAACCCCGGCACCGGTGAAGTTGTGTTGCGCGTTGAAGTGACCAACCCAGAGTTGCAGTTGTTGCCTGGTATGTTTGTGCGTGTGCGGGTTGAGCAAGGTACTGAGCCAAACGCCTTGACCATACCTCAACAGGCTCTTCAGCGCACGGCTGATGGAAAAGCCAGCGTATATGTTGTGAAAGAGGGCGTAGCCAAAATTGTGCCCGTTAAAGTGGGGTCTACGATTGACCGTGGCATCATGATTACTGAAGGGTTGGTGGCGGGTGATCAGGTAATTGTTGAAGGTTTACAAAAGATTCGCCCGGGTGCGCCCGTTAACGCAAAACCATGGCAGGTGGGTTCTTAAACTGCATCATTAATCTGCTTTCATAAGCGAAGTCATACACATGCCTCAGTTTTTTACAGATCGCCCGATATTTGCTTGGGTTGTTGCCATCTTAATTACCTTTCTTGGTATTGCTGCGATTCGCGTGATGCCAATTTCGCAATACCCAAACGTTGCGCCGCCCTCAATTCGAATAACCGCTAATTACGCGGGTGCCTCGGCAGAAGAGGTGGCGCGGTCTGTCACCAGTATTATTGAAAATCAGTTAAACGGTGCAAAAGGCCTACTCTATTATGAGTCGGTCAGTGATGCCAGCGGTCAGGCGCAAATTACCGCCACTTTTGCGCCAGGTACCGACCCAGATCAGGCCCAAGTTGACGTTCAAAATCGTGTTGCCAATGTTACGGCTCAGTTGCCTGAGGCGGTTAATGTGCAAGGTTTACGGTTCCGTCAAACCAGTGCAGGTTTTTTAATGATTGGAACCTTGTCATCTTCAAATGGCACTTTAAATCAAACGGGTCTGGCAGACTACATTACTCGAAATGTGCAAAACCCTGTTTCACGCGTTCCCGGTGTGGGCCAGTTTCAATTGTTTGCCGCACCCCGAGCCATGCGTATTTGGTTAAACCCCGATAAGTTAACGGGTTTAAATCTCAGTGTGGGTGACGTCAATGCCGCGTTAGTTACCCAAAACGTTTTAATTGCCGGCGGCATCATGGGTGGGCCACCCAACCCAGCTTCCGAGCGGTTTTCAACTACTATTTTAAGCAATGGTCAGCTCAGTACAGTTACTGATTTTGAGTCAGTCATCTTGCGTGCCAACACAGATGGTTCATCGGTAAAGTTGGGCGATGTGGCACGGGTAGAGGTGGGGGCTGACAACTATCAATTCAGCGCCCGTTTAAATGCTGAACCAACTGCCGCGTTTGCTATCGTGTTGGCACCCGACGCCAATGCTCTGCAGACCGCTCAAGGCGTTGAAGAAACACTTGAATCATTGTCTGCTTTCTTTCCGCCAGGTGTGACCTACAGTATTCCTTACAACACGGCGCCCTACGTCGAGGTGTCAATTGAACAGGTGGTTTATACCTTGCTTGAGGCCATGGTGTTGGTGTTCTTAGTCATGTACCTTTTTTTGCAAAATATTCGTTACACATTAATTCCTGCCTTGGTGGTGCCCGTTGCGATTCTGGGGGCGTTTGCCGTCATGAATGCGTTGGGGTTCTCAATTAATGTTCTCACTATGTTTGCAATGGTGCTAGCAATTGGTATTTTGGTTGACGACGCAATTGTGGTGGTTGAAAATGTCGAACGGATTATGGCTGAAGAAGGCATTTCGCCCTACGAGGCAACTTGCAAGGCCATGCCTCAAATTTCGGGCGCTATTATTGGCATCACTGCCGTGCTTACCGTGGTGTTTTTACCGCTTGCATTCATGTCGGGTTCAGTCGGCGTCATTTACCAACAGTTTGCTGTGGCCATGGCCATTTCAATATTGTTTTCAGCGTTTTTGGCTTTAACGTTTACGCCCGCTTTATGTGCCACCATTTTGAAGCCTATTCAAAAAGGGCATCACGCAGAAAAGCGTGTTTTTTTTGGCGCATTCAATCGTTTTTTTCATCGTTCAACGAATCATTACGAAAGTTACATTAGCCGTATTATTCACAAAGGCGGTCGCTATATGCTGATCTACTTGGTGTTAGTGGTGTTGATGGGTTTTTTATACATGCGCTTGCCCGGTGCATTTCTGCCAGAGGAAGATCAAGGCACCATCATTGCTAACATTGAGTTGCCTGCAGGCGCGACTTCAACCCGTACCCAAGAAGTCATCGGTAAAGTTGAAGAGTACTTTATTAAACAACCCGCTGTTCAAAATATCATTGCTGTTCAGGGGTTTAGCTTTAATGGCAATGGTCTAAACGCAGCGTTAGCCTTTGTGACTTTGAAAGATTTTTCAGAACGCAAAGGCCCGGGCATGTCAGCTCAAGCGGTTGCAGGCAAGGCCACGGGTTTCTTAATGGGTACGGTTCCGGATGCGTTGGTATTTGCTGTGTTGCCTCCCGCAATCTCTGCACTGGGTAACGCTTCAGGTTTCGACTTCCGTCTTCAAGATCGGGGCGACCTTGGGTATGGAGCACTCATGTCTGCGGCGGGTCAATTGCTTGCTGCATCGGCCAATAACCCTGTTTTAGCTCAAGTTCGTATCTCTGGTTTAGGTCCTGGTACACAGCTTAGTTTAATGATTGATCGTCAAAAAGCTGCGGCCTTAGGGGTGGACTTTCCTCAGGCAGCATCGGTTTTAGCGACTGCTGTGGGTGGCACATTCGTCGGAAAATTTCCAAATTTAGGTTGGATGCAAAACATTTGGGTACAAGCTGATGCAGATTTCCGTATGAATCTTGAGCAAGTCTTGCGACTCAATGCGCGCAACATGAAAGGTGAAATGGTTCCTCTGTCATCTTTTGTTTCGGCTGATTGGCAGCAAGGTCCAACCCAAGTGGTGAGGTTTAACAGTTACAACAGTATTCGCATTTCGGGCTCTGCCGCGCCAGGGTATTCCTCGGGCCAAGCCATGAATGCCATGCAATCACTGATGTCTGAATTACCGCCTGGTTTTGGTTTTGAGTGGACAGGGCTGTCTTACCAGGAAAAGCAAGCTGGCGCGCAAGCACCCATGTTAATGGTCTTGGCTATTTTGGTCGTTTTCTTGGTATTGGCTGCACTTTATGAAAGCTGGGCTATACCTTTAGCGGTAATGTTGGTGGTGCCACTTGGTATGTTGGGTGCGGTTGCTTTAGTGAGTGCATTGGGCATGAGCAATGACGTTTACTTTCAAGTGGGTATGGTGACAGTCATCGGGTTGTCGGCTAAAAATGCGATTTTGATTGTTGAGTTTGCTAAAGATTTAAACGCTCGCGGTATGGGTTTGTTTGAAGCCACAATCGAAGCATCACGCTTGCGATTTAGGCCTATTTTGATGACATCTTTTGCCTTTATTTTAGGTGTGGTGCCACTGACCTTAGCCTCGGGAGCCGGTGCGGCAAGTCAACAAGCTGTTGGTTTTGGTGTTTTGGGTGGCATGCTCGCGGCCACTCCTTTTGCAGTGATTTTTGTGCCCGTGTTTTTTGTCGTGGTCTTATCGTTCTTTAAAACGCGGCCTAAGCTGTTAGGGCTACAAGCAAAAGAATATGAAAAGGTACACGGTAAACCTGCTGTTGCCCCAGAGCTTCCCATAGCGAAAGGGCAGTCTAAGGGTAAGGGCCAGTCAGATGCCGAAAAGGAGGGGCGTGATGTTTAACGTTCACTTCAAAATTTTAAGCGGTTTTTGCCTAGCTTTCGCGTTAGTAGGTTGCAACTTAGCACCAGATTATGTTCGTCCTACATCGCCCGTTTCACCTGATTGGCCTGTGCTTGATCAAACTCAGTATGATGCACGAACGGGCAAAATCAGTCAGCAAATGCAATCGGCAAGTCAGCTATCTGGGCAAGCCAACTTAAACACCCCAAATACCATCAGTGCGGGCGAAATCACTTGGCAAGCATTCTTTATTGATCCCCAGTTGCGCGCACTCATCACCATTGCTTTAGAAAACAACCGAGATTATCGAGTTGCTGTCGCACGTATGGAGCAAGCTCAAGCATTATGGGGCGTTCAGCGTGGTGAGCTTTTTCCACAGATCGGTGCAGGCGTCGGTGGCGGGCGGCAACGTCAGGTTTTGCCGAGCAGTTCAGGTAATGATGTTTCGACGGTAACCAGTTTGTATCAAGCTGAAGTGGGTGTAACGGCTTTTGAGATCGATTTATTTGGTCGGTTGCGTAATTTGTCTGAGTCTGCATTTCAACAGTATTTGGCCTCGGCAGAGGTCACGCGTGGCGTTCAAATAAGTTTGATTGCTGATACGGCTTTAAATTATTTAAGTTTGCGTATCGCCAGTGACTTGTTAACGTTAACAGAGCAAACGTTTCAATCTCGTTTGGCGAACTATAAACTAGTACTTGAACGATCCAAGGGAGGTGTCTCTTCAGACATTGCAGTGATGCAGGCTAAATCTGTGCTCGACGCTGCTGCGGGTGATGTGGCTCAGTTTGCCCGAGAGCGTGCCTTGGCTCGTAATGCATTGTCTGTCATCATTGGTCAAACTATTCCCAATAACTTACCGCCTGCTTTACCATTAAAAGAACTCGATTTGTTTGCTAGCATTCCTGCGGGTATGCCTTCAGACCTCATCCTGAGAAGGCCTGAAATTAGACAGGCAGAAAATCTTTTGCTCGCTTCAAACGCTAATATTGGCGCCGCACGGGCGGCATTTTTCCCTAACATTAGTTTGACAGCCGGTTTCGGTGGAGCCAGCACATCGTTAGGTGATTTATTTTCCTCAGGCACAGGCGTATGGTCGTTTTCGCCAACTATCTCTATACCTATATTTACCGGTGGCAGCCTCGAAGCAAACTTGGCCGGTGCAAATGCTGCACAAAAAGGAGCGGTCGCGGCGTACGAAAAAAGCATTCAGGTCGCTTTCAGAGAAGTGTCAGATGCCTTGGCGGGCGAAGCCACTTATCGTTCACAGTATGTCGCGCGATCTTCACAAGTACAAACGAGTCAAAAGCTGCTTGAGCTCAGTAATGCCCGATACTTCGCTGGGATTGAAAGTTTTTTACAAGTGCAAATAGCTGAGGTTGAATACTTCACTGCGCAACGACAGCAAGTTAGAACGGTGTTTGAAACGTTTGCCAATCGAATTAATTTTTACAAAGCGCTAGGGGGTGGTTGGGATGACGCCACACCTGGGGCACAATATGATATGAATAGGGCGATGAAAAATGCGGTTCAGTTATCTGACGAAGCCTCTAACTCAAGCCTAAACACAAGCTCACACCCTGACCTTAAACCCTTTTAAATTGATCTCATCATGATAGACCTTGGTGTCAATATTGATCACGTCGCGACGCTCAGACAGCAACGCCACACCATTTACCCCGACCCAATCGAGGCTGCTATTCGGGCTGAGCAAGCTGGGGCTGATTTAATTACTTTGCATCTACGCGAAGACCGTCGTCATATTCAAGATGCCGACGTTTGGGCATTACGTCCTAAATTGTTGACGCGTATGAACCTGGAATGCGCCGTCACCCCTGAAATGATCAATATTGCCTTGCAAGTCAAGCCGCAAGATGTCTGCCTAGTTCCTGAAAAGCGTACTGAGCTGACAACTGAAGGGGGGCTTGACGTGGTGGGGGGGTACGATCAAGTTGCCTCAGCCGTGAGCGTACTTCAAGATCAAGGCATTCGGGTTTCGTTGTTTATTGACCCTGATTCCCAGCAGATTGAGGCAGCATACCGAACGGGTGCACAGGTAATCGAGTTGCATACGGGGGCTTATGCAGAGTCCCGAACTGTCGCACAATGCAAACATGAGATTGAGCGTTTAAAACTGGCCATCGCACAAGCAGTAGGTGCTGGTTTTCGGGTAAATGCTGGCCATGGCTTGCATTACCATAATGTGCAAGCCATCGCAGCTTTAGCAGGTATTGCAGAATTAAATATCGGCCATGCTATCGTTGCTAGAGCTGTGTTTGACGGATGGGAACAGGCTATCAAACAAATGAAAGCGATTATGGTGCAAGCTAAATTAGCAGCATTAAGAGGTGAGGCAGTTGCCTTGCCACAATTTGAAAACTAACTTGATCAAACTCTTTCATGGCAAAAATCAACAAATCACAAAAAAGTAAGGCTCAAGCGCTCGGGCGTGGCCCACTCATGATTGATGTGCAGGGCACAAGTTTGACGAGTGAAGAAAAGAAGCGGCTCAGTCACCCTTTAGTCGGTGGCGTCATTCTATTCACACGAAACTTTGAAAATCGGAAACAGTTAACCGATTTGACCCAAGCTATTCATGCCATCAAATCACCCCCACTGTTGATTGCTGTTGACCATGAGGGTGGGCGAGTGCAACGATTTCGTGAAGATGGTTTCACGGTGTTACCCGCTATGGGTACTTTGGGTCATTTATGGGCACACGACCCTTTGCGTGCCATGTCAGCGGCGACTGCGTTAGGTTTTGTCTTGGGTAGTGAGCTAAGGGCTTGTGGAGTTGATTTAAGTTTTACCCCCGTGCTTGATCTCGATTATGGGGTGAGTAAAGTCATTGGCGACCGTTCGTTTCACCGCGACCCTCGCGTTGTTGCTATGTTGGCGCGTGCATTGGCCCAAGGCTTATCGGTAGCAGGCATGGCCGCATGCGGTAAACACTTTCCCGGTCACGGCGCCGTGGCAGCTGATTCACATTTAGAAATTCCTACCGACAACCGAACGCTGACACGTATTTTGCAAGAAGATGCCGCACCTTATCAATGGTTGGGCGATTGGGTCATTCCGTCAGTTATGCCTGCACATGTTATTTACTCAAAAGTTGACAGTAAACCTGCAGGTTTTTCTTCAAAATGGGTAAACGAAATACTACGAAAAAAACTTCATTACGATGGGGTAGTTTTTTCTGATGATTTGACTATGGAAGGCGCAAGCGTGGCTGGTGATATTTTGGCCCGAGCCCAAGCGGCTTTAGGGGCTGGGTGCGACATGGCCTTAGTGTGTAACCGAGCAGATTTAGCGCAACTGTTAATTGAATCCCTTGAGGTGCTGAGTGATCCAAAAAGTGCTGCTCGCATTGAACGTTTGATTCCTGCTAAAAAGGCAATGAAATGGCGAGCGCTACAAGCTTTACCGAGCTATCAACATGCGGTAATGGTCGTGCGAACGCTGCATGACAACGCCTAACGCTTCTTCGCCAGATACGTTTGATATCAAGGCATTTTTGGCAACATTGCCACATTTGCCGGGCGTTTATCGTCATACCGATTCGGCAGGGGAAGTGCTTTACGTGGGTAAAGCACGCGACTTAAAAAAGCGTGTGTCATCTTATTTTCAAAAAACAGCAACCAGCCCTCGCATCGCGCATATGGTTGCGCGTGTGGCCCATATTGACATCACGGTTACCCGATCAGAGGCTGAGGCGCTCTTACTTGAAAACAATTTAATTAAGCAACTCAAGCCAAAATACAACATTTTATTTCGTGATGATAAGTCTTACCCCTACCTGATGTTGTCGGGTCACGTCGCCCCAAGAATGGCTTATTATCGAGGCAGCACGCAGCGAGCAGGCCAGTTTTTTGGGCCTTATCCCAGTA
This sequence comes from uncultured Alcaligenaceae bacterium, assembly GCA_937896225.1. GTDB lineage: Bacteria > Pseudomonadota > Gammaproteobacteria > Burkholderiales > Burkholderiaceae_B > Algicoccus. Next base: position 3,274 of record CALBMZ010000177.1, on the reverse strand, counting down.
CCTGGGCGGTTCGTGACACCATGCACATATTGCAAAAAGTATTCCGCTTACGTACCTGCGAAGATACCGTTTACGCAAATCGCTCACGCCCCTGTTTGTTGTTTCAAATTCAACGTTGTTCAGGCCCCTGCGTCGGTGAGATCTCACCGGTTGATTATGCGGCGGATGTTGATCGTGCTAGTCGTTTTTTAAGTGGGCAAACTCAAGAAGTTCTGTCTGAAATCGAAAGCCGTATGCTTGAAGCTGCTGAGGCTTTAGCATTTGAGCAAGCCGCGCAGTTACGTGACCAAATGGGAGCGTTGTCGCGCGTCTTACAGCAGCAAACGATGGAAGATCAAGATGAAGCCGATACTGATATTGTTGCCATCGCCATTGATGGCGGGCGAGTGTGTGTCAATTTAGCCATGGTTCGAGGGGGTAGGCACTTGGGTGATCGGGCCTTTTTTCCAACGCATACCGATGGCGACCAAGCGAGTGACATTCTTGACGTGTATTTGGCGCAGCATTATGTTGACAACCCCCTACCTGCAACCGTTGTTATTTCAGACCCGCTACGCGATGCAGGTATCTTTGACGCCTTAATGACGCTCAAACAAACGCGCTCAAAATTACTGACTCGACCCAGTGGCCTCAAAAAATCATGGCTTGAGCAAGCTGAACAAAACGCACGCCTTGCCTTAGTGCGACATCTAAGTGAAAGTGCATCAAAAAGTGCGCGCACCTTAGCACTTGCCGAAGCACTTGATTTAGATACTGACCCCATCGCCTTGGCGACGTTGCACATCGAATGTTTTGACATCAGTCACACCTCAGGCGAGGCGACCCAAGCGTCATGTGTGGTGTTTCAGCAGCACGATATGCAACCTTCACTTTATCGTCGGTACAACATTAACGGCATCACCCCAGGCGACGATTACGCAGCCATGCGGCAGGTCTTGACGCGACGTTATGCTAAAGCGGCTGACGGTGATGCGCCGCTACCTGGTTTGGTCTTAATTGATGGGGGGAAGGGCCAAGTCGAAGTGGCTCGTCAGGTTTTTGAAGAGTACGGTTTGACTACTCAAGTATTAGTAGGTGTTGCGAAAGGTGAAAAACGTAAAGTTGGATTAGAGACGTTAATTTTTGCTGATGAACGGCCAGCTCAAGCATTAGGTGAAGGCTCAGCTGCGCTCATGTTGATTGCTCACATTCGCGATGAAGCCCATCGTTTTGCGATCACTGGCATGCGAGCCAAACGTGCCAAAGCGCGGCAAGTTTCTAGATTAGAAGACATTGAGGGTATTGGTCCCAAGCGTAGACAACGGCTTTTAGCTCGATTTGGTGGGTTAAATGGTGTGACGGCCGCCTCAGTCGATCAATTAGCGACCGTAGACGGTATTTCATTAGAGTTAGCGAAGCATTTGTACGATGCTTTGCATCAAGTTTGACAATCAAATACTTAGGCATTTTTTGATCACTCATGATGTTGTATTAGCTTTTGCAAGATCGGTAAATTTGGTTTCTCATCTCCTTGATACCCTCCATTCTTGATGGGCAGAGTTTGCTGCGCATCTAGATCAAAAGTCGGTTAGCATAAGACATCATGCCATTTAATTTACCTATCGCCCTCACATGGTTTCGCATCGGAACCATACCTTTTTTTGTCGCATTATTTTATGTGCCTGAAGCCATGTTGCCAATCCCACTAAGAGATGGCATAGCGGCATGGGTGTTTATATTTGCTGCCCTCACTGATTGGTTAGATGGTTGGTTGGCCCGCCGCTGGAATCAAACCTCGGCATTTGGTGCATTCTTAGACCCTGTGGCCGATAAACTGATGGTTACCGCCGCGTTACTGGTGCTGATTAACCTTGACCGAGTTGGTAGTTTGATTGCGTTGGTCATCATTGGGCGTGAAATTACAATTTCTGCGCTTCGCGAATGGATGGCGCAACTCGGTGCAAGTGCCAACGTTGCCGTACATTGGTTAGGTAAATTTAAAACAGCTGCTCAAATGATTGCAATACCCTGTTTGATTTTTGGTCAATCGGCTTGGGGTTTACCGATTTATTTAATCGGTCAAATACTTATTATTGTTGCCGCTATTTTGACGGTATGGTCTATGTTTTATTACTTACGACGCGCTTGGCCCGTTATCGCTTCTAAAACCTAGAACAAATTTTTTTACGTCACAAACTCAACTATTGTTGTGCGCTTCGCATCAAGCTTGGCGGTTCAAAACCTTGTGTTGCACGCCAAGGGTTAATGTCAACCCCGCCGCGACGCGTGTAACGCGCATAAACAGATAAACGTTTTGGCTGGCATACTCGCATGACATCAGCAAAAATCGTTTCAACACAATGTTCATGAAAGCCTTGATGTTGCCTAAATGAAACGATGTAGGCCAATAATGCGTCGTGATCAATCGGGTGGCCTTCGTAACGAATGTGCACACTTGCCCAATCTGGTTGATTGGTAACGGGGCAGTTGCTTTTAAGTAACCTAGAAAATAAAGACTCAGCGATGGTGGGTTGTTGTGGGTCGCAATGAAGCAAATTCGCATCTGGCGTGTACGTTTCAAACAGCTGAAGGCTATCATCTATATTAACTTCTGGTGTGTTGCCAGACGTGAGAGGTTCGTCTATCACCTCAGTGTTGAACTGGTTGGCCGATAACATGCTAATTGCAACCGTCGCACCAACAGCTTGGCTTATATCGGTTCTTATTTGAGCAATTAACGCACTATCATCGTTAAACTTTTCTTGATTAAAGCTATTTAAGTACAGTTTGAGAGACTTAGACTCAGTCATAAATGGGCTATCAAACGGCACGGTTATCTTGATCATGCCTACTTTTGGTAACCCATTTGGTTGTAACCACGACATTTCATAGCCACGCCAAAAATCAAAACCGATCACTTCAATATTTTGAGGTATGACGCGTTGCCTTTTTATAGGGAATAGTAATGAGGGGTCGTAATGGGCTGGGTAGGGCGTCTCACGCCCAAGCGGTATTGAATTTAAATCGTGATTCATATGGGGCTAAAAATTATTGGAATAAATAAATTGATGTGTACCGTTAAAACCTGATATTTAGATCGGGCAACAAAACCTTACAGGTTGAATTGAAACTAATTTAGATTGTAGAGCTTTCATAACAAGAGGTAGAAATTGAAGCATTATATTTTATTTCACAATGTGAAAATGCATTTTTATATCGTGAAATAAAATGATGCAGTGCCGCATTTATGTGTTTCACGATATCAAATTATATTTCACATTGAGAAAAATAAATT
>CALBMZ010000176.1 GCA_937896225.1 uncultured Alcaligenaceae bacterium | reverse complement strand
ACTCGCAACCAAGGCGACATCTGCACCACGTATAGCGAACAAGCCATTTGTGACTACCCCTGGTACGTGATCGAGCTCAGACTCAAAAGCGCGAGGGTCAGTGATTTTCAAACCTTTAATATCAATAATGGGGTGGCCATTATCAGTTGTAAAGTTTGCCCGAACACTGGGTTGACCGCCGTGAGATTTGGCCCATCGCATCACGGCTTGAACCGACAAGTCAATGGCTTCAATTGGCAAGGGGAACTGGCCTAAGACTTCAACGCATTTTGATTGGTCAACAATACAGATGAATTCTTGTGCCACAGAGGCCACAATTTTTTCACGTGTTAATGCTCCACCGCCACCCTTAAGCATATCTAGGTTGGCATTGATTTCATCGGCACCATCAATATAATAACGCAGGCTTGAAACTGCGTTTAAATCAAAAACAGCAATGCCCACACTTTTCAATCGGGCTGCACTGCGCTCAGAGCTTGCAACAGCCCCTTTAAACTGTGCGCGTAACGACCCAAGTGCATCAATAAATATATCAGCTGTAGAACCCGTACCAATGCCTAAAATCATGTCAGATTGCAAATGTGGCGCTATATATTCAATGGCAGCATGAGCAGCCATTTGCTTGAGTTGTTCTTGTGGAAGCGACATACGACCTGCCCTTTATAGTTTATTGAGCTCAATTAAGAACTTTTTTTCGTTGAAACCTGCTGTGACCACCCCATCTGGCCATACTGTTAATGGCCGACGTATTAGGGTTGGAAATCGAGCAATCAAATTAAGCCAAACTGCGTTGAGGTCTTGGCCATGATCTTGCTCTTGAGTCTGCAATTTTTCTGCTTCGCTCACATTACGCCAGGTCATCGAAGCGCGGTTGACGAGCTTTTCCCAGCCACCCAGTTGAGTTGACCAAACTGTTAATAAGTCTGGTGCAACCGGTCGATCTCGATAATCAATCATCTCATAGGGCGTTTTTTGTGCCTCTAACCATGCACATGCTTTGATACAAGTGCTACATTTTTTAAGCCCGAACAGCGTGATCATTTTATGGCCCCATGGTTTCTTGTTTTCGCTGCAACCGATTCACAACGACAACAAATACGCCCACAATAACAACAAAAATGGTTGCGAGTGCGTTCACTTCTGGCTTTAGGCCTAAACGAACTCTCGAAAAAATCTCAGGTGAAAGTAAGGTTGAACCAGGCCCAGACAAAAACGATGCAATCACAACGTCGTCGAGTGAAAGTGTAAAGGCCAGCAGCCACCCCGATATGATTGCGGGTGCAATTAAGGGCAAAGTGATTGTGAAGAATACATGTAAAGGCTTGGCGCCCAAATCAAGCGCAGCTTCTTCGTAGGCGCGATCAAGATCACGAATACGCGACTGCACGATAATGGTGACAAATGCCAAACAGAGCGTGGTGTGACCTACCCATATCGTCAATAAACCTCGCTCACCGGGCCAGCCAAAGACGCTGCCCATTTCCACAAACAGTAACAGTAGTGAAATACCTAAGACTACCTCGGGTATAACCAAGGGTGCCGTGAGCAACCCAACGTAAAGCCCAAACCCTTTAAACATTGGCTTGCGCGCCACAATGTAACCGGCCCAAGTGCCCAACGCTGCTGCCGCTGTCGCAGTCATAAAGGCGACTTGCAACGATAAGCTTGCCGCACGCAACAATGCTTGATCATTCATCAGTGCGACGTACCATCGCAAGGAGAAACCAGTCCAACTGGTCATCATTGAAGAGTCGTTAAATGAAAAGACAACTAAAGTCAAAATGGGAATATAGAGAAATAAGTACCCTAAAGTTAATGTACTGATACGACCGACACGACTGGGTGCGTTGGGGGCACGTTGCATAGCGGCCACGTTACTGCCCCCCCTTTGTTTCTGACAAAAAGCTTCGCTTTTGATTCATTTGTAACACCACTAAAGGCACCAACAAAATGAGAACCATAATGACCGTTACGGCCGAGGCCATGGGCCAATCGGCATTGGTGAAAAACTCGCTCCACATGACCCGACCCATCATGAGGGTGTCGGCCCCTCCTAACATTTCGGGAATAACGTATTCACCAACGGTGGGTATAAAAACCAGCATAGCGCCCGCCACCACACCGGGTAGCGATAAAGGTAACGTTACCGCCAAAAAGGCACGTACGGGTGAGGCACCCAAGTCATAAGCCGCATCGAGTAGCCGCGCATCTAATTTGACCAAATTCGCATAGAGCGGCAATATGAAAAAGGGTAGATAGGCATAAACCAAACCAATATAAACGGCTAAATCAGTTCGATATATTTCTAATGGGGTATCAATAAGACCCATCCAAATAAGAAAATTATTCAGTAAACCGTCATTTCTTAAAATACCTACCCAAGCATAGACACGCAATAAAAGAGATGTCCAGAATGGCAAAATAACGGCCAATAGCAACAAATGCCGCAACGATCCCTCTGTTCGTGCAATGTAATAAGCCATGGGGTAGCCAATTAAAATACAGCACACAGTGGTGATCGCCGCCATTTTGATTGAACTCAGATAGGTCATTAAATACAAGCTATCTGAAAACAACAAGGCATAGCCTCGCAGGTGAACCGTGAAGGTTAAAACATTGTCACTCAGGTCAACTAGCGACGTATAAGGTGGAATACCAAAATTTAAGTCGGCCACACTAATTTTCAGGACCAACAAAAAAGGGACTAATAAGAACAATACTAGCCAAGCATACGGTGGCGCAATGACCCAAAACCCAGACTGCTTTAAACGAGAAAAAAACGACCCGATCATGAAGTTAAAACCGTCACCGCTTCGTGGTGCCAAGACACATACACTTCGTCATCAATGCCAGGGGGTTCGGCTTGCGTTAATAAAAGACTGGGCACACTGGCCTCGACCGTTTTTCCCGAGTCAAGGCGAATCTGATATAAGGCATAGCTTCCCATCCAGGCCATATGGCTTACCATGCCATGTGCCCAGTTAAAGTCGCCATCAGGTTGATGACGTAACACTTGCAACCGTTCAGGTCTAAGCGAAACCGATATTTCCATACCTAAAGGTTCACTGACGCCATGGCTAACAAACAAGGGGCGAGTCAAGGCATCGCTTTCAATCACAATGTGATCAGATTCATCGATGGTAATGGTGCCTGAAAATAAATTGGTTGAACCAATAAAGCCCGCCACAAACCGACTATTTGGAAAGGCGTAAACATCTTGGGGGGTACCCACTTGTTTAATTTGACCTTCTGTCATAACCCCCAAACGATTTGCCATCGTCATCGCTTCTTCTTGGTCGTGTGTGACCATAAAGCACGTGACCCCCAACTGCTCAATAATGCGTACCAATTCGATTTGAGTATTCCGACGAATTTGCTTATCAAGGGCAGACATGGGTTCGTCAAGCAACAATAGCTTAGGGCGTTTAACCAAGCTTCTGGCCAAGGCGACTCGCTGTTGTTGCCCACCCGAAAGTTGGTGTGGTTTACGTCGAGCATAGGGTGACATTTGCACCAACTCAAGCGCTTCAAAGACACGTTCGTGAATTTCAGGTTGAACAACCCCCTCTTGCTTTAAACCAAATGCAACATTGGCCTCGACAGTCATATGCGGAAACAATGCATAAGACTGAAACATCATATTGATAGGCCGCTTATAAGGCGGCAGTTGAGTAATGTCTTCACCTTCAAGAAAAATTTGCCCTGATGTGACCGTTTCAAAACCTGCCAACATACGTAACAAAGTTGATTTTCCGCAACCCGAACTGCCTAACAAAGCAAAAATTTCACCACGCTTAATCGACAAATTAACCGACTGTACAGCGACCGTGTCACCGTAGATTTTAGTTAAATCGACCATGCGTAGACAATCGTCAGCGTCTGCACCAAATGACGTCAATGAACCGAGTGCATCACTCATCTTTTTAACGACCTGACTTGAGCTCTGCCCACAAACGTGTCTGCAAACGTTGAATGTTAAGGGGCAATGCTTGTATGACATATAAGGTTTGAGCGACCTCGGGCGGGGGGTAAATAGAGGGGTTATTTGCCACATCAGCGACTACCAATGCGCGGGCAGCTTTATTTGCATTAGGGTAGTACATTTCATTCGTAATGGCGGCATGCACGGCGGGCGTTTCAATGTAATTAATAAATGCATTGGCATTTGCTGGGTTAGGTGCATCTTTAGGTATGGCCATCACATCAAACCAAGCGGGTGCCCCACCCTTTGGAATAAAGTAGTTAATTGAGTAGTCACGCTTCGCCTCACGGGCTTTACTCGCTGCAATCATGACGTCACCAGAGAATGCATACACCATACACAAATCACCTGAGGCCAATTCATCTATGTAACCTGATGAACTAAATTGGCGAATATAAGGGCGTACTTTCTTTAATAACGCAAGGGCATCGCGATAATCTTGGGGGTTTTCGCTATTGGAGTCTTTGCCTAAATAATGCAAGGCCGCTGGGAACACCTGAGCCGCTTCATCAAGAACTGATACACCACAACTTTCAAATTTTTTAATTTTTTCAGGGTCAAAGAAAATAGACCAATCAGCTAAGTTAACGTCAGCGCCCATCATGGCTTGGGCCTTTGTTACGTTAAAACCCAACCCATTTGTGCCATAACCCCATGGCACAAAATATTGATTACCAGGGTCAATACCATCGAGTAGCTTCATGATTGCCGGGTCTAAATTTTTTAAATTAGAAATAGCGGCTTTATCTAGCTTTTGAAACAAACCTGCCTTTAATTGCCTTGATGCGTAATTCGTTGAAGGCACCACAATGTCGTAACCTGATTTACCTGTGAGCAATTTAGCCTGCAAAATATCGTATGTCGTCTTCTGCTTGAAACATAACATAATACACGTTTCACGTTCAAAACCGGGTATGGTGTCTGGTGCGGTGTATTCAGCCCAGTTGTATACATTTAAAACTTTTTCTTGTGCGAAAGCCGGCAATGAAGTGGTCGCGCAAACAGACAAAGCAATTAAACCCAATACCCCAACGGCGTAAGATTTTTTAAGCATGTAAAAACCCTCGAAGAAAAGAAATGTAAACAATCATTATGATTTTTTATCATAAAGACGGCCTGAAAAAAAATATTTCTAAACTTAAATTGTCAATCTCGAGAAATACCCGAGTAACCCCACACAAAATGCAGCCAAAATTCATCTGCTTGAAAGTGTAAAACCTTTTTTACTGACCGCTGCAGACGAGCAATGTTTTGATCTTTTTCAGCGCGACTGATAAGGTTTATGCGTGCTCGATCAAAATCAATTAACCAAACTTTACGGTCTGTATCGAGTAAAATATTAAAAACATTTAAATCAGCATGCCAGACTTCGAGTTGATGCATAGATCGAACCACTCGCCCCGCATTGAACCAGTCTTCGGGGTCTGTTGAGCGTGCTAAAGGTATGGCGCCATCAATGCGTTTGGTAATCAGTGCGGCACGATAAAGCATGCCATGATGACGCCAGCAAGCCGCTGCAACCACATCAGGAATAGGCAAACCCAATTGTTGTAGTTTGCGCATCACCGTAAACTCATGAAATGAGCGCGCGCGCGCTTGGCCTAACCAAAAATAGTTGGAACGGTTCAAATAAGCCGCTACCCCCCCTCTTTGGTAGAACTTCAGCACACAAGAGAGACCATTTATATCAATAAACCAAGCCGCTTTGCGCCCCCCCTCAGTGACGTTTTGTGCGGTTAAAGCAGGTGTTCGGGGGTCAAAAATATGCTGGTCAAACTGCTCCAGTTGAGTTGGGTTCCACAGATATAAATTGTTGCCCTGTGCGAGCTTTGACATCGTAACGGGATCAGTTGATTTCATCTTTAAGTCTGCCTGAGCACAACCCAAGGCGGTGTATGTAAAACACTTCTTAAAACCATTTTCCCTGTGAGCCATGACGCCGGCACACAGACCCCAACACCAAGCAGCCAAGGCCATACAGACCACACCATGTCGAACTCAAACACCCAGTGCACCAACCCCCAAGCCACCAGTACGGCCCCAGCGGCAGACATCAGACCAGCCAGTACACCAATTAAAATCATTTCAATGCGTTGCGCACTTCTCAGCTGTTGATGGGTGGCACCTAAGGCGCGAAGTAAAGCCGTTTCTTTAATGCGTTCATCTTTACTGGCAATCAGTGCGGCCGCTAACACCAAAGCCCCCGCTGCGACAGCAAATAAAAATAGCCCTTGTACCGCAACAGACACTCGATCGAGAACAGATTGAAGCTGTGCCAGAATCGTCCCCACATTAAAAATTGTTAAATTTGGATACTGATGAACCAAATCTTGTAACACTTGACCTTTTTCATCGGGCAGGTGAAACGCTGTAATTAAGGTTTGAGGCTTGTTTATCAAAGCTTGAGGGGTGGTGATAGCAAAGAAGTTGGCACGCATGGTGTCCCAATTGACTTGGCGCAAGCTGGTTACTTTGACTTTAACGGGTTGACCGGCAACCTCATACACCAGTTCATCACCAAGATTCAACCTAAGCAAGTTTGCCAGGCCAACTTCCATAGAAACTTCATTGGCATTTAAATCAAAACTGTTGCCGTCAATGATGGTCCCCTGCCCCTGCAAAGTATCGGTATAAGACAAATTAAAATCACGTTGTAACAAACGCTGCGCACGTGGCTCGTCAAAGTCGTCGATTGATAAAGCCCGACCATTTTGCTCGATCAAACGCCCCCGCACCATCGGGGAAAAGTCGGTTGGTGGCAGTCCTGCTTGAAGCAATGCTTGCTTAATGGGTTCTCGTTGGTCGGGCTGAATATTGATTAAAAACCGATTAGGCGTGTCGGGCGACAAAGTTCGTTGCCAACCATCGAGTAAATCGGTACGAACAATGGTTAACAATAAAATAGCCATCATGCCAACGGCCAATGCACTGGTTTGGGCAACCGTTGCCCCTCGACGCCTGACTAAACCCGCCAACGCGAAGCGAAGGGTTGGCATATTGGGTATGACCCATCGCAAGCGATTAATCACCCAAAGCATCGCCATGCTTATCAGGCCAAAACTAACTGCAGCAGCAGCAAAACCGAGCGCCAAACCAAAGCCATATTTCAGGTTGCCTGCCACCCACCACATCAGCACCCCAAAACCAATTAAGGCTACCAAATAGCCGGCTATGCTTTGCAGTGGAAAAGTGTCGACCTGCTGACGCAAAACTTGGCCTGGCGGCACTTTTCTGAGGGCTTGTAACGGTGGCAACGAGAAAGCAAACAGCAACCATAAACCTGCATAGAGGCCTTGCCAGGCCGGCACCATACCGGGTAACGGCAAGTCTTCGCCCAAAAACCCTGCCATAGCTTGAACTAAGCCATATTGGCTAATGAGCCCAACAATTAAGCCTAAAACCGTAGCAACGATACCAAGTAACAAAAACTCGATGAGCAATATACCGGTCACCATTGACTGAGTCGCACCTAGACAACGAATAACCGCCACAGCAGGCAATTGTCGCTGACTAAACCGCCTAGCACCCAATGCGACAGCTACTGCGGCAATTAAGACAGCAATCATGACAACCAGCGTTAAAAACTGCTCGGCACGCTCAATGGCTCGACTCACTTCCGGGCGACCTGACTCAACTGTCAAAATGCGTTGAGAACCCGATAGTTGGGGCTCAAGCCAAGCTTTATAAGCACTAATTTTGTCGACCGAACCCGCCACCAATAATGCATAACCAACTCGACTACCGGGCCCAAGCAACCCCGTTTGAGGTAGGTCTTCAGAGCGAATTAAGACACGGGGAGCGACATTAACGAACTGCGCTCCTCGGTCTGGCTCATAGGTGATGACGCGATCAATTTTTAGCGGCAAACGACCAACCTGCAACGTGTCACCCACTTTTAGGCCAGTCAGTGCTAATAATTGAGGGTCAACCCAAGCCATACCCGGTTGAGGCCCAAACCGAGTGGCCTGATCTGGGCTGGTGACATTTAAAGCCGTACGAAGCTCGCCACGAAGTGGG
>CALBMZ010000175.1 GCA_937896225.1 uncultured Alcaligenaceae bacterium | reverse complement strand
GGCATTTTTTATGACTATATGGGTCTTCTCAAACAGTCTTACCATGCCCAAAATCTAGAGACCGTTATGTGCCGCAGTATGGTGAGTGTAGATTGGCAAGGCTACCTTTATGACTGTGACTTTAACCAAATGCTAAACCTACCCAGTAACTTTAGCTCTGGTCCCCGACCCCACTTACGTGAGTTACTAGAGCGCACAGATTTCAATGCGCAGATTCGGGTGGGGGAACATTGCTACGGCTGCACTGCCGGTCAGGGTAGCAGTTGCGGCGGTGCGCTAGAAAGTCAGCCGGAAACCCATGCCGTCATGGAATTCTACCGAGCCTAGGAGCAGGTATGTTCAACCGTCAAAAATGGCTGCGCTGGGTGCTTGTGCTGATCGCTCTTGCGATACTGATCTTCGCATATCAAGCCTTCGGTTTAAACAACTTATTGACACTCGACTACCTTAAAGCCAGCCGTGACGACTTGCTCGACCTTTATGCAGAGCAGCCGAGCACAACCTTGATCATTTATTTTGTGATCTATGTTCTCGCCACCGCCGCCTCAATACCTGGCGCGGTGATTCTAACCTTGGCTGCTGGCCTTATCTTTGGCTTTTGGGTCGGGTTGCTGATGGTGTCATTCGCTTCAAGCCTAGGTGCTCTGTTAGCATTTTTGGTGGCACGCTACCTCTTGCACGACACGGTTCAAGCGCGGTTTTCTAAAACACTGGCACCTATTAATCAGGGCATTAAAGAACAAGGTATGTTCTACCTGTTGACCCTAAGATTAGTGCCAGCGTTCCCCTTCTGGCTGGTTAACCTACTGATGGGGCTCACACCCATGAGAGCCGCGCGTTTCTACCTGGTCAGCCAACTCGGCATGCTGCCCGGTACAGCGGTGTTCGTGTTGGCAGGCACCAAGCTGGCAGAAATCAACGCTGTAAGCGATATTTTGTCACCCGGCTTACTCGCAAGCTTGGTGCTCTTAGGCATATTTCCTCTGATCGCCAAGTACGCTGTCAAGCGCATCAAACTACGCAAAGTTTATGCAGGCTGGTCGAAACCCAAAAGATTTGACCGAAACTTGGTGGTCATTGGTGCAGGTGCCGGTGGGCTAGTCACCGCTTATATCGCCGCAGCGGTCAAAGCCAAAGTCACGCTCATTGAAGGTCACAAGATGGGCGGTGACTGTCTAAATTACGGTTGTGTGCCAAGCAAAGCTTTGATTCGCTCTGCAAAATTAGCTAAACAAATTAAACAGGCTGAACAGTTCGGCATTCAAACTGCCGCGGTCCAAGTAGACTTTGCACAGGTGATGCGGCGAGTACATGATGTTATCACCGAGATCGAGCCACACGACTCGGTTGAGCGCTACACCAAACTTGGCGTCGAAGTTTTACAAGGTCACGCCGTCATGACCTCACCTTGGCACGTACAAATTACCCAACCTGACGGTACTCAACAGACACTGACCACTCGAAATATTGTGATTGCCACCGGCGCAGAGCCGTTTGTGCCGCCTATTCCTGGGCTGAGAGAGGCCAGATGCCTGACCAGTGACACGATCTGGGCGTTAACCACATTGCCCAAAAATCTAGTGGTACTCGGTGGTGGGCCGATTGGTTGTGAACTCTCACAAAGCTTTGCCCGCCTGGGCAGTTTGGTTACCCAAGTAGAAATGGGGCCTCGCCTCATGTCTCGCGAAGACCCCGAAGTCAGCGCATTGGTGCAAGATTATTTAGGTGCAGATGGTGTGTCGGTGCTGACGTCTCATGAAGCGCTGCGAGTGGAAGTAACCGAAGCGGGCAAGCAACTGATCGTGCGCCATGGTGACCAAGAGCATGCCATTTTGTTTGACGAGATTCTGGTGGCCGTTGGTCGCAGTCCTCGTGTCACAGGCTATGGACTAGAAGAGCTAGGTATTGGCTTAACCCCACGACGCACGATTCAAGTCAATGCTTATTTACAAACGCACTACCCCAATATTTTTGCGGTGGGCGATGTGGCAGGGCCGTTTCAATTGACCCACGTTGCGGCACACCAAGCGTGGTTTGCCGCAGTCAATGCGCTGTTTGGCCAGTTTAAAACTTTCAAGGCTGACTACTCAGTCATTCCATGGACCACCTTTACCGATCCAGAGGTGGCGCGCGTGGGGTTGTCAGAAACTGAAGCTCAGGCTAGCGGTCAGGCTTATGAAGTGACCCGCTTTGATCTGGCTGAACTAGACAGAGCCATTGCCGATGGTAGCACCTTAGGCTTTGTCAAAGTCCTCACTTTACCTGGTAAGGACAAGATACTGGGTGTAACCATTGTGGGTGAACACGCAGGTAATATGTTGACTGAATTCGTGTTGGCCATGCGCCAGGGCATAGGCTTAAACAAAATCTTAGGTACGGTGCACACCTACCCGACAGTCACTGAAGCCAACAAGTACGTCGCTGGTAATTGGAAACGCGACCACGCACCCGAACAAATATTCACTTGGCTCGAACGCTTACATCGTTTCAACCGTGGCCAAACCGGTTCTAAATGACGATGAAAGTGTCAATCATTATTCCTGTACTGAACGAAGCAAGTGGCATCGAACAAATGCTTACCGCTTTGCTAGCACTCAAATTGCCAGCTGAAGTGATTGTGGTCGATGGTGGCAGTGACGATGGCACCATCAAGCAGGCTCAATTACCATCTGTTCTTGTCATCGAGGCGCCACGGGGCCGGGCACGCCAGATGAATGCAGGCGCAGCCGTGGCTCAGGCAGACTATTTGTTGTTTTTGCACGCTGATACACGTCTACCTGAGTCGACGACTCAGCAACTTGAGCGCGTGTTTAAAAAGCAAGCCGCGTGGGGTCGTTTTGACGTGCGCGTCAGCGGGCAAGCCAAGATGCTCGCCGTCGTGGCACACCTGATGAACTGGCGTTCACGACTCAGTGGCATCGCCACAGGTGACCAAGCGATATTTGTCAAACGCGAGCTTTTCGAGGTACTGAACGGCTTTGCCGATCAACCGCTGATGGAAGATATCGAACTCTCTAAACGCTTGTTAGCGCACGCCCGCCCCCTTTGCTTGAAAGGCCCTGCGCTCACTTCAGGAAGACGCTGGGAACAACATGGGGTTTGGTCAACCATCACGCTCATGTGGTGGTTGCGTTGGCGCTATTGGCGTGGCGAGAGCGCAGAGAAACTAGCCAAGGATTATTCGTGAAAACGGCACTCATTATCTTGGCTAAAGCCCCTGCACCTGGGCTGTCAAAAACGCGCTTGATGCCCGCCTTGGGGGCAGCTGGTGCGGCTAAGCTGGCACAAAGGTTACTAGACCACACCATAGAAACCGCGTTGCAAACCAAAGATTTTGCGCATCTTGAACTGTGTGTGACACCCGACTTAAATCATCAGGCCTTTGTACAACATCGCACGGCCTTAAAGTTTAGGGCACCATTTTTTGCTTGGACATTACAAAGCGATGGTGATCTCGGTGCACGCATGCAACAAGCCTTTGAACGAGTGCTCGAACATTGCGATGCAGCAGTTATGATTGGCACAGATGCCCCAGCGATCACAGCAACCCAACTACACCATGCGGCTCTTGATCTGACTCAACATGACGCCGTATTCGTTCCTGCGCTCGATGGTGGTTATGCATTGATTGGTTTAAAACGCATGATCCCAACCTTATTTACTGACATGCCCTGGAGCACGTCAGAGGTCATGCAGACCACAAGCAGGCGCTTAGCTGCGCTCGGTTCTAGTTGGCAGACCTACCCCGCTGTGCATGACATAGATGAGCCTGACGATCTACAACACTTGCCTAAAGGGTGGGTCGCATGACATCAAAGCACGCTATGAAAGCTGGCTAACGCGCTGGTGTACTAGGGTGACAAAGTGACAAACATTCACTCAAAAGGAAAAACCATGTCATTTTTTTCTAAGAAACATTCACTGCGCTCATGGTCACTGTAAACGGCCATGGCAACGTTTCTAAGCCTCGTCATGGGTCTAGCTAGCGCAAATAAAACTGACGCAAAGACCGAGCCGTTACAGTTTGGCGTAGCCTTGTATCAACCAGACCGCGAAACCGACATGGCTCTAATGGGACCATGGGGCTATGTGATGGCTAATCAATACGCCGACGCACAAGTCGTCTCAACTATTCTTTACCGTGGTAAGCCCGAGTATCACGCGATCATCATCACGCATCCAGACTCTGGCATCAACACCATAGCTAATCTGCTTGGTTCTGCTGGTTTACGTAAGGAAGAGTTAAGAAATGGTGAAACTTTCACAGCCGAATAAATTTCAAATTTTTACAACAATATTTTGACACTACATACAATAAATGTCGCTGACGCAAAGTCCCGTTTATTATTAAGAGGAAATTTTGCACGATTCATAGTGATAAAGAAGAAAGTATATGAATGTGGATCAATTTAAATGACGCTTACTACAATACTTTTTTCTTAACAAGGTGTTTGCGGAAGTACAAATCAATAAAGAGCTCAAACTTGCAGTTTGCGGCATGAAATAATACACAAAAAAATTCGAGAAAACATTTACATCTAACCATCATAAATAGCAAATATCAATGGCTACTTCAAAAAAATTTCCCATACTACCTCCACTAACCCGCCGAAGACTGATTTTTGGCATGACATCTCTTGGCGGTTTAGGGGCGGCCCAAGCCACCCTCGCTGCCTTGGGTTTAGTCGGGCCAACTGACGCATTCGCATCAGCAAACTATATCAGGCAAACTGATCGCAAGACTGAACCTCTCTCAACGATTGGTATGGCAGGCAAGCATATCGTCGTGATTGGTTCAGGTTTGGCTGGTTTATGTTCTGCCCTGAGGCTATCGCGAGCAGGCGCAAAGGTCACTATTCTTGAAGCGACTAATCGTGTGGGTGGTAGAAGTTTAACTCTTCGCCACGGCGACCGTTTTCAAGAAACCGACTGGCTCTCACCGACAACCGTCAAGTTTGAACAGGTAGGCAATATGCTGCCTAACGATAAGAACAATTACATCAATATGGGACCAGGCAGAATTCCGCAACATCATGCCCGGGTTCTTGACTACTGCAAAGAACTACAGGTTGAGCTGCAACCCTTTACCTTACAAGATGGCGCCAACTTGATGCAAAACGACAAGTGGAATGACGGTCGCCCCGTTCAGGTGAGACGCCTCACCAACGACCTGCGTGGACACCTTGCTGAGATGCTGGCTAAAGTACAAAACCAGGGAAAACTTGACGAGTTGCTAGACAGTTCAGAGGTTGATGCCTTTTTAGGTATGCTTTATCAATTTGGTCAATTAAGCGTTGAGAGTGCCCGTTTGGTTTATAAGGGTGCATCGATGACAAGTAACTTCCCTAGAGCAGGTTACGCTATAAACCCAGGCGACATGGGTCACCCAGGAACACCTTGGCCAACCCTCTCTCTGCCCGAAATATTGCAGTCAAAGTTGTGGCAAAAAGAGATTTTCCTTAACTTAGAGTACTTCTGGCAATCAACTTTGCTACAACCAGTCAACGGCATGGATCAGATCGTTAAAGGCTTTGAGCGAGCCCAACTGCCAAATGGTCTCGCGCTTCGCGATCTCGTCATTCTTAACACACCTGTCAAAGCCATCAATGTGGAAAATGGCATGGCTTCTGTTATGACCCACTCCGGCAAAAGCCTAACAGCAGACTATGTCATTGCTACACTTGCACCGCCCTTATTGGCGCAGATCGGCGGCAACTTCATGGACGACACCTCTCGTCAAACGATGGCCAGTGTGAAAATGACCAATGCTTGTAAAGTGGCCTGGCAATCCAAATACCGTTTCTGGGAAGAGGAAAACCGCATTTACGGTGGCATAAGCCATACCAAAGATATCATTACTCAGATATGGTACCCATCCTTTGGTTTTAATCAGGAAAGTGGCGTGTTGATAGGCACCTACAACATGAACAAGAGAGCAGATGAGTTTCAAACATACTCTCGTGAAAAGCGACTCGACATCTCACTTAAAGGCGGTGAAAAATTGCACCCCGGCTTTAAAGAAAAAGTATTTTCCCAAAATGGCGTCTCAATTGCCTGGGGAAAGATGCCATATCAAGCTGGCGCCTGGGCTTCTGATACCTCGTTTACACAACCCGCCCTATTCGAACAATTAAAAAAGGTAGATGCGATGAGTCAGGTTGTATACCCAGCAGGCGATTGGTATAGCTACTGGCCGGGTTGGCTAGAGGGTGCCCTCGATAGCGCTCATTACGCAACCGACAACATTCAACTCGCAGCGTCAAAAACTCGAAGTCGTTAATTCGTAAGCTTAGCCGGATAACCCACAAATGAAGCGAATCACGCCACCCCACTTTCGAACCTCCGTCATCTGGTATGCTTAACCGAGCAGCAGAAGTAGGTGAGTAGTGGTTTTAGGCGTGCGCGGCCCTACTTACAATGAGTCATACATCTAACGGCTTGAGTGTCAGGCCTATCATCGACATAAAAACCATCTTTATTTGGCATCTGAACCGCAACTAATGATGTACTGTTCATAACGGCTGTTTTATCAACGAGACCATTTAAATTTAAAATATATGCTGAAAGCGCATAGACCTCATCATTCGTTAACGATTGAGGTGCAGTCAAAGGCATCGCACGACGCACGTAATCAAACAAAATGGGGGCATAGGGGTACATACTGCCAGGCGTTAAAACTCTAGTATTTGTTTTAAATGACCCAATACCCCCAACCATCGTTCCATACATTGCACCACCTTTCGCGTCGGCTCCATGGCATGACAAACACTTTTCGTTGTATATTTTTTCGCCTACCACTGCATTGTCCGACCCTGGCGGCAGTCCTTTCCCATCTTGCGTGCGAATATCAATATTCCACAGCACTAAAGCCTGCTCTGAAATAGGTTTGCCAAAGGCGGCCCCAGACGTATTCTTTGGGTTTGTGGTGTCAGCTGACGCGGTACAGGCTAAAAAAAGTGCTGTTGACAAAAGCCCCAAACCAAAACCAATTTGTTTAACCGATACCATTTGTCACCTCTCCGTTTGAGCTGACGTTCCAAGGGAAAAGACCATTATGGTGCTGAACAAATCCAGTAATAGCCCGCACCTTTTGAATATCTGCAACCGTTGGCTGAACATAGCCGGTACTGTCTACGCATCGGCTTACAATCTGCGCAGGACCTCCCTGCCACTTCCAGTTAAATTTAAATCGTGTTAAACATTTATCAATGACAGGTTCTTCAAGTTCAGCGGTTTGCCAATTTTTGCCACCATCAACAGATACATCTACAGCATTAATTTTTCCATTGCCAGACCAGGCATAGCCGCGAATTTCATTAAAGCCAGGCTGTATTTGCATGCCGCCTGAGGGATTGGTGATGACTGATTTGGCCTCCATGACAAAACTAAACTTTCGCCATTTGCCACCTGGCATGGGGTCGGTATATCGAGCCGTTTCACCTCGTGCGTGCCATGGCTCAGTGCCAGCCTTAATTCTTCTTAACCATTTAATACTGACATTCCCTTCCCAACCAGGCAACAAGAGGCGCAATGGATACCCATTTTCAGGTCGCAACATTTCACCATTCATTGCATAAACCAAGAGCGCGTCATCAAGCATTTTATCTATTGGAATACTTCGAAAATGCCCGGAAGCATCAGCCCCTTCAGCGATTAACCACGTTGCCTTTGGGTCAATACCGGCCTCATCTAAAATCCATGAGACGGGCACCCCAGTCCATTGGGCACAAGAAAGTAAACCGTGAGTTTGCTGAACTGTTTTAGATTTTGCAGTCAGCCAATCTGTCAGACCGTTACCGGAACACTCCATGAAATAAAATTTTGTCACGGTTGGATACCTGACAATATCGTTCATTGTCAGCACCAGAGGCTTTGCGACCATGCCATGCACCACTAACTTATGGTGATCAGGGTCGATGTCAGGAAAGCCGTTATGATGCCGCTCATAAAAAAGCCCGTTTGGCGTCACAATACCTGGCGTTGACTGTATGGGTGTCATGCTCCAGTCAGAAAATTGCTGCTTATTGACTAAAATATCTGATCTACGACGCTTAACGTTAGACTCATACTTAGACGGCACACCGTACGACTCAAACTTTAACTGATTGCCCATCGTTTTGTTAGATTCGGGAATAGGCAATACATCACTCTGAGCGTTAGCCAGTGCACTTGCACCAAGCATACCCGCACTACCAGCCATCGCAACCGTATTTCTTAAGAACGATCGCCTTCCGTGGGTAATAGAAATATCTGCTTGAATATCTTTTTCGGAAGACTTAACGATCTGTAAAAGTTGCTCTTTTTCGTGTTGTTTCAAGATGCCCCCTTCTTTAAACCTATGCTACATAGGTTGTATGTTTTGGTGCATTGATCAGTTCAATGTCAGGAATAGTAGGGAGCCTGTCAATGACGATTTAATGAAAGTTTGCTTGTAACAATTTGAATGCGCCTTTGCATCTGTGTAAATAGATACAAAAAATTAAGCACGTTACGAAAGGCAAATCATGCAAAGGAAATAGCAGCGTTTACCGGGTACTGCTCAAGACCCTCATGCTCACAATGCTACACCTATTTAATCAACAGTGTAAAAAAAAGTTATTTCACGCCCCGTCTCAAAAAGTCGTAGCCTTAAAACACAACTTAACACGCCGTTCCAACATAGTTAAAGTAAGCGTCTGTCGGCAAAAAAACTTTGAGTAGTTTGTCAGTCTTTCTCACTTAAGTGTACTCAAAACGACTAAATTGGTAATGTTTTGTATACCTTTGATTTTATTGCGACAAGAAGATGACACTTAAGTAGTTGGCCAACCACTCCCCCTCTGTTATCTTTATCGCTATATGTGGAATAATTTAGCCAGCGATTAATGGGCAATGATTAACTGACCCATATGAGTCGTGCCATCACATCTTTTTACTTATTATCGCTGAGGGTTAGGAACAGACAAGCTGTAGTGCGTGACCGACTTGCCTGTCTCTTCAAATCAATTCTTCATCGAACAACTGGATGCATACGAATCTTGATGGTTGGTGTAAACCGTTTCCACCACTTTGGTTGACCATTTACCTTG
>CALBMZ010000174.1 GCA_937896225.1 uncultured Alcaligenaceae bacterium | reverse complement strand
TGGGTTAAAAGCATTGACATAGGCTTGTAAAATTTCTGGTGTATCTCGATGTGGGTCAACACTGATGAATACAATTTTTATGTTTTTGGCTTGGTCGCCTAACTTGACTAATATTTCATTGAGTTGCGCCATTGTCGTTGGACAAATGTCTGGGCAACTGGCATAACCAAAGAACAAAAGTACAGTTTGGTCTTTTAAATCTTGCTCTGTCCAGGTTTTTTGATTCGCCCCATTTAAAGTAAATTTTAAATCTGGCAAATGCCCCTTAACATCGTATAAATTCCAGTCAGGTGAACGCTCTGAGCAGGCAGGAAGAAGCAAGATTACACATACTAAAAAAAATAAGCTTGCAACGGCTCGGCTGCGTTTAACTAAGCTATACATCTGACTAGGTTCTCTTTGGTTTGTTTCAATGCTGAAGCTTCTGAGGCTGTAAGTTGATTAAGGTTTAAGGGCTAAGGTTTAAGGGTTAACGCCTGAGTGAGGTTGGGTAGGTTGCATGCCTTGATGACGAAGCAGGGCGTCAATTTTGGGTTTCCGGCCTCTGAACGCTTCAAATGATTCAGCAGCAGGGCGAATGCCACCAACTGCTAAAATTTCGCGTCTAAATCGTTTGCCTGTTTCAGGGTCAAGTGTATGGCTGGCTTCTTCGAACGCCTCGAAGGCATCTGCTGATAAAACCTCGGCCCATTTGTAGCTGTAATACCCAGCACCATAGCCACCTGCGAACAAATGCGTGAACGCATGTGGAAAACGATGCCAGTGTGGCGGTTTGATGACCGCTACTTCATTTCTAACGGCATCAAGTGTCTGCATGACTACTGATATATCAATGGCTTGATGTGTTTGGTGAAGCAACATGTCAAACAGAGAAAACTCAATTTGTCGAACCGTTTGCATGCCGCTTTGAAAGTTACGAGCCGCGACAAGTTTGTCGATTAAGTTGTCAGGAAGTGCTTCACCTGTGTCGACATGCGCGCTTAAGCGCTTAAGCGCGGTGCGTTCCCAGCAGAAGTTTTCCATAAACTGTGAGGGCAGTTCAATGGCGTCCCACTCAACGGCGGCAAAGGCAGCGGCGGCAGGCTCGTCGACTTCAGACAACAGCGCATGAAGGGCATGGCCCATTTCGTGAAATAGGGTGATGACATCGTCGTGGGTCAGCAAAGCAGCTTGGCCACTTTGGCCTTGTGCAAAGTTGCAGGTCAAATAAACAATAGGGGTAGTGAGGCCACTTTGAGTGAGGCGACGCGAGCGCTCGTCATTGACCCAGGCACCGCCTTGTTTGCCAGGTCTTGCGTGAAGGTCGATGATGAGTTGACCTAAAAATTGACCTGATTGGTCTAAAACATTCGCTGCTTGCACATCAGAGTGCCAAGCGCTGATGGGTGTTTCAGTTAACTTAACTTGAAAGACCTGCTCAACGATTTCAAATAAGCCTTTTAATACTTGAGGCTCAGTAAAGTATTGTTTCACTTCGTCTTCAGAGTAATTGTAGTGTGCCTGGCGCAGGCGCTCTGACAGGTAAGCGGTGTCCCAAGGTTCAAAGTCAGTTAAGCCACACTCATTTTTAGCGAATGTTTTTAATGTATCGAAGTCTCGTTGTGCAAAAGGTTTGGCACGATGCGCTAAATCTCGTAAAAAGGTTAAGACTTCACTGGCGTCTTTGGCCATTCTCGTTTCAAGGCGCAGGGCGGCATAGTCGCTAAACCCCAATAGTTGTGCTTCCTCGGCGCGTAACGCTAATGAGGCCTCAATTAGGGGCGAGTTATCAAATTTTGAATCGCCTTGGTCTGAGGCTAAGGTAGCATAAGCTCGATATAGTGTTGCCCGCAGTTCGCGGTTATGCGCATACTGCATGATGGGTAAGTAGCAGGGCATTTTTAACGAAAGTTGGTATTGCGTTTGGCTCGTTATTTCATTTGTTACTTGGGCATGGTTAGTATCGTGCGAGTTGTCAGCAGATACCTCAGTACTTGATTGCATGTGTTTTTGAGTCGCTAAAACCCTAGCCGCTTCTACGACATCAGCAGGCACACCGTCTAGCAACTGAACGTCGTCAAGGGTTAACGACCAAGCATCATTGGCATCAAGCACGTGTTCTGAAAACTTTTGTGACACTTCAGCTTGCTTTTCTGAAATTTCCGCATAACGCTTACGGTCTTCACCCACTAAGGCAACGCCGCTTAACTTAAAGTCTTGAAGGGTTTTTTTCACAATACGCTGTTTGTCAGCTGACCATTGATTAAACCCTGGTTGTTGCGACAGTTTTTCGTAACACTGGAACAAGCCTTCATTCAGACCAATTTCTGTACTGAATTCACTAATGGGCCCTAACATCTCGTTATAAGCATCACGTAACTCGGGCGAATTAACAACCGCATTTAAGTGGCCAATCACCGACCAAGCTCGCCACAATGGGCCACTGGCGTCATCAATTGGGGTGACGACGGTTTGCCAAGTGTGATTTGTTGTGAGGGCCGCTACGGTGTTGATGGCCGCGCGAGATTGAGCCATTAATGTTTCAATTGCGGGCTTAATATGGGCGGGCACAATAGCCGCATAATCAATGCTTTCATTGATGCCAACTAACAGAGGGTTATCAATAAGTTGGTTTGGTATGGAAGTCTCATTTGGTGTTGACATTTCTGGTGTTGACATCACTATACTCACGTTAAGAATGGTTGAATCTTTCTGCTGCTTCTACCGTGTTGACCATCAGCATTGCAATCGTCATGGGGCCAACGCCACCTGGTACGGGCGTTATTGCAGAGGCAACGGCTTTAACGTCATCAAAGGCGACATCACCACATAGTTTGCCATCAGGCATTCGGTTAATACCGACGTCTATGACAACCGCTCCAGGTTTGACCATGTTGGCGGTGATCATGGCGGGTCGCCCCGTTGCCACAACTAAAATATCTGCCATACGGGTATGAGCAGCCAGATCTTTTGTTTTTGAATTGCAAATGGTGACGGTTGCGCCTTGAGCCAATAACAGCATGGCCATAGGTTTACCAACAATGTTGCTTGCACCGACGACGCACGCGACGGCCCCACGAATATTGACACCCTCAGATTCCAGCATTTTCATGATGCCATAGGGCGTGCAGGGTCGAAATAAAGGCTTGCCAGTCATGAGTAACCCAGCATTGCTGATGTGAAACCCATCCACATCTTTGGTGGCGGAAATGGTTTCAATTACTCGGTGCGCATCGATATGATTGGGTAAGGGCAGTTGAACCAATATGCCATGCACAGCGGGGTCAGCGTTGAGCACTTTAACGCGGTCAAGAAGGTCTTTTTCGGTTATATCAGCAGGTTGTCGATCAAGCCAAGAGCGAATGCCAAGCTTTTCACAAGCCGCCACTTTATGCCGAACATAAACTGAGGAGGCTGGGTCTTCACCAACTAGGACAACCGCTAAACCAGGGGTAATACCTTGCTCTTTTAAGGTTTGAATGCGTGGTGCTAATGCTTCTTTTGTTTGGGTAGACAGTGCAACGCCATCAATCATACGTGCTGTCATGTAGTTGTACCGGTCGGTGCAAGCGCAACTTTCATCAAGTCTGCAACCGTTGTGACCTGTAACTTCTCCATGATATTTGCTCGGTGGGCTTCTACCGTTTTGATGCTAATACCTAGATCGTCTGCGATTTGTTTGTTCAACCGACCTGCCACGATACGTTCAAGTACTTGTTGTTCACGAGAGGTTAAGCGGTTGAGCATCGCATCATGCGTTTTTTGTGCTTGCGCTTTTTTCAAGCGGTCGTTGGCTTGATCAAACATTCGCGAAACGGTTTCTCGCAAATCGCTTTCGTTAAAAGGCTTTTCAAGAAAATCAACCGCACCTTTTTTAAGGGTTGAAACAGCCATTGGCACGTCACCGTGACCAGTGATAAATACGATAGGCATGGTTGATTTTCGAATGATCAATTGCTCTTGAAGCTCTAAGCCACTCATGCCAGGCATGCGAACATCAACAATTAAAATGCCCGGCTGGTCTTCGTTGTATTCAGACAAAAAAGCTTCGGCTGACGAAAAGGCACGAACACGATAAGTATTGGCTTCAAGTAGCCATCTTAGTGAGTCGCGCACTGCTTCGTCATCGTCAACAATGTATACCGTACTGGCGATGGGGTTAGATATCATGCAGTGAGCTCCTCGGAGGTAAGAATATTGATTGCACTGGTGGCACCGGCACATGGTAACGTGAAGTGAAAAGTCGTGCCTTGTGAGGTGACGTTGCTTTCAGCCCAAAGACGACCTTGATGAGACTCGATGATGGTGCGGCAGATATTTAAACCCATGCCCAAACCTTCAGACTTTGTACTAAAAAAGGGCTCAAATAATCTTTCAGGCTCTGTTAGGCCATGACCTGCATCAATGACCTTTAAATGAACCATGTTTTCTTCGTGTGCGACACGAATATTAAGCACATCTTGTGTGCTGTCTTGCATCGCCTCGAGGCCGTTTTTAATTAGGTTCAGCAATACTTGCTCAATTAGAATAGGGTCTGCCAGTACGTCTGGCAAACCTTCAGGTATTTCAAAGTTGATTCGAATAGCCCGTTTACGCGCATCAATTTCAGCCAAACTTAATGTGTTTTCAATGATCAATTCAATCGCAACAGACTGCCTACGGGGCTCACTGCGTTTGACAAACTCTCTGATGCGGCTAATGATTTTACCTGCTCGTTGCGCCTGAGCAGCGGCTTTTTCTAAAGCGGGTAGTAGCCTTTCGGGGTCTGTATTGCCAGACTTAACCATCGCGACAGCACCCATACTGTAATTGGTGATGGCGGTTAACGGTTGATTTAGTTCGTGAGCCAAGGAAGACGCCATTTCACCCATGGTGGTGAGTCGACTGGTGAGTTGAATTTTATCTTGTTGAATTTGTGATTCGTGTTCATGTTTGCGTCTTTCTGTGATGTCACGGGCAACTTGCATGCGCACACGACGACCGTCTGTCCACGCTAACATGCGGTGGTGCACTTCAAACCAACGCTGCACATTATGTGAATACACCTCAATTGATTCGTCGGTGTAACGACCACGCCGACCCGCTAACAACTCTTGATGCCCCATTGTTTGTGCACCAAATAAGCGTCGATAGGTACGGTTGGCAAACAACAGCTCGACCCCATCTGAGGCATCTGCTGTGACTGAAATAGCATCGTCTAAACTTTCAAGCACAGTCATGAAGCGCTCGTGCGCGGCAGTGAGGGCCTCCCGAATGCGCCGTGGTTCAGTGATGTCTGTCATGGAGGTCATCCAGCCGATCTGAACATTTTGCGGGTCGAGCAGTGGGGAAACGTACATGCGAGCGGTGAAACGTGAACCATCACGGCGTTGCGCTTCAATTTCAACGCCGCTACTGGGGGTTTTACCCGAGATCATCATTTCAAGTAATTGCTGTTGTGCCTCATAACGACCTGGTAGCCAATACGGAAAAGGGGGTGGGCGACCAATTAGGTCGGCCTCATTCCAGCCAACCATACGACAAAACGCAGGGTTAACGTAGGCAATACGACCCTCTAAATCAAGCACGCGCATACCGGTTGACATAGAGTTTTCCATAGCGCGACGAAAAGCTGTTTCGGCCACGAGTGCGGCTTCAGCGTTAGCTCTGTAGCGGGTGTAACGCCATAGCGACAAGAGTGCAATCACGATAACAATCGAGAGTGCAATGACTACCCACATCAGTCGTTGCTGTCGCATTTCTTGATCAATGGTGACAAACATCACACTGTCGTCACGAATTTGTTGTAACCAAAAGAACGCGCCCATAACTAAAGCGTACAGGACCAGAACAATCATGGGCGTGAGCCAGTACCAGCTTCTTCTTTTGAGCTGAGCGTGTTCTTGAAACTTATTAGAAATGACAGACTTTGCGGTTTGTCGCATTAGGGAATTCCTCAATATAAGCATTTTAGTCAGGTTATGCACCTAGACTATGTATATAGTGAGAAAACTCGCCATCAAATGCATTGAATTATAAAATAATGGCTCGATTATTTCATATTGTGGAATTTAAAACCTTAATGTGAAATTGTTCTTGATCAGGCACGTACTTCAACTTAGAATAGCGAAAAAGATAACCGTGCTGTTGGCACACACAGGAGACCATGATGGCTTCAATACCCCAAGACCCCATCAACAATCAAGATTTCGATGACCTCGAAACCAATGAATGGCTTGATGCTTTAGCAGCAGTACTCGAACGTGAAGGCCCAGAAAGGGCCCAAGCTTTGTTAGAGGGCTTAATTGATTTAGCACGTCGTTCAGGTTCAAACATTCCATTTTCAGCTAATACGGCTTATCTCAATACCATTCCTACTGCAATGCAGCCTAAGCATCCCGGTAACCTCGAGTTTGAAAACCGCATTCGCGCCTACATTCGTTGGAATGCGATGGCCATGGTTGTTAAAGCCAATCATCACAACCCAGCTGATGGAGGTGATTTAGGTGGTCACATCGCATCATTCGCCTCACTTGCCACCATGATCGGGTGTGGCCAAAACCATTTTTGGCATGCTGATACGCCTGAGCATGGTGGTGACTTGGTTTATTTCCAAGGTCATTCATCACCAGGCGTTTACGGGCGTGCTTATTTAGAAGGTCGCTTAACGGCGGAGCAACTCGATCACTTCCGTCAAGAAGTTGATGGCAAAGGGTTGTCGTCGTACCCGCATCCAAAGTTAATGCCTGAATTTTGGCAGTTTCCAACGGTTTCAATGGGTTTAGGCCCATTAATGGCTATTTACCAAGCTCGTTTCCTTAAATATTTGCATGCTCGCGGTATTGCTGACACCAGTAAACGAAAAGTTTGGGTCTTTTGTGGCGATGGCGAGATGGATGAGCCCGAGTCACTGGGCGCCATCAGTTTAGCGGCCCGTGAAAAGCTCGATAACTTGATATTCGTTGTCAACTGCAATTTACAGCGGCTAGATGGCCCAGTACGCGGTAACGGCAAAATCATTCAAGAGCTTGAAGGCGACTTCCGCGGTAGCGGTTGGAATGTTATCAAACTTATTTGGGGCGGTTATTGGGACCCTCTTTTAGCCAGTGACAAAGAAGGTATTTTGCGTCAAGTCATGAGCGACACGGTCGATGGCGAATACCAAGCATTCAAAGCCAATGACGGAAAATTTGTACGCGACCATTTCTTTGGTAAGCACCCTAAGCTGCTAGAAATGGTTTCAAATATGACTGATGACGACATCTGGCGTCTCAATCGTGGTGGTCATGACCCCCACAAGGTTTATGCGGCATTTGATTCGGCTACCAAGCATCAAGGTCAGCCAACCGTTATTTTGGCAAAAACCATTAAGGGCTATGGTTTAGGCCATGTGGCTCAAGCTAAAAACCCATCACATCAGCAAAAGAAGCTCGATGTTGAAACCATCAGAGAATTCCGTGACCGTTTCAATATTCCCGTGGCAGATGCTGATATTGAGTCTTTACCCTACGTTAAGCCTGCTGAAGACGCACCAGAAATGCAGTATCTTCACGAGCGTCGTAAAGCATTAGGTGGCTATTTACCAAAACGTCGCTTGCGTGCCGATGAAAAGCTCACCGTCCCAGCACTAGAGGTTTTTAAACCCATTCTTGATGCAACGGCGGCAGGTCGTGAAATTTCAACAACGCAAGCTTTTGTGCGGGCTTTAAATCAGGTCTTGCGTGATAAAGAAGTTGGCCCTCGTGTGGTGCCGATTTTGGCTGATGAATCGCGTACTTTCGGTATGGAAGGTTTGTTCCGCCAGATTGGTATATATGCCCCTGAAGGCCAAAAATATGTGCCGGTCGATAAAGACCAAGTCATGTATTACAAAGAGTCAGCTGATGGTCAGTTGTTACAAGAAGGCATTAATGAAGCCGGTGCGTTCAGTTCGTGGGTTGCTGCGGCAACGTCATACTCAACGAACAACCGAATCATGATTCCGTTCTTCATTTATTACTCAATGTTTGGTTTCCAGCGAATTGGTGACTTGGCTTGGGCTGCGGGCGATATGCAAGCGCGTGGCTTCTTGTTGGGTGGCACAGCCGGTCGCACAACATTGAATGGGGAAGGCCTGCAGCATGAAGATGGCCATAGCCATATTTTGGCATCAACCATTCCAAACTGCGTGTCGTATGACCCAACGTTTGCGCATGAAGTAGCCGTCATCATTCAGCACGGCATGAAGCGTATGGTTGAAGATCAAGAAAACGTCTATTTCTACTTGACTTTGATGAACGAAAACTACCCACAGCCAGGTTTGAAGACGGGTGATGAAGCAGGTATTTTGCGTGGCATGTATAAACTTATGCCTTCTGCCATGACCAAGCCTAAACTTAAGGCACAACTATTGGGTTCAGGCACGATTTTGCGTGAAGTCATGGCGGCTGCCGAGCTACTTGAAAAAGACTGGGGTGTTGCCGCTGACGTCTGGAGCGTGACCAGCTTTACTGAATTGCGTCGTCAAGGCTTAGATTGTGAGCGTCACAATTTATTACACCCAACTGAAAAACAGCAAGTCTCTTATGTGACAGAGTGTTTGGCTGCGACTGAAGGGCCAATTGTTGCCTCGACAGACTATATGAAAGCCTTCGCAGATCAAATTCGTCCTTTCATACCTGAAGGTCGTCCTTACAAAGTGTTAGGCACAGATGGTTTTGGTCGCTCAGACTTTAGGTCAAAATTGCGTGAACACTTTGAGGTTGATCGTCATTTTGTTGTGTTGTCAACCTTGCGGGCTTTAGCAGATCAAGGCAAGTTGCCAGTTGAAAAACTAAGCGAAGCAATCAGCAAGTATGGCATCAACCCTAACAAAGCGAACCCACAATACGCTTAAGGCGACGAGGAGATCTAATATGAGTAACGTAACAGCCGTCGCCGTACCTGATATTGGCGACTTTGACGAAGTTGAAGTGATTGAAATTTTAGTAAAAATAGGCGACTCAGTTTCTGCTGAGCAAAGCTTAATTACGGTTGAGTCAGACAAAGCCTCAATGGAAATTCCATCATCTAGCGGTGGTGTGGTGAAGTCTATCAGCGTAAAAATTGGTGACAAAGTCAAGCAAGGTTCGAT
>CALBMZ010000173.1 GCA_937896225.1 uncultured Alcaligenaceae bacterium | reverse complement strand
TAATTGCAATGATTTGACCCATCAAAGGGTCTAAGGTTAATACCTCAACCAACAGACTTAACAGCAGCGAGTTAAGTATGAAAATAATCGCATAAGAGCTTATATATTTAGGCAAACTTTGCCCCTTCGCCTTAGCTTGTTGAAAGGTAAAGCGCTTATGCGTGGCATAGCTTAAAAACACGCCAACCGCATAAGCCAACAATAATGACATGGTGTAATGCAGCTGCCCTACTTTAAAAAAAAGTGCAAACAAGGCGTAACCAAATAAGGTATTAAACCCGCCGACTATTAAAAAGATTAAAAAACGCGAGTCGATTAATTTTTTTAAAACTAGTTTCATAGGCACTAGTTTCATTCGTTACTTGTGGTGAGCGTAGTCTTGAGCTTATTCCACCTATTCATAGCAACACTCGTTTTGAACAGATCTAAACAAATCATGACAAATAGTGGTCTCTATTTTGTTCAAAGAATTCAAGCGTATGCTGTAAACCATCAGCCAGATACACTTTAGGTTGCCAACCGGTATGCTCAACAAAGGCACTGAAGTCGCCATAGTAGTCGCCAATATCAATGAGTTTTTTATCTTTTGGAAATGGCACCACCTCAAAATTCACGTCAGACAGCTTTTGTAAAATACGAACCAAATCAAGTACGCTTTGATACTGCATAGACCCTAAATTAAACACTTTACCCAAACATGAGGGCGTCGCTAAAGATACCAGTAAGGCATCAACTACATCATCAACATAGTTAAAATCTCTAAGCTGTGTGCCATCACCAAATATTTTAATGGGCTCTTTTTTTAAGCACTTACGAACAAAAACACCAATAAAACCCTGTCGATCGTTTCGTATTTGTAAACGTGGGCCATAGGTATTGGTAAGCCGTAATACAGTAGAGCGCACGTCATACACTCGGTGGTACAACAAATGATAGTATTCAGCGGCGAGTTTATTAATGCCGTTGACATCGACGGGCAATATCGGATGGTCTTCTCGAACAGGCAAACTTTGGGGTACACCATAGACCTGTCGAGTTGATGTGTAAACGGTGATGGCACTGGGGTTAAATATGCGGCAAGCTTCAACTAAGTTCATGCTTGACACGCAGTTTACCTGCAAGTCAATTAAAGGCTCGCGCATACTGTCACCATGGCTGACCTGACCCGCTAAATGAAAAATATAATCTTTATTTTTGACCGCCTCACAGACTGCTTCAAATTCCCGCATGTCTTGCGTATTAATATCGATTAAGTCTTTTACAGGTTTAATATTTTGCCAATTTCCGCCGTGGTGTGGCACCAAAGAATCAAGAACCGTAACATGAGCACGAGCTTGGGCCAAAGCGATAGCAAGTGTGCTGCCAATAAACCCTAACCCGCCAGTCACCAGCACCCGCTTACCCTTATAAAAGCTAGCGTAGGGATTCACAATGGACGCTCAGTTTGTTTACGCATAATTTTTCGTACTGAAAACTGAGGTAATTTATTAAGTTTGAGTAAAACTCGACCTAAGTACTCACCCATAAGGCCCATTGCAACCAACTGCACACTGGCCAAAAACAGCAGCACCACAATGACTGACGCCCAACCTGTCGGTAAATCAGGGTTAATAAACCGCTCAACAATTACAGCAATTGAAGCAATTCCACTGACAGCCGCCAAAATAAAACCAACCACCGTGGCAGCACGAAGCGGCAAAATTGAAAAATTAGTTAGCATATTCAGCCATAGGCTAATGAGTTTGCCAAGGGTATAGCCTGAACGACCGACCTCTCTTGCTAAGTGAACAGCCTCAACTGTTGAATAGCGTTGAGTGGTGCGCAAAATCAAACCATCAACATAGGGAAAGGGACCGTCATATTGAATGATCTGATCAACTAGCGGGCGGCTGACAACTTTGAATGATGATAGGTACAAATTGCGGGGTTTTTTTAAAACAAGGCTTGAAACCAAGTTATTAAACGAACTGCCTAAGTTTCGATAAAAAGCATGCTTTTTGGTCGCGTACTTTGAAAATACAACGTCATAACCTTTATCAAGCTCGTCAATTAACTTAATTACTTCTGAAGGCGGATTTTGTAAGTCATCATCCATAATCACAACATAGTCACCCGTGCTGTGATTCAAGCCTGCCATGACCGCATTGTGTTCGCCAAAGTTTCTAAATAAATCGATGTAGACCACCCAGTCTTTTTCTATGGCAAGTTGGGTACAGACCTCATCAGAATTGTCGCGAGTGCTGCCATCGTTGACCAGAATCATCTCTAATTCATTGGTAGCGGCTAACTCTCGTTCAATTTCATTGACCAAACGGGGAACAGTCGCGGCACCGTTATAAACAGGCACGACAATAGAAATCTTGCGTTTTGCATTCATTCGAACTCTCTAAGCACAAGGCCTAGTCGTCAAGTAGAGAACTCGACTAGGTTATTATCATTCGCACCATTTCAGTGTGTATCTACCTTCGGGGGCTATATTATTCCCTTAAATGACCTTTAAGCAAGGGCTTTGTCAACAAGCTTGTTGTGACGATGCTCTAACTTAAACTTCATTCAACTTTAACTTAGTCGGTAAAAGATAAAAATCTAATTAAGCCTTGCTAACTTTGAATGACGAATACCCTGAATAAGGTACAAGACTGCCGCAATAGCAACCCAAATACCAAACGTAATGTAGACAGTCTGGGTAAGGCTATAGATCAAATAACCGCAGGCCAAAATACTTAGTATGGGCGTAATGGGGTAGAGCGGCACCTGAAAGCCTTTTATAGGTTCTGGGTATTTGTGCCGAAGAATCATTAAGCTCATGGCCACAGCAGAGAACGCCACCAACGTGCCCATACTGACCATACCCCAAAGCAGGTGACTCGGCAACAAGCCAGCCAATGGCGTGATCAATAATGCCGAGGTCAGTGTACCGGCCCTCGGAACCCCTGAATTAAAGTGTATTTTACTAAATAGCTTAGGTAATAAACCGTCTCTAGACATAGCAAAGCAGACGCGCGTTTGCCCAAAGATAGCCACCAAAGTAACGCTAAAAACCGAAATGACCGCACCCACAGACATCAGCGCAGCTGACCAACTACCACCCGTTACACCTTCTAAGATGATTGCTAACCCAGCTTCTTGGCCAGTAAAATCTGAGACAACCTGAGCCCCTAAACTACTGACCGCAACTAAAATATAAACACTTGTCACGATAATAAGAGCAATCACGATAGCCAACGGTATGTTGCGAGAAGGGTTTTTAACTTCTTCGCTCGCACCCACGATAGCGTCTAAACCGATGTAACTAAAAAAAACAATAGCAGCACTGGCACCCACCCCCTCAATACCATTTGGCATAAATGGATGAAAATTATCAAAGTTAAAGGCTTGAATTGTCATCACAACAAACAAAACCAAGATGATTACTTTGGTAAGCGTTAAGATTGTATTAATGGTGGTTGACTCTTTTGAACCCCTTAAAAGCAACAATGCGCAAACCCAAACCAAAATAACAGCTGGCAAGTTGATATAGCCCTCGCCCCCCAAGGTTAGGTCTTTACCATTCGCTAAAAATGGCGCTGTTTTTAAAGCTGCGGGTATTTCTAACCCAAACATAATGCTGATGAGTTGGTTAAGATAACTACTCCAACCGACAGCCACGGCTGCGGCAGCAATACCCCACTCTAGAATCAAACATGACCCAACAAATACCGCGGCCACCTCACCCATAGTCATATAGGCAAAGGTATAGGCAGACCCCGCAATTGGAATACGTGCTGAAACCTCGGCGTAGCATAATGCAGAAATACCTGCCGTAAAACCAGCAATGATGAACGAAATCACAACGGCAGGTCCTGCAATCGGTACGGTTTCAGTCAAAGCAAAAAAAATACCGGTTCCCAACGTACAACCCACACCCATCATGATCAAATTGAATAATGAAATGGTTCTAACAAACTCCCCAACAACACCCCCTTGTAAGGAAATGCTTGGCATAGCTTTTGTGCGGGTCATAGCAGATAGAGAGAAACGGCTCATTTTGCTAATTAACCAACTTTGTGAAGCTCAACTTCAAAAATAAGGTCAGCATTAGGAGGAATCACACCACCCGCGCCACGTTCACCGTAACCCATGCTTGAAGGAATAATCAGGGTACGCTTACCCCCAACTTTCATGCCTTGAACGCCTTGGTCCCAACCTTGAATAACGTGCCCAGCCCCTAATGGGAAGCTAAACAAATCACCCCGATCAAGTGAACTGTCGAACTTTGAACCTTTTTGCTCGGGTGCGTCGGGGTTAAGCAACCAACCTGTGTAATGAACCGAAACCATCTGGCCTGCTACCGCTTCATCGCCTTCACCGACTTGGTGATCAATTTTCTGTAATGTCATATCAGTATCCATTGAGTTTAAAAAAAAGTCGAAACGTACAGGTAATATGTTAAACGCTTGACGATGCGTGCGGATGCATATGTAAAAGTAAGCGTTTTTCTCTAACGAATGTGCCACTTAGATTGGAAATGTTGGCCAAAAGCAGGGTCAAAGACAAAAATGCAAGGAGTGAGTGGCTAAACTGATAACATTGAGAGAATATGATGAAATAGGGGGGGCAGACATAAATTTGTTATGTTCGTCTGCTCGATGCCTTTGACATGACAAATA
Organism: uncultured Alcaligenaceae bacterium; assembly: GCA_937896225.1. Taxonomy (GTDB): domain Bacteria; phylum Pseudomonadota; class Gammaproteobacteria; order Burkholderiales; family Burkholderiaceae_B; genus Algicoccus. The sequence goes on along the minus strand of CALBMZ010000173.1, from coordinate 4,424 downwards.
ATTTTTAAATGGCTTTATGAATCATCTCGGCAAACTTAAGTCAAATTTTTTTCATTCGCTTGACGGTATGAAAGTACTGTGGCGAGAGCACTCATTTCGAGTTGAGTGTTATGTATTTGTGCCACTTATTTTGGTATTGAGCTGGGTTAACGTCAGCACCACACAAAGAGCATTGGCTATCGTTTTAATGTTTCTTGTTTTAATAACCGAGGGGCTCAATACGGCAATTGAAATTGTCTGCAATCGCATTACAACTGAAATTGACCCCGGCATAAAAGCTGCAAAAGACGTCGCAAGCGCAGCCGTGATGTTAATGAATATTGCGCTATTTATTTATATTTGTTTGATTTTGTTCTGGGCTTAATTGCCAAAGCGCATCGTATCTTGTTGAAGGGCTAATAATTTCAAGTGATAAATTTTTAGATTGCAGTTCAAGATAATTATCCACAGGGGCAAAAACTGAATAGCCCAACCCAAATTTTTGAGTGTTGTCTTTCATCAACCCAAGTGAGTCAAGAATGGTTGGGGCAACATCAAAGTGCGTCATATCAGTTCTTGCCAAGCCGACTTTGTTCGTTCTGACGTACTTAAAATAAACCGTACGGTCATTTGAAAATTTCTTTTCTTGTTCGGGTATGGCCATAAACAAATGATCACCCATTACGACGATGTCAGTATTGTCTAATAACTTGTTTTTTAAAATGCGTTCAACAAACTGGCCAACAGACCTTGAAGAGCACTTCACGGCACCTTCAATACTGGTTTTTCTTTCTTGCACTTCGCACCGTGGTGAGGGTAACCCATGCGGTGTATGGTTATCGGTCGTAAGAATCGTCAAGTTAAATGGCTTGCTTGATTTAGCGGTATCAACGGCTATGTCGTATGCTAAGTCAAGTAGAGAGTCATCATGTAGCCCCCAACCCCAACTGGTAAACAAGTCTTTATCTTTTATAAATTTTTTAACCTCATTACGACCAATTAATTGATCAAAATGATGAGTATTATAAAACTTGCTGACCCCCGCAAACTCAACCTCAGGCCCTGTTAAGAAAATTTGCTCGTAACCAAAGTTATTTAATATATCGCCCAAACACAAAGCGCTCGGTAAAAATTGATCTTGTTTAAATACATTCCAGTCGTTTGGGTCAAAACCTTTTAGCGGTATGGCACATTGTGAGGCAACCATACCTGCAATGCTCCAATTAGTTCCGGGTGCTTGGCGAAAACCTGACACATGAAAACCTGGCAATGCTTCAATGGGCTTAATTAAGTTTTGGCCTTCAATATCTTTAAAGTTATTTTCTAAAGACTCAACATACAGCAAGATCAAGTTTCTTGGCTGAGTGGGTGAGACAAGCTCTACGTTTTGAGGCGATTGATAAAGGGCCGTAAACAGATCAGCACCAAACTTGGTTTGAATATAATCTTTTAAGTTCAAATTAAGGGTGGCGACCGATAAAGAAAAAACAATAAAAACGAGAGATAAAGCTTTAAGAGCTTTGTAAGCTTGATGGGCTGATTTGCGTCTGATAAAAACCCGTAGCGCCACATAAATTAGCGTGGTGGCCAGTGTGTAGCCAACAACTGACTTTAAAAACGACGTGATAACAGCTGCATCGGCACCTTCGTTACCCGCTAAACCGACTTGAATGTGAAAAAGAAATTGCCCAAAAGCAACGTCTGTACCGTAACTTGCAACCACCCACCTCGAGAGAAATAACAAAAATGATGCGACAAAGACGCTAAAGGTGAGCATGGTGCTTTCGGTGACAAAGGGTTTACGAGTATAAAATATACTCATTATGCATCACAATGGCTTTTCAACGTTTTAAAAATAAAAAGTGTACATCTACTATTCGTCACAACAACTTGGTTCCACTGACCCTAGGCGATTTAAAGTACTAAACCTCTTCACAAATCGGCTGCTCAAATGAGACAATACTCTATTTTGCAAATGCTGAATGCAAGATTGCTAGCCAGCAAAAGCGCTACACAGACCCTGCAAAAATGGTGTGACGAACATCACGTGGCCAGCCCAGCCAAAATACGGGCCGTTCGAGACATCAACCTGACTAAACCCGCATCTGATGACATACTGCACGCACTTGATGTTTCAGACGACGAACAAATAGAATACCGAAGCGTTCAACTCTTTTATGGTGACTTTGTTCTATCAGAGGCTGACAACTGGTATGTACCGTCTCGTTTGACGGTTGAAATGAACCATATATTGAACAACTCTGATACCCCTTTTGGGGTGGCCGTTGAATCTTTAAATTTTCATCGTCGCACCGACGAGGTGCAATTACTGTGGCATCCTAATAGTATGGCTGAAAACCCACAAACGACCAGCTTTGAATTGTTCGTCATACCTGACCAAATACTGCAACATCGAGCTGTGCTTAAAACTGAACACAACATACCTTTTAGCATTGTGATAGAAACTTACACGAAACATATTTTTGACACCAAGCAATAAACTTAACTGAAAAAAACCTGATGAAAGCGTAGCAGTAACCCGGAATAAAACATGCCTCACCTATTTAAAGACCACGTAGCACCCATAACGCCTAAAACGCACACCGCACCTGCAGAACGCAGAACACTCTTGAAATATCAAACACCTATTGCAACGCTCGTAGACCTTAATACGTACCCAAGGCTCAAGCTCTATGAGCTTTTCACAACATACGATGTACCGGTGGTCTCGAGAACTATTCCAATTGACATTACAAATTTACGAGTATGTATTAAGCAACGCAATTTACGCTTTATGCCTACCTTCAGTTTCTTTGTCACCAAGGCAATGAATGAAATTCCTGAGTTTCTACATCGCATAGAAAACCAATCGCTCGTTAAATTTGACCTGGTTATTCCTTCTTTTACGGTACTTTCTGAAGACAACATACTTAATTTTGCTAAAGGTGTTTGGTCTGATCATTTCGGCAATGATTACGATGCAAACCTTGTTTCTATTGAAAGAGCTTCTAAAGGGTTTGACCAAGCCACACACCAAGATGGCTTAGGTGAAATATTTATCACCAATATTCCTTGGTACAGCTTCACATCTATTCACCACCCTTATTCTAAATTTACTTCATCTATACCTATCATTAGTATGGGTAAAATTTATCAAGAAAATAGTCGAGAAATCATACCTTTTGGCATTCAAACGCACCACGCTCTGTTAGATGGCTACCATATAGGGCTGTTTATGAAAAAATTAGAGGGTTTTCTTGATAACCCAACTCAATTTATTTTTTAATGAGCAACGCTTTTTTGTTGCATTAAAAAAACGATCTCAATTAAAGAAAAACGCTATTTTGGTCGCATCACTCTAAATGTTAAGTTAATACGCGGTTCCGTTTCACGTTTGGTTTTTAACAAACTATGTCGCCAAAACAATTGAGTGGGAGCATGCATCATTAACACGCTGCCGTTTTCTAAATTAAGAGAACAAGTGGTTTGGTCGAGTTTATGTTTAAACGCAAACTTTCGAGTACCCCCCAAACTCACTGATGCAATGGGCGCCTGACTATCAAGCTCTTTTTCGTCGTCACTATGCCACCCCATACCCTCACTACCATGATGATATAGGTTTAACAGGCAGGCGTTAAATGTACAGCCTGCAATCTTATCGACAGCATACTTAATAGATAACAACTCGGGCGTCCATGGGTCGGGATGTTTTTGCACACCAGAGTAAGTGTAAGAAAAATTTGGGTCGGCAACCCAAGCAACCTTTCTTTTTGTCACAACCTTTTTACCAAACATAAATATTTCATCTGCTTGCCAGTTGATATTTTGTTTAAGTTGCTCGAATAACGAAAAATTATCAATGGGAGTTATCAGATCAGGGTAATAGTTGATGCAACCATTTTTAGGGAGTAAATTAAGACATAAAGGCATTTCTCGATTAATGGGAAGCGGTTTTTGCATATTGTTGGTAATCAAACAAATTAGAGGTAACATTTTGAACGAACAAGATACTCGTTGCTGTGGTTCAGGCGTTTGTATTATTAACCATTCTGGCGAATGCTGGTGTGGCCAAGTGTGGAATGGAAAAGAAATGGTAGCCCCTCACTCAGAAGTTAAAGACGACGACAAACCAACTATTGTTGATCAGCATTCCTCGCTGAGTCGTGATGCTTCAAACAAGCAATGAAGCTTTATGGGTTAGCACTTGAAATTTATCTAACACCTCAATGTGCGCAAAAGAATACTTTTACTAAGGAATTGTTTCCACAATAACAATTTTTTTGTAGCCTTTTTGAAATATTCCTATAAAACGACATTGCTAATTAGGGTTTTCGATAGCATTTAAAAAAATGCTTGCATACAGTTATTTTTGGGAGCAATATCTTGTAATTCTGGTTATTTATAAATAAAAAATTAATAACCTGCCACATAAAGAAGTTTCACAA
>CALBMZ010000172.1 GCA_937896225.1 uncultured Alcaligenaceae bacterium | reverse complement strand
CAAAGATTTTTAACGAAGAACCTTTTGGACCCATTGCAGGTATTAAAACTTTTTCTTCTCTAGATAGCGCAATTGAAGAGGCGAATCGATTGCCATTTGGCTTGGCTAGTTATGCGTTTACAAGCTCGCTGAAGAATACACATGAGCTCGTCAATAAGCTATCTGTGGGTATGCTCTGGGTAAATCAACCTGCAATTGCATCGCCAGAAATGCCCTTTGGAGGCGTAAAAGATTCTGGATATGGATCTGAGGGTGGGCCTGAAGCACTTGAGGCTTATTTAATAAGCAAGGCTGTTTCAATATTAAATGTTTAATGTTTTGTCACGCGGCAAAAATTTAATTTAGGCATTAACGGGTAATAAATAATAAGGGCTAATTAATAGCTCAATAGGGGCATTTTTTTGAAAATTCGTAATCAAAGAGATTTTGGTGCAGGTGTCATGTACATTGTTCTAGGCATTTTTTTTTCGTCTATAGCAACCCAATATCGTATGGGTACGACTGCACAGATGGGGCCTGGATATTTTCCATTTTGGCTTGGGGCTTTATTGTCACTAATTGGTCTGATTCTTACATTCAGTTCAATTTCAAAAAAAACAAATGCTGAAAAAATACCAAAATTTGATGTCAAGATCGTGCTGTGGATCACTGGTTCCATCTTACTTTATGCCGTTTTATTACCGACTTTGGGGTTTATATTTGCAATTTTTGTATTAGTTTTTGTGTCGTCTAGCGTGAGTCACGAATTTGGTTGGAAAGGCACTTTAGTCAATGCAACGGTACTTGTTATTTTTACTTATTTAGCATTTGTAGTGGGGCTAAGCCTAACATTTCCACTTTGGCCCATTTTCATACATTAATTAACGAGAATAATAAAAATGGACTTGTTATCGAACCTGTCAATTGGTTTTGAAGCTGCATTCACAATGCAAAATTTGATTTACTGCCTAATTGGTTGTCTCCTTGGTACTTTGATTGGTGTTTTGCCGGGGCTTGGGCCCGTTGCCACCATCGCGATGTTGTTACCAGCAACCTATGCCTTACCTCCGATTGCAGCTCTGATTATGTTAGCAGGCATTTATTACGGCTCACAATACGGTGGTTCAACCACAGCTATATTGCTTAATATTCCTGGTGAAACTTCATCTGTGGTCACTGCAATTGATGGCTATCAAATGGCACGGCAAGGCCGAGGTGGTGTTGCTCTCTTTGCTGCAGGGGTTGGTTCATTCTTTGCTGGTTGCGTAGGTATTTTAATTTTGGCTGCTTTCTCTGCACCGCTTGCTGAAATTGCCTATAAATTCGGTCCTGCAGAGTATTTCTCTCTCATGGTTTTAGGCCTGATCGGTGCAGTTGTTCTCGCGTCAGGGTCTCTAATAAAAGCCATAGGCATGATTATTTTGGGCCTGTTGATGGGAACTATTGGTACCGATGTTAATTCTGGTTTGGCACGTTATACATTTGACATTCCAGAGCTAAGTGATGGAATAGGTTTTGTTGCAGTCGCGATGGGTCTATTCGGTTTTGCAGAAATCATGACCAATTTAGAAAAGAAAGGTTCTGAGGAGACTTTCTTAAACAAAGTGACCACACTAATACCATCATGGATCGATATCAAGCGCATGTCATCATCGATTTTGCGAGGCACTATGGTTGGTTCAATTTTAGGTATTTTGCCTGGTGGTGGGGCTGCTCTTGCCTCATTTGGATCATACTCGATTGAGAAGAAAATCTCGAAGTACAGCCATGAATTTGGAAAGGGTGCAATTGAGGGTGTGGCCGGCCCTGAAGCTGCTAACAATGCAGCCTCTCAAACCTCATTTATTCCGCTTCTAACTTTAGGCATACCACCTAATGCAGTGATGGCATTAATGCTGGGAGCCATGACTATTCATAATATTCAGCCAGGCCCTCAGGTCATGGTCAGTGACCCATCGTTGTTCTGGGGTCTGATTGTTTCTATGTGGATTGGTAACATCATTCTTATCTTACTTAACTTACCACTGATTGGCATATGGGTAAAGTTACTTAAAGTTCCTTACCGTTTTATGTATCCCGCAATTTTGGTCTTTTGTTGTATTGGCGTCTATACCGTTAACAACGCTATTTTTGATGTTTATCTCACAGCAGGCTTCGGAATTATTGGATATATATTTTATAAATTGGGTTGCGAACCTGCGCCATTACTTTTGGGTTTTGTACTTGGTCCAATGATGGAGGAATACTTCCGCCGCGCTATGCTTTTTTCACGAGGTGATTTCACTACTTTTCTGACACGCCCGATTTCTCTTGGCTTGTTAATTGCTGCTGCACTATTGTTGGTGATTGTGGCTTTGCCTGCAGTGAAGAAAAGTCGCGAGGAAGTGTTCGTCGAAGAATAAAAAGTATGCAGAACTTTCCTTTGCGTTTAAATCAACATAAGCCTTAAGGTTTTAAGTTCATTTCAACTCTAATCGTGTCGCCGCTATACGTTACATCTGCCAAATACAGCACCGTATTATCTGCATATTTGAAAACTCGCCTCACCTCTGCAACAGGAGCGTTCATTGGTAGGTGAAGAAGGCGGGCAATATCTATATCTGCTGTTCCGATTGTCAACACCTGATGCGCGCTTGCAATCTTTAGGCTTTTCATGCTGGTGAGTAAGGGAATGACAGCTTGGGAACGAAACTTCTCAGGCGATTTTCGAAATATTTTTTCGTCAAGGTAAAGATTGATGACACAGTAAGGACGCCCATCTCGATGATGAACGCGTCGCATAAATACATATTTTTCGGCCGGCTTTCCGTCGACAGCTCGTAAGGGTGGTGAAGTTGCAGACTCATCAATATTAACAATCTCAGGATGCATGTCGTGATAATTACGACTCAACTCATCTAAGGTTGTGACAACGCTGATAAAGCGATCTTGTTTTGGCTCATTGGTGACGAAGGTTCCCCGCCCTTGTTGTGCCAAGACTAAGCCCTCTCGGGCAAGAAGTTCAATTGCTTGTCTAACTGTTACGCGAGCAACGCCAAACTCTTCAACTAACTTTTCTAGAGAGGGTAGTCGGTGGTTTTCAGGCCAAATGCCACGAGCGATTCTTTGACGCATAAGGTCAGCGAGCTGAACGTATCGTGGCATGGCGCTTTTTTGATAATCTTCTTGCATATTTTATAGTATATACGTATGGTTAATAGTATGTTAGTATTTTATATGAAATAAATCATTT
>CALBMZ010000171.1 GCA_937896225.1 uncultured Alcaligenaceae bacterium | reverse complement strand
GAAGTTGCAAGGGTGTGGGGTCATGAATAGATTTGCTGTCGAGGCTAGCCAATTCAGGCAACCATTTTTTTATAAATAGCCCATCGGCGTCAAACTTTTCTGACTGACTCACAGGGTTAAAAACACGAAAATAGGGTGCAGAGTCTGCACCGGTTGAGGCGCTCCACTGCCAACCGCCGTTGTTGGCCGCCAAATCACCGTCAATAAGATGTTGCATAAAAAAGGCTTCACCTTTGTGCCAATCTATTAAAAGATTTTTGGTTAAAAACATGGCAACAACCATTCTAAGCCTATTGTGCATCCAACCAGTGGTGACAAGTTGTCTCATGGCGGCATCAACAATGGGAATGCCTGTTTGACCCTTACACCATGCATCAAATTCATTTGGTGCATCGCGCCAAGGCAGACCAATGGTGTCGTCACGTAAGGGTTTATGCATCGAAAGTTTAGGATAGCCATGCAGCAAATGTTGGTAAAATTCACGCCAAAGTATTTCATTCACCCAAGTGTGTACACTCTCATTGGTTTTATCAATTTCAACCGTGTTGTTTTTGAGTGCTTTATATAGGCAGACACGGGCTGATACCAAACCAGAGGCTAAATAGGGCGACATTTGACTGGTGCCAGGTTGCGCAGGCAAATCTCGCTTAGTTTTGTAGTGGTCAATTGGTGCTAAAGCATAAGCCTCTAACCGTGCCATGACATCGACTGAGCTGGCAGGCCACCATAGCGATAAATTTTTACGTTGTTCGTCACTTAGGCCTGAGGAGGCCTCAGTTTCTGGCCATTGGGTGGCTAAATCGTCGGGCACCATATGGCTGGGTAAGGGCTGTTCCGCACAGGCCGGTTGAGGGCTGATCAGGTTTGCTTTATCAGCTTTAAGCTTCAGTCGACAAGCTTTTGAAAAGGGCGTAAAAACGCGGTAATAGTCGTTATTGCCAGTTTTAACTGTGCTGGGTGGCAATAATGTGTTGCCATCGTGGCCTATTAGGTTAATGCCAGCTTCAGCTAATATTTTGTAACTTGCTTGGTCTCGTCGGCGTTCATACAAACCATGCTCTCGATTGCAATGCACGGTATCAATGTTTAGTGTTTGACACAGTTCAAGCATAGCTTGCGGTACTTCCTGCCAGGTTTGCACACGTAAAATCTTTAGTGCAACCCCAATTTTTTCAAGCTCAGGGGCTAGACCATTAAGGGCACGCCACCAGAGGTGAACTTTGGCAGGTGCGTCGTGGTGCAGGCGCCATTGTTCAGGCGCTACGACAAACACGGCATAAGCCGGCCCCGATTGCAGAGCGGCCGTTAGGGCAGGGTTGTCAAACGAACGTAAATCAGTGCGAAACCAACATAATGCTGTCATTTTGGGGCTTGTGCTTTTGAGTAGGCTTGAACGGCTTCCAAGGTACGTTTAACGTGCTGTTCGGGGTTGAACCCTTCATACATAGCGTAAATTTTCTGGTCAGGGGTAATGACATAAGAAATGCGATCGGCGACGCCGGGCCAAACTTTAAGGGCAGCATCATATTTTTTAATGATGGCTTGATCTTCGTCAGCGGCAACAATAAATTTACCCGCACATGGGCCAGAAGAAAACTCTTTTAAGGTTTTCATGTTGTCTGCCGACATGCCAACAACCGTTGCCTGGTTGGCCTTGAAATCGTTAATTGATTCGGCAAATAATTGTGCCTCAATGGTGCAACCACTGGTGAAGGCTTTTGGGTAAAAATACAGGACGACAGGCCCTTTTTTAAGCGCTTCATTTAAATTAAATTCAACTGCTTGGCCCGCTAATGCACCGAGCGCCTGAAAAGAAGGGGCTGCGTCGCCAACTTTTAGTTGCGCCTGTGCCAAACTAGCAAACCCGAAAATACAAGTTAATAGAAGGGTTTGAAGCCAAAAAGTAGGGTGTTTCAATCGGTTAATCATCAAGGCACCTTAGGTTCGTGTATCGTTGTTGTATTGTAATAACGATAGGTTAGATGATGCATACGAAAACGTCTAGGTTCACCCTTTCGCGGGCTCGGTTGATGACCTATGGTATGGGTGTTTGTTTGGCCTTACTTGGGTTTTCATTAAGTTTAATCACTTTTCAAGCCCGTGCTCAGGCCTACGCTGTGCCCGTTACACCCGCTCAAATTGTGCCGCCGAGTATTGAGTCATTAGGCCCAAAAGCATTGACTCAAACAGCTCCAGACCCCGCTCAAACGACACTAAACAGCATTAATAGCCAAAGCTTAGCCATAGAGCCTGAAACAAAACCTATGTTTGACGAAGCGGCTCGAGCAGAAATTTTAAGAACATTTCAACGTGAGTCTCGTGCAGCATATGCTGAAGCTCAAACGGCCTGTGAAAATCTAGAAAAAGATCAGCAAGCCGTCTGTTTAGCAAAGGCACGTATTCAATACGATCAAGATATGAAGTATGCCCAAAAGCGTGCTGATTTGGGTTACTAATTCGGGTTATTCGTTTGTGTTAGGAATTTGCGCTAATAATTGCTTATTAACCGAGGTCAACTTGACTTAGATGTTCAACCACGGGGGCCGAAGCAAAGTGGCCGCCAACTAATGCGCGCCATTGGGCGAAACCGTCTGATTCACGAAAATCAACCATGTGGTTTTCTAGGGTTTCCCACTGAACGTGAAGTTCATACTGATTAGGGTGCTCAATGCAACGGTGTAAGCTCATAGCGTGGCAGCCTTTAGCTACCTTAAAGTAAGGCTTGGCTTTAGCGACTTGCTTTTCAAATTGTTCCTCTTCGCCAGCTTTGATGTTTAAGTGTGCAATTTCAGTAATCATGTAAAGACCCCTTGGTTGATGAGTTTGGTTAAGACTTCATTCAAATGGCTGAGTTGTTCAGTTACTTGAATGTTAATGCACCATAAGACAC
>CALBMZ010000170.1 GCA_937896225.1 uncultured Alcaligenaceae bacterium | reverse complement strand
GGCTACCAAGCGGTTCAGTCACCCCCAATTACAACAATTTAGATACAACATACGGCCTAATACAAAGCGGTTATTTAAGCGCTGTCAAATCGCGTATTTTGTTGATGTTAGCCTTACTGAAAACGCGTGATCATTTGGAACTTCAAGCCTTGTTTGATCAACAAGGTATTTAGCGACGGCAGTATGCATAGTGGTGACCGTATGCGTTTAGAACAAATGACTGTTGATGAAAAATATCATAAAGATGAACGCACCTCAGAGATGTCGTTCCACACATCTTGTTCTGTCAATAGGACAAACCAATGCAAATGAAGTTTTTTTAAAGAATTTTTTTAAATTAGTTTAAAAATAGTTCAAAAATCACTTCAAATTTACTACACAAGATTTCTTTGCCGCCATAAGCATGGCTTCAGGTGGGCCAGGGGGGGTGTTATCACGCATGGTGAGAGCCTGCTCATCTGTTAAATGATCAGCTAAATACGTTGCGTTACAAGTGCAATAGCTTTCGATCTTTTCAGGGGTTGCACCCTTTGGTTTGACTGACGCTTGACGCTCTTGGCAAGCTTCAGCAACATTTTTTAAAACTTTTCCACGCACAAACCCAGTAGTTTGAGCGCTTGCTACACTCAAACAACCAGTACAAAGAAGGGCTGCCAACAGACCTTTAGTCATCGTATTAAAAAAAGTGGGCGATAAAGTTGGGTGTGTCAAAGCGAAGCCTTTTAATTTAGTCAATGAAAAGTATCTGAGAAAGTGTATATCGAGTGAATTTTTGTAAGAACCTATCAATTAAAACGCGCGGGCACGCTCACCAGCAGCAACTTGCAAGGCCGTACGAACCCACTTAATAGCCAAATCTTTAAATGCCTCGACTGAACTTGATTCTAGTCTAAATGTTTCGCCTTCAACGGTGTAAACCGCTTCACCTAAAATTTTGCCGGTGACGCTGTCTTGTAATTTGGCCTCAACAACTAGAAAAGGTTTTTTCGATTCAACCCCAGCAACCTTGCTGGCTAAATTTAATATAGCTGATACCGGCACTAAGTCACGTGGTTTGAAGCCGTCACCTAAGGTTTCTGCACCAGTAATGGCAATGCTGATGCGAGCAACGCCTGGGCCAGGTTTGTCTATGACATTAAAGCGGTTTGAAGCGCCTTTTTTGATTGCAGCACCGATCTCTTGACGCACTTGGTAAATGGTTTCTTCAGAAATGCCTTTGCCGTCTTTAGGGTCAGTTGCTGTTTGATAGATAACAATTGGGTCAATAATAACGCCTTTGTAATCAGACACTTTGAAAGAGGGGTTTTTATAACGATAAATTTTCACACCCTCTTGAGGGCTAGCTACCTCTTGCAGACGCGCATATTCGCTTGCACCTAAGTAGCCTGACTGATTTTCTATGGATAAATTTTTAGAGTCGCTGCTGGCGCAAGCTGCTAGCAGCACTGAAACAGATAGGACTGAACCGACATTAATCAAACGGCGGACAATTAGGGATGTTGTCTTTTTCATGTTTAAACTTTGTTAGGCTAAATAATTGTTTCACCCATAGTAACTTAAATGAATTTTTAGGTTTCAAAAACGTGTTCAGAAATATAGTGTTGATTGTTGATTGTTGATTGTTGATTGTTGATTGTTGATTGTTAAGTGTTAATTGCAAAAACGCAAGAGATTTAAAACCTCATTTTTAAAAAACCATGCGCCTGATTTTTGTATGGTTTAACCCTTCTTTTTGAGTGCTGATTTTGAAGCGAATCTTTCAATTTTTCGAGTCGGGCCAGACACAATAA
>CALBMZ010000169.1 GCA_937896225.1 uncultured Alcaligenaceae bacterium | reverse complement strand
AACAACACACCCGCGACAACAATTGTGATGGCTTCTCGCAAAATCACCCAATCAACGACTTCCCATTTATAAAGACCTGACCGTTTTAGGCGAATCGATATTTTTTCACGTGTTGACCAACTCAGCTGTTTGGCAATATTTTGACGAAAGGTGACGTAGGCAAAACGCGTATAAACGCTCATAAGTAAAACGCAGAGCAACCAAACGGTTAAAAAAACGCATAGATCAACAACCCATTTAATTTGAAACAGTGAACCTAAGGCTTCAACCATAAGACACCTTATTTATTTTTGAAAGCCACCATAAACCCACCAATTCGAGCAGCAGAATGATTAACAAAACGCTTTGACCTATTGTGGTTGAAAGTAAATGCTCACTAAACGTTTCATCTAATTGATGCATGGTGAGGGCCAAACCAATGGGCATGGCAGCCATCACCCAAGCCTGCATCACACCCTGCGCAGTTAGGGCTTGTAGTCGTTCTTGCGCATGCAAATCAGCTTGCAGACCGTGCGCAGTTAAATCAAGTGTTTGAGCCAGTTCACCACCCGTTTGGTAAGAAACTAAAACAGCCGCGACAATCTTTTGAACCGCACGACCCTTCATACGCACACTTAAATGTTTAAATGCATCTGCAAATGTGACGCCTAAACGTTGCTCGCGCTCAATTAGACCAAACTCTTCTGAAAGAGGCGCCTGCGAGTATTCCAGCAAAGCTGACAAAGCCACAGAAACGCTCGCCCCAGCACGCAAATTTGACGATAACGAAAAAAGAGCATTAGGCAATTGCTTTTCAAATAACTTCATGCGACGCTTTTGTGCCCATTTCAAAAGAACCTGTGGCGAGACCCAGCATAGCGCTAGGATGGCGATCGTTAAAACAAGATGACTGGTCAACGCCCAAACCAAACCCGCCAAAACCACTGAAAACGTCAAAACAACAGGCCAAATAACTGACACATCAAAAAATAAGAACATTGATCTAAAATCTGTTTGTGCATTTTGGTTAAATACTTGCCGGTAAGACTCAACACCATGCCAAACCTTTTTTTGCAATGTAGCCGTCAAAAGTGCCACAGACAATGCAGCCAGAATTAATAATAAATAATGCATTACCTACCCTGCTCTATACCTTGATGCGGCCCGAACCAATCTGCATCTATTTTTACGCCGGCCTGTCGCCAATCATTCAAAAAACTTGGGGGAAGTGAAGCCATAAAAAATGCATTTTTTTCAACTTTAAACCTCATGATGGGTTGAGTTTGAATTTGACCTGATTCAATACCCGTCACCTCATCTATTGCGCTCACCACTCGCCGTCCGCAAGGCAGACGAGTTTGTTGAATGATGAGTTGAACGGCTCGACCAATTTGATCTCGAATCGCAGGCAAAGGTAACGACATACCAGCCATCAACACCATCGTTTCTAAACGCGACAGCGCATCACGAGGTGAGTTAGCGTGCAAAGTCGTCAATGACCCAGCATGCCCTGTATTCATAGCAGCCAGCATATCAACCGCTTCAGCGCCTCGACATTCGCCCACCACAATTCGATCGGGCCGCATGCGCAATGCGTTTTTAACCAAATCTCGAATGGTGACTTGACCTTTTCCCTCAGTATTACCAGGCTTACTTTCTAAACTTAAGACGTGAGGGTGAGAAATTTGCAATTCAGCTGCATCTTCAATCGTAATGATTCGCTCTGCAGGGGGAACCTGACTAGCCAAAATATTAAGTAAAGTGGTCTTTCCTGAACCTGTGCCACCTGAAATAAGCATACTCAGCCTTTGTTCAACACAACACTTTATAAACCGTGCAAGCTTTTGATCGAGCGTTTTAAATTGCACCAAATCATCGAGATTCAGCCTTTTTGTGGGAAACTTTCGAATGGTCAGGCATGCGCCACCAATCGAAACCGGTGCAATCACCGCATTGACTCGCGAACCATCTTGTAAGCGTGCATCAACCATTGGGCTCGCATCGTCGATACGTCTACCAATTGGCATCACAATTCTTTCAATTACTGTCCGTAAAGCTTCATCACTGGCAAATTGGGCGTCATGGCACACCAGTTGGCCATTTTTTTCAATAAAAATATGATCAAAACGATTCACCAGTATTTCACTTACAGAAGGGTCATCTATTAGGCTTTGTAATATGCCAAGACCCACAGCATCACTCACCACCTCATAAACCAAACGTTTCTGCTGAGTCAGGTCTAACCCAAAGTGATCACGTAGCAACATTTTTTCAACAATTCGCTTACATTGTTCGCGTAACAACGTATCAGACAGTTTCGACAAGTCGCGTTTTTGCACGTCAAGCTCTCTGACCAAAGCTGCATGAACACTTTTTCTGATCTCTTCTGAGATGGGTAAAACCGAGGAGCTTGCATTCACGTTAAAAACTGCACGCGCTTCTAAGAGTGACTGAATAGGTGGCGTTGTGTTTAAAACATCGTCACACACAACAGAAGGATAGTTTGATGGGTTTAGATCGTTTTGCGACTCAGCCAAATGGACTGCACTGGTTTCGTTTGCCGCATGACTCACACTCGCTTCATGCTGAAAACTTAATGAACTGTGTTGTTTAGATTGAGGGGCTTGGCAGATTGAATCAGACGGGTCAACCACTAAAGATTCAAAAATTACTCGCATTTGTAAGCGACAAGGCCCTATTTGAATGACGTCCTCAGGCAAAACTGGGGCATACTGAGCCACCCTTTTTTGATTGACACGCGTGCCACCCAAACTGCCATAGTCTTCAATTTGTATGACGTCACCCAATAAATCAAGCATGGCATGCTCTTTAGCGACCCGCCAATTATTGATTCTAAGGCTGCAAGAAGCATCTCGACCAATTTTAATGGGTGGTATCAATTGGCTCTGCACTTGACGCCCATCTTCGTAAACTATTTCAATATTAATCATCAAATTCCACTATATTTTGTGTTCGACCTAGTATGTAATCACCCCCTTCTTGTGGTGCTGACCACTGCGAATAAAGACTTTCGTCTGGCATGTTTTTTTTGTCGCCATGGCTGCTTGCTTGAGCTTTAATATTGGGGCGTATAGAAAAGTTAAGTCTTGCTGGCTCAGGAAATGTTTGCTGAATAATTTGCCGACCTTGGTCTATTCGATTCATTAAATCTGGATGACGTGGGCTAACCAAAACAGGCGTTACAAAGATTGCCAATTCGGTATGACGTGATTGCGTTTTTGTGACACCAAATAAACCACCTAATATGGGTATATCGCTTAACCCCGGCACACCTGACTCATCACTTGCTTGTTCACGAGAAATAAACCCACCTAAGACGAGTGTTTGACCTGATTGAACATTAAATTCTGTGCTGGCTTTTCTAACCTTCATAGCCGGCCCTGCCGTGGTTTGAATGCTTGGGTCGACTGAGCTTACCTCGACCTCTACACGAGCACGTATGGCACCTAAGGCGTCAACATGTGGGGTAACCTGAAGTGAAACACCGTACTTACGAAAGGTTGTGGTACTTTTACCGTCTTTATCGACTGACGAATAAGGTACTTCTCCACCTGCTAAAAATGAGGCGGCTGAACCGCTACGGGCGAGTAATTGAGGTTGCGCCAACATAATGGCTTCACCTTTTTGAGAAAGCGCTTGCAGACGCGCTGATAGCAAACCATTAAGCCCCAGCAGAGCTGATGGGGTTGTCGCGTTTGTTTGTGACAGCATTTGATCTAAGGGTTGTGGCACAGAAGGGGTTAACACCCCTTCTGTTCGTCCCTCCCATGCCAAACCGGTGTAGAGCCCGCCTTGTGAGGCAGGGTCCCACCTGACACCCAACTCTTTCATCTTTGAATGCGGCAGCTCAAGCACTTGAACATCTAGCAAGACCATGCGGTCCCACCCCATCTGTTCTGTTAAATCAATAATGTCTGGAAACCGCTCTGCTAAGCCCTTAATTCGAGCACGTGTTTGATCGCTTAAGTGCTGCCCTTCAATCACAATTTTGCGACCGACTACCTTGCTTTTCGCGTCAGGGTAATCAGCCAACAGGGCAGAAACTTCTTGATGAACGTGACTTATCTCGGCAGATTTGACATGAACTTTGAAAGACTGACGCAGACCTTTTTTGGTCCAAACGTCAACTGAGGTCAAACCCACTTGTTTTGCAAACAATATAACCTCACGGCCATTGATGTGACTGGCTTGCAAAATCTGGCTGTTACCCACGGCGATTCGCACCACCCCCTTCACTTTAATGACATGTGCATGCCCCGTATCTATTTCAATGCGTTCACTTACCTCGGCACGATCACTAGCTGATACGGCAAGCCCAAGGCAAGCTAACTGGCATAGCAACAACACACAAAATTTAGTCATATTTCTCAATGGCAGCTCGATTTGAAAAGGGGTTTACATAAATAATGATTTATTGATTCATCAATTTTTCATACTTTGAAAAATCATTTCCATTTAATAAATCGCCATAGATGACTGAAGCGGGCTTAGGCTGACCAAATGTGGTGTCAACACCTGCAAAACCCGCTAAATGACCAGTCTGAACTTTCGTGCCGGCTGAACCTTGCTCTACTTCCCTGCTTTGATCAACTCTTAATACGGCAGTTAAAATACCGTCTTGGCGTGCCGAAACAAGCTTGACAGCCTCATGAGGTGAAACGTCAAGCGTGACGCTACTAAAAGACTTATCCTTTTCGTCTTGATATGCGCTTGACTCAGATAACTTTTGATCGGTTGCTAATACTTGAACAGCAGAAACCAAAAGAGACGTCACACGCTTACCTTCATGTTCAAACGTCACAAATAAATCAATTGAATCACCAGGTTTCAATAAACCTGACATAGCGTTAATGTAGTCAACGGGTATAGTCAAAGCTCGCCGACCAGGCTGAAGACGAGAGGTAAGCGCAACAGCCGTCGGCACTGACACCAAACCTACAGAAAAGGGCTGGCCTGAAACTATATTTTTCTGTAAAACCATACCCTCAAGCTCAAAGGCCTGATCAACCCCGTAAGTATCTGTACCCGCCCAATCTTTAGGTATCGTTCGAGTTGCCAGATGCTCTACTGCTATAACGGTACCTTGCCTTAAGTTTTGTGCTGCAACCACCCGAACCACTTCTGGCACTTTTGTACGCGCCTCTATCGCTTCTTTTTGTGTAACAAGATATTGATCTACCCCCCATGCGGCCAAAACTGCCATAGCAAGCGGAATCAAAAACGTTAACCACAAATGAAATTTGACGTGAACAAAGCGTTTAAGCATTAGAAAGCTCTAAAAAAATAAGTGAACCTAAATGAAACGATCGAATAATGTGAATCAATGCGTGGAACCAAACCGATAAATATTGCAAGCGAAAAGAATTTACAGATTTACACTTCATTCTGAATAAGGCTTCATCAACGAAAGCAACCCATGAACCCTGTTGTTCCTCTTTGAAAACCCATGTAGTACCCACGAAATACCAGCATGCTCGCCCGTAAATGACACCAACTGTTCAGGAGGTGAAGGCATGACATGGCAATGCAGATCAATGACTTGCAAACATACCTGCTTAATGCGACTTGGCATCACCATGACTGCTTGCGGGGTGCATGACGTCGGAATAGCTTTCATAATGGGCGCAATCATTTTTGTCATGTTGCACAGACTTGTTAACTGAATGTCAGGTTGAGCATGCCTTTGAACCTCAGATTCTTGTTCAAAGGCATAACTTAATAACGGCACAGACAACGTTGAACTCAAAACAAACTTGAATATGGTTTGGTTGTAATCAAAGATTGAAATAATGATTTCCTTACATTTGAAAATGAATGTGTATTCGTTTTTAAGTGACTCGATGACTGAGCATGATGTTTTCGAATGGGTGCGCTATCTGACCACTGTGTTAACCAATCTGTTTCAATTTTTGCGCGACGCCAAGGCAAATCAATTGCTGTTAAACCTGGCTTGACAAACCACACCTTGGCTTGGCTCAGTAACGTTTGTGCACGCCAAGCAATCAAGTTGTTTTTAATACGCTTTGCTGTTTCTTGATGCGTTGCAGTTGCCCCAACACCACTTAAAAATGTTGCATGATGAACAAAGGGCTGTGTGGCAAAAACCTTGACCCAGTCACGTTGACCTAACGCCCATTGTGATTGCAATAAGGTATGAGAGTTGTCACGCCTTCCAGTTTCCAACTGCATACCTAACTCAATTTCGTAGGCTGCAAAAACTGATTTTTTATGGCCGACTTGATGAATACGGTCTGACAATAGGTACCATTGATACAGCTGCTTACCCACTTGGTGTAGAGCCAATAAAAAAACGCTCATTAAAAAAAGCATGACAACTGCTTCAGCAAGCACTTGACCAGCTTGATTTGATGAATACACACTTTTAATCATTTTTGAGCCTTTATACGCTTAGCTTGCCAAAATGGTTGAAATAAACTGGGTTGATCATTTTTATTTGTATCTGAGTTTTCAATTTGAGAAAAATATACTTGTGCCGAAGCCTGCGAAAATAGTTTTTTAGGGCTTAACCTTTTAGAAAGTTGGCTGAGCCCTAGTGTGTGCCATTGAACCCTTGCATCGGCCTTTTCAAACCATGCTTGTTTAAGCGCAACGCTAAGCGATAAGATGAACGCCCGATTTGGGTGTTGAAGTGTGGCGGGCTCTGGCGTTTGATATGCTTTCCAAGTTTGACTCTGACCGGTTGCCCAAGCTGTAGCCAATTGATTTCGAGGTATGCCAACTAACCATCCTAGATTACTGATAGCCCCCTGTGCCCATTTCCGAAAGGTCATTTGATTAAAACGACGAGGCGCTGCTTTGCTACTTTCATGCCATAGATTGGTCGCCTCAGTTGATACCTTGCCCCACCCCATGGGGTACTCACGCAAATAGCAAAAATAGGGCAATATTTTTCGCCGCGCATGAAAAGATAAGGAATCAGTAGCCTCGTAGTATCCTGATGCTTGAACGGTTGTTTGCCCTTGTCGTCTTAATGAATGAAAGACATGCGGGCATTTTGGGTTGATGATCCAAAAATTTCGAACCGTATCGTCTCTGGGTTTTAAATACGCATGGCGACCAATGATTCGATCTAACCAAGGTTGCCATAACATTAGGCCTTTATCTCTTACGATGTCTAGCTGTTTAACCCCACTGTGTGTCACATTCAGTTCAATCGAACGATCTAGATTGATGCTTAAAAATGATGGCCACCTTGAAGTTAAATCATCTCGTTTAATGTTTTGCATAAAAGTATTTCGCATAATGTATTGTGTTTGGGTATCGAAATGTTTGAGTAAAATTTTTCGATTTCTTTCGAGTTGGCTTTGCACGGTTTGATCGTGACGATGAAATGCTTTTTTTAAATGCCTGAGTGCACCACTTGACTTCGATGGCACCAACAACTTAGCTGCTGCATAAGCCGCGGCGTGATGTGGCCCAAAGAACGCGCCAATCAAATACAAAGGCGGGTTATTACGTTTTACTCGTTCTTGCATTTGCTGCGCATGATGCAAAGCACTGGCAACCGTAATCAAATGCGCCATGGCCACTTGGTGCGCCATTTGTGTTCGATTAATCAGTGCGTGAGTATTCAATATACGTGCCTGATAGTGTGCACCGCTCAATACAGCGGCTTGTGTAGCACGATTAAAAATATGCTGTGATGCCACCCATTTTGATATCAACACCATGTTTTGAAAGGCGACAACGCTGATGCCAAGCATTAATAAACCGAGCAACATCGCTGCGCCCGATTGTGAGGTGTCACGCGGGTGTTGCTGACGCATGAAGCAAGAGTCTGAATCGATTTCAGTATTCGATTAAGGCTTTGAACCCCCACCTTCTGCCCCAAAGGCACGTAAGCTTTTAGCCCCTTTTTGTGAAATAGCTTGACCTGCTGCACGTCGGGCTGCTTGTGAGGCTTCACTACCATCTTCACCCGCAAGTTCACTGGCAATAGCTGCCGTTTGCGCCCGTATCACCTGCCCAAAAGATTGATAGACGGCAATAGCCGCGACAGCAACTAAAGCGACAATGATGATGTATTCAGTCATACCTTGACCGCGTTGGGTAGAAAATTCAGAATGCGATGTTGCAAACATAAAGCGCCTTTAAAAAGACGCTATTGTGATGTTTGAATACATTCAGCTCAATTCGTGCTTACCGCATAGCGGTTTCGTGCGCAGGAATATTTCTAACATGAAGCCCAGGCATGTCTGAAACCATGCCATGTTGCAACCAATTTAAAGTAATCGGCCAAAGGGTTTCTTTAAAGCGATCATTGAAAAAAGCAAAGTGGCCAACGGGTGGGTGGTTCATCGCTTTAGGGTCAATACGAACATGTTGACGATGACTAGAAACGTATAAATCGAGGAGTCTATTCAAAGCCACTGAGGTGCCAAAAGGGTCATCTTCTACCCCAAACGCCATAATTGGCGCTTTAATTTGTGCAAACCTATCTTTAATGAGTTGTCTTTGGTGGGGTGATTTAACGATGCTCGGAATAAGGTGGCGACCCATTCTGGCCCAGTTCAGCGCAACCTGTTTGGGGGTGTCTTCCATCCAACCCAGTCGTTCAGCCGGCAGGTAACCCACCGCCGTTGCAATCAAAGGCATGGCGCCGTGCCACTTTAAAACCATGCCAAGCTTATGCCCTGCTAAGTAATCAGGCCAATAGGCTTGCTGAGAACCCATTGTGAATATGCGACTGATAAGGTGGTTTGAAGGGGCCAAACCAATGAGTACACCGCCAATAGAGTGACCCACCACAAAAATTTTTTGATGGGCATACCGCTTGGCCGTATCTTGTAAAACAGCTTCAAAGTCTTGCTCACCCCAAACAACCCAACTGGCATAAAAACCACGTAAAGATTTGGGTTTTGATGCCCCTATACCTCGATAATCGTAGCTTATAACATCATAACCTTGATCAAATAAGTATTGGGCAAACCGAAAATAATACCGACAACGAACAGAAGTAGCCGGGTTAATGATGACCACAGCACGGGATTTACTTTGAGGGGCGAGCTGATTTGAAGGCAAACGCCACTCAAAACCATGAATGTCATAACCATCTTGAGCTTTAATTTTGATGAGTTGAGTCATGGATTGTTAACCGATATCAATTTTCTAAAAGTAATTTTATTTAATAGACCGACTCGATGTGCCACGATAAC
>CALBMZ010000168.1 GCA_937896225.1 uncultured Alcaligenaceae bacterium | reverse complement strand
AATCAACAAAGTTATACGCTTGAAGATGTCACAGCAGCTGAGTTGACAATAGACAATATTGTTGCACTTGACGCGACAGCACTTGCAACTTGGAGTGACTTTATAAGCTAAATATCATGTCGGTTTGACGCCTTATGATATGCTCATTGCACTCTTTGATGGATTGCGATGAGCAGTTATGTAAAGCCTAAAATCGACTTAATAATGAATTGAAATCAGGCCTATGATTGATAATGAACTGACTGAACTGCTACAACGTGTCAAAAACGGTGATCGTTTAGCGGTTGAGTCCATTTATCGTCAGTATTATTCGGTAGTTTATGCGTTTGTCTGTATGCAGGTTAACGATGTGGGTGCAGCTGAAGAAATTGTTGACGATGTCTTTATGGTTGTATTTACTTCTGCTAATAGTTTTAGAGGGCAGTCTACTTTTAAAACGTGGGTGCTGGGTATTGCTAAGAATTTGTCTCGTAACTGGTTACGCAAAATAGGCCGTGAGCCCTCTAATCAGTTTGATTCAACAGAAGATCAGCTAGCTGGTTTAATTGACCCAGACTGGCCAGCCTTAGAGCAACTTGAGCGAGAAGAACTCAACGTAATCATTCAGTTCTGTATGACGCGTTTACCCCTTTTTCAACGTGAAACCCTTTTCTATGTTTACTTTGAAGACTTATCGCTTGAGCAAGTGGCTCAAACCCTTGGTTGTCCCAGTGGCACGATTAAAAGTCGTTTGTTTCACGCCAAGACAAAAATGGCTGAGTGCGTGAATCGTCGCATGGCCGATGGGGTTGCGTGATGTCAAACCGTCTCAATGAAGATCGTTCTGTTGTGTTTGACCAAGCCTTGCGAGAGGTCGTGCGCACGTTGGCGCCAACTGACGCACCGACGTCTAAACAGGTCAACAGCATGCTTGAACGTTGGTCACAGGCGTCACAGCATCAAATTACTCCCCAACCTAGTATGTCTGTTCCGAAGGGCTTGGGTACGATGTTTCCTAAGTTTATGAGCGCATTTGCATTTGCCGCAACCATTACAGTGGTGGTGTCGTTGCCGATGACGCAACATATGCTTTTTCTGCATCCTGATAAGCTAGATGACCGGGCTGATATTGAATTGGTTTTGGCGCCTGGCAAAAGTCTAGATGACAATATATTTCTAGATTTTGTTGCAAAAACACGTTGCAAGGTGTTAAAACGGTCACAGATCAATGGCCAACATCATTTGTCAATTGATCTTGACGGACGCTCACAATCGCATCAAGATTTAATTCAAGGCATGAAAAACTCGGGCTACCTTTCCACTTACGCTTATTTGCCTGAAAAATAACATTATTTTTTGTATGACTAAATGACTCAAGCACGTTGCATGTATCAGCATTAAATTACAAGTATCATGCTTTGATGCATAACATTCTAAATGATGGTCACATCGTTACTTTGCATGGTTGGAGTGGATTAGGGCACTCGGGCACCATTACGCAGTACATTTAAGACTTTAAGTGAATTGTACAAAGCCCAAAAATTTAATCATGCTGAGCATTTGGTTGTTTTGAGTTTGCTCATTGCTAGCAACCAATTGCCTGTCAAATTTGGTGGTCCTCTGAGTAGATGCCAGCTTACTCAAGCTTGAGTAATGAATGGTGCAAATATTAAAGAACCATTAAAAACTTGAGAAGTAATATGAATCAAGAAAGTAAAGGCATGCTGATCGGTTTTGTGGGTGTTTTTATTTTTAGCTTAACGCTGCCCATCACTAAAATTGCCTTACAAGGTTTTAGTCCCTACTTTATTGCATTTGGTCGAGCTGCTTTAGCAGGTATGGCGGCGGCCACCTACCTTTTGTTGACCAAAGCGTCACGGCCTTCCAAATCAGAGTTTATAAAGCTGGCCATCATTGCCCTAGGGGTGGTGTTTGGTTTTCCAATATTTTCGACGGTTGCAATGACGCAAGGGGCGTCTTCGCATGGCGCGGTAATTCTAGGTTTACTACCGTTGGCTAGCACCGTGTTTGGCGTGATTCGCTTTCGAGAAAGACCTTCGTTAGGCTTTTGGGTGGTGTCGCTTGTTGGTGCAGGTTTGGTCATCTCTTACGCCTTAATTCAGGGGGGTGGTCAATTTTCAAGCTTCGATGGTTTATTGGCAGTTGCGGGCCTGTTTGCCTGTATGGGTTACGTTGAGGGGGGGCATCTCTCTAAAAAAATGAAGCCCGTTTCCGTTATTTCTTGGGCGCTCGTGATTTCCTTGCCAATTAATCTGGTCGCATCAAGCTATTTTTATTCAAATGAGTATCTTGCTGCGAATGCGACAGCTTGGGTAAGTTTTTTATACTTAAGCTTTTTTTCAATGTATGTCAGCTTTTTCTTTTGGTACCGTGGCTTAGCCATGGGGGGTATTTCAAGGGTTAGTCAATTGTTGCTGTTGCAACCTTTTTGCACGCTCGGCGCTTCAAGTATTTTGTTGACTGACCCCCTCACATGGCTGAATGTGTTGTTCGCCGCGCTTGTGGTGTTGACCGTGATGATTGGCAAAAAAATGGTGGTTAATTGAAGTCAATCATACGAACGATTGATCCTTGCTTTAAGTTGGAAGTCATATTTCTCGACCTCACTACTTCAAGTTAACTTTTGCAGGCGCGCCAGTAGTCGGTCGAGTTGGTTGGCAAAGGCTTGCACATCTTTGTTGGTAAACGCACTGGGGCCCCCCGTTTGAACCCCTGACTCGCGTAAGCTTTCCATAAAATTACGCATGGTCAAGCGTGCGTCAATGGTACTTTGATCAATCAACACCCCTCTGGGGTCAATCACCCAAGCCTGTTGCGCAACAATTAACGCTGACAAAGGAATGTCTGCCGTGACGACAATGTCACCGGCATTGACTTCTTCTGCAATGCGTTGGTCTGCCACATCAAAACCTGAGGGTACTTGAAGTGCCTTAATGAAGGGGGAAGGCGGCACCCGTAGCATTTGGTTAGCGATGAGCGTCACCGGTATTTTGGTACGGTTTGCCACTCGGTACAAAACCTCTTTAATGCTGATTGGGCAAGCATCAGCATCGACCCAAATACAGGTCATGACGAGCAGCTGTAATGTGACAACCCACCCATGTGAAATAGCTCAGACGGTTTGAGTTTGTAGTATTTCTCTTGAACAGCTAAGGTTTGTTCAGCGTATGGTTGGGTCATGACGTCTTGCAGTTGTCGAACCGGTTCGTAGTTTCCTAAGGCGGCTTGTTGGTAAGCAGGCACCAAGAATATTTCACGTAATGTGTATTTAGGGTTGACGCTTTTCATTTGCTTAGAAATTGCTTCACGTGTTTTAGGTTGACCCGTTTTTGGGTCGGTCTCACCATCGATCAGTGCACGCCATTTTCCAAACCAATCTGCCCATTGTGGGTCATTCCCGTAAAAACTTTTTTGAAGGGCTTCTATGTTGTCTGGCACGGCCGAGAGTTCGCGAAAGAACATAGAGTAGTCGACCGGGGTCTGTGCCATGAGTGTTTCAAGCTCATTAAATAAAGCTTCGTTAAACCCGGTGAGCCCGAGTTTAGCTGCCCACATGTGCTGCATACGAGTTTGCATCATGCCTGCAAAGCCTTCGAATATGTCTTTGAGTGCTTGCTGTTGATCTTGATTTGAAGCCAGTAACGGTTGAAGTGACTTGCAAAACATGAGGAAGTTGCGCTCTGCCGCGGCAGGTTGGTTCATGAAAGAAAAGTGACGACCCCCGCCCGTCCAGGGTTGGAAAAGGGGGTTGAATGCATCGCAAAACCCGAACGGACCGTAGTCGAGTGTGAAGCCGCCGGCGGCACAGTTGTCGCCGTTGAAGTTACCTTGGCAGTAACCCACACGCACCCAGTTTGCAACGAGTGAGGTCAGACGCCTACGGAACTCGATGGCAAGTTTAAGTATTTTTTCAGGGGTAGAGAGGTTTTTGTCGATGACGTCAGCGTACTCACGATCAATGAGGTGCAACACCAGGCTTTCGAGTTCTTGCATAGCGGTTGGGTATTCGTTTCTGCGCGCACGTCGCGCAAAGAGTTCAAGCTGACCGACCCGAATAAATGAGGGTGCCACACGTGTTGAAATGGCCACTGGGTTTGAGGTCATTATGTCTGGGTCGTCTGAACGTGAGTCTTCTGAATACCAAGGTCGGTCGACCTGTTCTGTTTTTGAAACATATAAGCTTAAGCTGCGCGAAGTGGGAACGCCTAGGGCGTGCATGTGCTCTTGCGCCAAGAATTCTCGTACGCTTGATCGCAACACGGCACGGCCATCTGCGCCACGGCAGTAGGGTGTTTTGCCACCCCCTTTGAGTTGCATTTCCCAGCGTTGACCATTTATCACCGCTTCTAGCACTGATACGGCACGGCCATCGCCGTAGCCATTACCCGTTTGGAAGGGGCATTGTTGGGTGTACTCTGTTCCGTAAATCGATAAAGCGTAACCACAAGCCCAACCGGCGGTTCGCATCGGTTTGGGTACGTGAGAGGTATCACCAGAAAACATTTTTATGAATTCGGGCGATTGTGCCAAGCTGTCAGCAAAACCGAGTTCGTGAAAAAAGTTTTTGCTATGTGTGATGTATTCAGGGTTTTGAATAGGGGTTGGGTTAACTGTGACGTAATGACCACTAAAAACTTGTCGTGGTGTGTGGTCAGCACCGTCTGTTTTCGCATCAGGATCGCGGTTTAATGTGTCAAGTAAAGAGTAGCTGGCCAACTGCGCCAAATCGTTAAGCGTTAACACAGTGGGGGCGCGTGAGTCTGCCGCATTTAGTGGTTGATGTTGATGATGATTATCTTTATTGTCTTGATGGTCTTTTTCACGAGTCGGCATTGCTTTATTCCTTGGGGCATGCTGGTGCCAAATTTGTTTTTCTAAATGTTCAGTTTGTACGGCTGACCTCGCCTTAACCTATAAAGTGCTCAGCCTAAGTTTAATCTAAGGCCAATCTACAACTAATCTAATGCCAGTCTACTTTAGCAACCGTAAAAACGTGGCTAAACCTTTACACAAAGACATGTATTCGGTGGCGACATATGATAATAACGTGTCGCTAAAAATAAAAAATAACGACACGTTTTATAGACATGTCGCTGCTGAGGTTATATCATCAGAACGTGTCGCTAAAAATACATTTTTAAACCATGAAAGAAGCTGAAATGATCTGGAACCCTGAAAAACCTCATAATGAGCTAACATCTTTACCCCCATCGCATACGCTTGAAAGTAGATATGTGCTCAAGGCTTGCATCAATGCAAGAGTTGCTTTAGCTGAATTGAAGCAGGCAGCAAGTTTGATACCGAATCAAACCATGCTAATAAATACGATACCTCTGTTAGAGGCAAAAGACAGTTCAGAGATTGAAAACATTGTCACGACGACAGACAAGCTTTTTCAACATGCTCAGTGGCAAAGCCACGCCGATTCAGCGACTAAAGAGGCGCTTCGCTATCGCTCAGCGCTAAACAAAGGTTTTCAATCATTAAAAGAACGCCCCCTTTGTACAGCTACTGCTGTTGAGATATGCCAAACACTTAAGGGTGTTGACATGAACATCAGAAAGATATCGGGCACTCAGTTGGTTAATGACAAAACGGGCGATATTATTTATACGCCACCTGAAGGAGAAAAAACGCTGCGCAATATGTTGGCTAACTGGGAACGTTTCATGCATAACGAAGAAGATATTGACCCACTTGTACGCATGGCTGTTGGCCATTACCAATTTGAGGCTATTCACCCGTTTATAGATGGTAATGGGCGCACTGGGCGAGTGATAAATATCTTATATTTAATTCAGAAAGATTTACTTCAACTACCCATTCTCTATCTCAGTCGACACATCATCGCGAACAAAAACGATTATTACAAGCTCTTACTAGAAGTGACCCGCGATGGCGCTTGGGAACCTTGGATTTTATTTATCCTTAAAGCGGTTGAGGAGACTTCCCGGTGGACAACAGAAAAAATCGCAGCGATTAAATGTCTTTCAGACCATACTGCAGACTTTGTTCGCGACAAACTGCCTAAAACCTATACACGTGAATTAGTTGATGTCATATTTGAGCAACCTTACTGCCGAATTTCAGATGTGATTAACAAGGGTGTTGCTAAGCGTCAGGCTGCGTCTAGATATCTCAAAAGCCTCGTTGATATTAGGGTTCTGAATGAAATGAGTGTTGGTAAAGAAAAGCTTTTTATTCACCCAAAGCTGATGAGACTTTTAAGTCAAGATGCTAATCGTTTTGAGCCATATATTGTTTAACCGTAATCTGTAACTATTCT
>CALBMZ010000167.1 GCA_937896225.1 uncultured Alcaligenaceae bacterium | reverse complement strand
AATTCTATGAAAATGGACACCATTATGTCCTATTGAGGTTATGGGAGTTTTCTGCTGACTCATAACTATCGCATAGAACAAGCGAAAAAATGGATAAGCTATGTTGACAGAAATCGTGCTCGATAAAGCCTTTCAAAACTGCTATCTTTAAATCCTAACAGCAGCATAAAAGCGGCTCTGTTTTTTCATTGCTAACCACTAAGATTTAGTAAAAGACATAGGCAAGTGGGGGGCAGTTTGATGGGCAAACAGGCATTTTTGAGCGGTTTCTTTTCGATAACTTATTGAGTTTGTTAAAGTCTAGGTTGCTACTCAATGAGCAAGCTCAGAACATTGAATAAATTCTGTAAATTAAAACTAACATCTCATACCTCTTTAATTATTTTTTTAAACCATCATGATTCCAAAGAAATACGCCCATATTCTGTTCAGTATCATTTTGTCAGCCATCATGTCTTTCATCATCTCGGGTGTGGCCACCTTTAAAGCGGTTGGGCTAGAACCCCACTTTTTTAGTATATGGATGGGGTCATGGTTGGCATCATGGTTGGTGGCCTTTCCATCAGTCACCTTTATTGCCCCGTTAGCCAAACGAATGGTTATGGTTCTCGTTACAAAGTAATTTATGCATTTTTAAATTTGTATATTTTTGTATTTTTTGCGCGTAAAAGTGCAGATTTAAGCCTTTTTACGCGCAAAAAATGTGGAAAAAAACTAGCCCCTGCCCACAAATGGCATGTTTGTGGCCATAATCGTCATGAACTGAACGTTTGTTTCTAGGGGAAACTCAACCATTTGCACAATGGCTTGCGCAACATGGTTGACGTCCATTCGGGGTTCAACTTTGATGCTTCGATCAGCCTGCATGATGCCAGCAGCCATTGGCTCGGTCATTTCAGTTGCTGCATTGCCAATATCAATTTGCGAGCAGGCAATATTGAATGGTCGGGTTTCGAGTGAGATTGATTTTGTTAAACCTGTAATTGCATGTTTAGTTGAGGTGTAAGCCGCTGAAAAGGGCCGAGGAGCATGGGCTGAAATTGACCCGTTATTAATGATTCGGCCACCCTGTGGGGTTTGTTTCTTCATCAATTTAATAGCGGCTTGCGCACAAAAAAACATGCCGTTCAAATTGACATTCACCACATCAAGCCATGTTTCAATGGGGAGTTCATCAATTGGTACAGGGGGGGCACCGCGACCAGCATTGTTAAAGAGCACATCAATACGGCCAAACGCTTGTTCAATAAAGGTAAACAAAGCCGTCACTTGATCCGATTTAGACACATCAAGCGCCTGAGGGTGTAAGTGCGTAGACAGCGCTTCACCACGTCGTTTTGTTTCTTCAAGCTTGTCAAGATTACGACCGACAAGCACCACATCAAAACCGACCTTAGCCAGTGCTAAAGCTGTTGCTCGCCCTATGCCCGTTCCTGCACCGGTGACCACTGCAACTTTAACGTGCGACATGCTTATTCCCC
>CALBMZ010000166.1 GCA_937896225.1 uncultured Alcaligenaceae bacterium | reverse complement strand
TCATGTTGAGACAACTCTGCTGCGTGCTTATAAGAGTCGTATAAAGCAGCTGCCATCATGGTTGGCATAGCAAGAAAGAATGAAAATTCAGTAGCCGTTTTACGTTCAATACCAGCTAGCATGCCACCAATAATAGTAGACCCCGACCGCGAGGTACCTGGCACCATCGCTAAACATTGCGCAAAGCCAACTATTAGGGCTTGACGCCACGTAATGGTCTCTAGTGTCGTCACTGTACCTGGCTTAATGTCTTGTTTACCACCTGTACGACCATGCTCTACCCAAAGCATAATAAGACCGCCCAGTACCAGCGTAACGGCCACCACACCTGGGTGAAAAAAAAGGGCTTTGATTTGCTTGATAAACAAGCCGCCAATGATGGCAGCGGGTAGAAAGGCAATAATCAAATTGCGCATAAACGCGACTTCAGCAGGTTGACGGTCAAATACGCCTTTAATGAGCTGAAAAATACGAGCACGAAATATCCACATCACCGCAAGAATTGCACCGAGTTGAATGACCACTTCAAATACTTTGCTCTCAGTTGAAGCAAAGTTGATCCATTCACCAACCAAAATCAAGTGGCCTGTACTTGAAACGGGCAAAAACTCAGTTAAGCCCTCAACGATGCCCAACAAAAAGGCTTTCAGTAAATGTAGGGTCGATTCAGTCATGATGTTTCTTTAATTGGTGTCTATTTAATTACTTTATTTTTATTTATTTTTCAATGGTTCAGCTTGTGGGTGGCACATCATCATAATTACTTTCATATTGATCTTGACTGTTGGGGTACTTTTTCACCTCGACCATGCCAATGCGTCGCCCTTCTAATCGCTTCACGTTAAAGGTATACCGTGCTTGGTTAGTCTGAATCTCGCACGTTTGCCCAACCTCGGGCAACTGCCCAAAGTACGCCAACAAATACCCTGCTAGCGTGCTGTACTCAGCCCCGTCGTTTACCAAACCTTCGGTTTCTAAGACTTGCTCGAGCAAATGTAAATCTGCTGCCCCATCAACTAACCAATGATTTTCACCAGCACTGGCAATATCGAGGGTTTCGTCTTCATCAGGGAATTCGCCAGCGATGGCTTCAAACACGTCAATGGGTGTAACGAGCCCCTGAAGGGTGCCAAACTCGTCAGCCACCAACACCAATTGACCTCTTGATTTTTTCAAAGTGTCCATTAGACGAATCACACTGATGGTGTCATGCACGATAATAGGTTCACGCAGGCGCTTTTG
The DNA here is from genome assembly GCA_937896225.1 of uncultured Alcaligenaceae bacterium. GTDB lineage: Bacteria > Pseudomonadota > Gammaproteobacteria > Burkholderiales > Burkholderiaceae_B > Algicoccus. Next base: position 17,209 of record CALBMZ010000166.1, on the reverse strand, counting down.
ATTAATATGGCCATCGGTTAACAAATCGGCCACAATTTCTTTGGCGCGTCCAACACCCACAACCTCATCAACCGACCCTCTGCAGACTGGGAAGAAACTATGCGGGGTGATGTTGATTTGCTCAATCAACGTTTGACCGTCATCTTCGAGATTGATCCAAGATATTTCTGTACGAGGGGTCATAATTGAATGAATCGAGCGTTGCCCTAATGACAGCACGCCGCTCACCATATTTCGCTCTTCCACACCAAAACCTAATGGGGTTTGTTCAGCATCGATTTGCGGGGCTGATTCAACGATCACACCTGGCACCCGCTTAACCAACAGGCGCAAAACAGCTTCGGCAGTACGTTCACGCATAGGGCGAGACACATCAAGCTTGAGCAAATTACGACGTAATAATTGATTAAGCAACTCAATCACAATTGAAAAACCAATCGCAGCGTATAGGTAACCTTTTGGTACAACAAACCCGAAGCCCTCAGCGACCAAAGAAAAACCAATCATCAGTAAAAAACCGAGACACAACACCACCACCGTTGGGTGGGCATTCACAAACTTTGTTAAGGGTTTAGATGCCACCAACATCACGCTAACAGCGATTATCACGGCGGCCATCATGACGGGTAAATTATTGACCATACCGACGGCCGTAATGATGGCGTCAAGCGAAAACACCGCGTCAAGTACAACAATTTGGGTCACGATAACGCCAAAACTAGCGTAAACACGAGAGCCAGTAAGGGTTGATTGTGCCCCTTCAAGACGTTCGTGCAACTCAACGGTACCTTTAAAGATCAAGAAAAAGCCGCCCAGCATTAAAATCAAATCTCGACCCGACATCGATACAGGCCCGAGCACTAACCAAGGGTCTGTTAATTTTACTAACCATGAAATACCGACTAAAAGCCCAAGCCTCATGACTAGCGCGAGCGATAAACCAATGATACGTGCCCGATCACGTTGCTCAGGGGGCAACTTATCGGCCAAAATAGCAATGAAAATAAGGTTGTCAATGCCCAGAACAATTTCGAGCACAACCAGAGTGACTAAGCCGACCCAAATTGTTGGGTCAAACAACCATTCCATGCTTTAAGCCTCAGTTGACTTAAGAATTGATAACATTTGTGGCAGAATCTTTGGTGTTGAAGCCAAGACATTGCCATGATCGATCCACGTTTGCTCACCCTCAAAATCACAAACTAGACCACCGGCTTCCAAAACAATCAAGCTTGCGGCGGCCATATCCCACGGTTTCAGGCCAGAAGCACAGAACGCATCAAAACGACCGGCTCCCACATAAACCATATCAAGAACTGAAGAGCCTGTTCGACGCACACCAGAGCTTTGATTGGCAAGATTGGTGAAACGTTGCACACCCGAGCCGTCTGGTCCCGACACACCAGGCCAACGCGCACCCAGCAGCGCATCAGATAGCCTTAACTGACCCGACACGCGCATACGTCGATCGTTTAAGAACGCGCCCCCACCCCGACTTGCGGTAAATAATTCGTTACGTGATGGGTCGTACACGACAGCTTGGACGACTTGACCTCGTTGGCGCAAACCAATTGACACGGCAAAGGTCGGCAGGCCATGAATAAAGTTAGTGGTGCCATCGAGCGGGTCAATGACCCATTCAAACTCAGCATTGTGCTGCGCATTTTGATGGGTGACCCCCGACTCTTCCGCTAAAAAAGCGTGATGTGGGTAGGCTGTATGCAAAATATCGATGATGGCTTGTTCGGCCTCATGGTCAATGTCTGTGACATAATCTCTCGCACCCTTACGCGTGACTTCGAAACGGTCTGGGTTTAAGCTAGCACGGTTAATAATTGAACCGGCGCGGCGTGCGGCTTTAACGGCGGTTGTGAGCATTGGGTGCATATAAAAATAACTTTCCTTGGGCAGCAAATCATTGGATTTTAAATGACTCTAGCATTTTCTAGTATTCGGTACATTTTATCGGGCCCCAGCCACCCCGGAAATGTCGGTTCAGCAGCCCGTGCCGTTAAAACCATGGGCTTTGACGATTTATGGCTCGTGAACCCAAAAAATGCCAATATGCATCAAAGCGACGAGGCCATAACCTTGGCATGTGGTGCTAATGATACGCTCTCTAGCATTCAAGTCGCAGACACGCTAGAACACGCGCTTGCACCGATCACGCTGTCGTTCGCCTTAACGGCCCGCCCACGCGATTTAGGGCCGCCCCCATGCGACATTAGGCAAGCTGCGCTACAAGCCCGTGAGCACCTGTTAAATAGGCCTGATAGGCGAGTAGCCGTCGTGCTAGGGTGCGAGAGATCAGGCCTAAGCAATGCTGAGGTTGCCCAATGTCATTATGTTTGTCACATTCCTGCAAACCCGCTTTATAGCTCGCTTAACCTCGCTCAAGCGCTTCAACTGGCTGCTTGGGAAATGCGTTACGCACTCATTGACCCCAGCGAGCGATTACCCAGCACCCCTACTTTACAAAGCGACCCAGGTCGACAGCCTGCACCACAAGCTGCCGTCGTAGCGCTTTTAAAGCACTGGGAAGAGGCACTCATTGCCGTTAGTTTTCTTGACCCAAACCACCCCAAAAAGCTCATACCCCGCATGCAATACCTTTTTAATCGACAACATTTAACGCAAGATGAAGTTGACATGCTACGAGGGGTTTGTACCGCGATGATATCGTCGAGTCGGTTACGATAAAGAGATTATGTTTAATAACCTACGCGAAGATATTCGTTGCATTCTTGAACGCGACCCGGCCGCCCGCAGTCGAATTGAAATTGTGACGTGCTACCCCGGTCTACACGCTGTGATGATTCACAGACTGACTCGTAAACTTTGGCTTAAAGGCTGGTACGCCACAGCGCGCTTCATTTCGCAAATCGCCCGATTGTTAACAGGCATTGAAATTCACCCTGGGGCACAAATCGGTCGTCGCGTGTTTATTGATCACGGTTATGGGGTAGTCATCGGTGAAACGGCTGTAGTGGGCGATGACTGTACGATATACCAAGGCGTCACTTTAGGTGGTACACGCCTCTACAAAGGCGAAAAACGTCACCCCACTTTAGGCCAAGGCGTCGTTGTCGGTGCAGGAGCAAAAATACTAGGAGGCTTCACAGTAGGTGACAAGGCCCGCATTGGTTCAAATGCGGTAGTGGTTAAGCCCGTGCCAGCAGGTGCCACCGCGGTTGGTAACCCAGCCCGCATCGTACAAGCGGATGCTGATTTGCCAATCAGTTCATCAACTGCTTCAAACTCGACCCACAGCACTCAAACCATCCAAACCGCTCAAACCCCTAAAAGCGCGTCAAATACATTTAACGCCTATGCAGCCGATGCAGGTGATAACGACCCATTGGTCAAAGTTTTACATGAACTGATTGCACATACTGCTCGGCAAGATGACCGTATTTCACAGTTGTGCAAAGCAGTTGATTCATTGGGAAAGAAAGTTGAAAATTCAGATGAAGCGCTTGATTGCGAAAGATTAAATAAGCTTGTTGATTAGTTCATACTTGCTTGTATTGCACATCACTGAGAACTATAGTTGATGCCCTTGGCCAACTCGCTGCACTAATTATTTGCTTCAGACTCATGCGGCGTTAAAGATTGAAGTGTCAAGATTTAGGCTCAATATAATCGAGTTCAAGCGCCGCTTTTTCAACCAGTTTCTCTGGTAATTGTGTTTGTATCGACACCCCTAATGACTCAAAGTGCCCCGCCTGTTTAATTAAATTATCACGACCCGTATACAACTGCCCCATCGCTTTCTCGAATGATGTTTTGGCACTGTCAAGTTGGTTGCCCAAAGCTTCCATGCTACTTAAAAAACTCAGCAGTTTTTTATACACTTTACCAGCTCGATCAGCCAATTCTGCCGTGTGCGCGTTTTGTGCTTCAAAGCGCCACAGTTGTCGCACAATATTTAAACTGGTTAGTAATGTGGTGGGGGTAGCCACCAGAACATTTTTTTCAAGTGCTTTTTGAAATAACGTTTCGTCGGCCTTAACCGCTTCCACAAAAGCTGACTCAACCGGTATAAACATGAAAACCATTTCGGGGCTGTTAACACCCGGCAAATCATAATAAGCTCGGTCTGACAACTCAGTAATACGATCTGAAATTGCTTTAATGTGTTCCTTCAAAGCTTGTTTGCGAGTGATCTCGTCATCTGCATTGACGAAGCGCGTGTAAGCGTTTAACGAAACTTTAGCGTCAATAATTAACTGCTTATTTTGCGGCAAGTAAACAATGACATCAGGGCGTTGGCGTTGACCACTTTCATGCTGAAAATTTTTCTCGGCTTTGTAATCAACATCAGGCCTTAAGCCCGACCGATCTAATACGTTTGCCAATACCAACTCGCCCCAATTACCTTGCTTTTTAGACTGTCCTTTGAAAGCGACCGTTAAGCTGTGGGCTTCTTCAGTCATTTGACGGTTCAGCTCGCTTAACCGAGCTAATTCGGCTTTTAAGGTTGCTTGTTGGTTCGTGTCATGGGTATGTATTTCTTCCACACGCGTTTTAAACTCAACGATGCGTTGGCGCAAGGGGTCAAGCAACTGACCTATGTTGGTTTGATTTTGTTCAGTGAAGCGTTTCGATTTTTCTTCCAAAATATCATTGGCCAATGATTTAAATTGGTCTGATAACGCTTGTTTGGCATCGCTTAAAAGCTTTAGCTGATCTTGCGCGTGCTTTTGTTGCAGATCGTGTTCTTTTTGCAGGGTTGAAAGTTGCGTAGTTAATGTGCTGACATTTGATTCCGCGAACAAACGTGCTGTTTTTTCTGCCTGAAGATCGAGTTTCAATATGGGTATATAGGTTAAGCGCTCTTGTAAAATGGCAACCTCACTAGCCAACTCTGCCCGCCCCTGCTCAACCCCCTGCGTTTTTTGCCGACGCAACATCAGCCAAACCAGAAAAGCACCTAGTAAAAAAGCCGCTAAATATCCAAGTAAACGCATGAGTTCGGGTGTCATTGCAAAAGAACCTCAACAAAAATTAAAATAATAAGTGTTGAGTATGAATTAGGCTACTCGCAAAAGCAAAAAAGGCATATTTTCGAATATTTTTAATGAGTTCAGGAGAACCATCATTCACAATGTATTCTTAAAAAGCGCCGATGATAGTCTTGATCGACAATCGTCTTCGAATCTTCGGTTCCATCGCTGGGCGAAGGGCTGAAGCCTCATTCGTGAACACTAATAAATACTGCATTGGGGTCAAGAAATCGGAACGCTTAGGAAAATACTGAACGCCCCGTATGGGTAGTAAACTGAATTTCTAATTAAGACGAAATGCGCAGGGTCTTAAATGGTATCTATACAGTCGTCGAAGCATGACAAAAATGAGTGGAACTTAATAACGCCGAGTGAACTGTAAAATGACAATAGTGATTGAATGACAACAGAAAATCTAGAACTTGACGGGCCAACAGATAGCGCTCAAATTACGAGCCTTGAGACGTCAAAACACACCCCCATGATGCAACAATTCCTAAAGCTCAAAGCTGAGGCGGGTTCGATGTTGCTGTTTTATCGCATGGGCGATTTCTACGAAATGTTTTATGAAGATGCCGAGCGAGGGGCACGTTTATTGGGCTTAACTTTGACCAAGCGTGGCAGCTCTAACGGCATCCCCATACCCATGGCGGGTATTCCGGTTCATGCTGCTGAACAATATTTAAGCCGCTTGGTAGCCATGGGCGAATCGATTGCAGTATGTGAACAAATCGGTGATCCGGCTGCCAGTAAAGGCCCTGTTGAGCGCAAAATCGTAAGGTTGGTAACACCTGGCACCCTCACTGATGACGCATTTTTACCCGCTAAGGCTGATCGTTGTGTGGCCGCATGGTGGCAGCCCACCAAAGCGGGCAAACCAACTGGGCGCACTGGCATAGCTTGGTTAAACTTGGCCAGTGGCGAATTTCGCGTCAGCGAATGTAGTGGTGAACAACTTGAGTCTGAACTACACCGCATTGACCCCGCCGAAGTAATCAGCGCTGATACCGCCAATAAGCCTTTTACACTGACTTGTGCACAAACGAATGTGCCAGACTGGCACTTTGACAAGCGCAACGCAACCGAACAACTCACCCATCACTTTGCTATTGATTCTTTAGCCGGCTTTGACGTGCAAGACCTTGCAGTAGGCTTGTGTGCCGCCGGTGCCTTATTACGCTATGCCATACGAACGCAAGCTTCATCGCTTCAACACATACAAGCTATTCGTGCAGAGCGTGCCAGCGATTATGTATTGATGGATCAAGCCACCCGGCGCAATCTTGAACTCACCCGCACCATTTCAGGCGAAGACGCCCCCACGTTATTTTCACTTTTAGATCACTGCGGCACGCCAATGGGCAGTCGTTTGCTCAGACGTTGGTTGCACCACCCATTACGACATGTCATTCAAATTCAAAGACGACATGCTGGGGTAGGTTTATTGATCAATAGCCTTGAACTGAGCACCCTACAAAAACACACGGCCCAATTACCCGATCTTGAACGTATCGCTACCCGGCTTGCTTTAAAAAGCATCAAGCCACGTGAATTAGCGAGCTTACGAGACGCCTTAGGCCAACTGCCAAAATTAAGTATTTTGCTCGCGCAGATGCTTGATGAAGCCAATCAAAACCAACTTAATCAAACTGAAAACCCACTCGGTGGATTGTTGCAATCTCTAGTCGTCGATACTCAGTTAAGTACCTTACTCACAAGCGCTATCGCGCCCGAGCCAGCCGCCCAAGTGCGCGACGGTGGCGTGATCGCTGACGGCTACGATACCCAGCTTGATGAGCTGAGGCAATTATCAAGTGATCAAGGTCAGTTTTTAATTGACCTTGAAACCCGTGAAAAAACGCGTACAGGTATTCAAAACCTGCGTGTCGAATTCAACCGTGTTCATGGTTTTTTTATTGAAGTCACGCGAAGCCAAATCGACAAAGTACCTGACGATTACCGGCGTCGTCAAACACTTAAAAATGCAGAGCGTTTTATCACCCCTGAGCTTAAGTCGTGGGAAGACAAAATACTATCAGCCCAAGACCGCTCACTCGCCCGCGAAAAATGGTTGTACGAAACCTTAATCGATACCCTTTTGCCTTTTGTGCCGTCATTAGTTTTAGTCGCCCATGCGGTAGCTGAAATGGATGTTCTGACCGCTTTAGCGCATCACGCAAAACTCAATGAATGGGTGCAACCCTCAATAGTTGAGACCGTTAACATCGACCTCGTAGCTGGCCGGCATCCCGTAGTTGAACGCACAATTGAACGTTTTACGCCCAATAGCTGTCAATTAAGCCCTGATCGTTCATTACTGATTATTACGGGCCCTAACATGGGCGGTAAATCAACTTATATGCGTCAAGTCGCTTTAATTGTGTTGTTAGCACAAGTGGGTAGTTTCGTACCGGCCTCTTCTGCAAAAATCGGTGTGGTAGACCGCATTTTCACCCGTATTGGCGCAGCAGATGATTTAGCAGGTGGGCGTTCCACCTTCATGATGGAAATGACAGAAGCCGCCACGATTTTGTCTTCCAGTACAGCGAACAGCTTAGTGTTAGTAGATGAAATTGGCCGCGGCACCTCAACCTATGATGGCTTGGCGTTGGCTTGGGCCATTGCTTATCGTTTACTCACTCACAACCGCGCTCTAACCTTATTTGCTACCCATTATTTTGAACTGACCCGCATGCCAAACGACAATCATTGTGCCGCCAACGTACATTTAGCAGCAACCACCTCAGCCGGGGGCATTGTGTTTTTACACGAAGTGCAAGCGGGGCCTGCCAGCCGCAGTTATGGCATACAGGTAGCACAACGTGCGGGCGTGCCTGCCGCTGTGATTCGTCATGCAACGAGAGAGCTCGAGAAACTTGAGGCGCAAGGTGCACCCTCGCCCCAACTTGGTTTATTTACCGATTACGCCACCACTGCAGTCGCCCAAACAGAGCCCGTTGATCACCCTAATCAAGATTTAATTGATGATCTGATAAATATCGACCCAGACAGCTTAAGCCCGCGTGAAGCACTTGATGCCTTATACAAACTAAAAAAAATGCTGACAACATGATTAAAGCAGCACTTTGTTTACTGAGCACTTTGCCTACTCATCAACGCATCAATCGCGTGCTCACCTCTAGCGAACCCTACCAACCATGAAACAACCTAAAACCAAGCTCAAACCTAAGCACCATACTGCCATTCATGACGCTCGAACCTTGTTAGGGGGCATCAGCCCTGCACAATTCATGGCAGAATATTGGCAAAAAAAACCCTTGCTTATTAGGGGTGCATTGCCAGGCTTATTACCGCCCGTTCCTTTGACTAAGTTAAAACGCCTGAGCCGTCTCGACGATGTCGAATCTAGACTGATTTGGCGTGCAGACAATCAATGGTTTATGGAACAGGGCCCATTTGATCACTTGCCACGTGCCACTGAAAAAGAATGGACATTACTTGTTCAAGGGGTTGACCTGCACGACGATACGGCCAGCGACTTGTTGCACCAGTTTAATTTTGTACCGGCTGCACGACTAGATGATCTGATGATCAGCTATGCTACAGACGGCGGTGGGGTGGGACCACACGTAGATAGTTACGACGTGTTTTTAATTCAAGCCCACGGCAACCGACGTTGGCGTTATGGCGCCCAAAAAGATTTATCGCTGCTGCCAGATCTACCCTTAAAAATTTTGGCAAACTTTACGCCAGAGTTCGATGAAGTACTTGAACCAGGCGACATGCTGTATTTACCCCCCCACTTGGCTCACGATGGCGTGGCGGTAGGCAATTGCATGACGTTGTCAGTTGGTTTCAGAGCCCCAGATGCCGCAACCTTAGCACGCGGTATGCTCGAAGCGGCATCAGATCAAATCGCTGCGCGCAGCGGTGCAGGTCAAAGCGCATTTGCCAGTCCACCCTTGCATGGCCCAAGCCTAAAGAAGCGTTTTAAAGACCCTAAACAACCTGCCGTAGAAGCACCCTCAGCCCTACCGAAAAAACTTGTAGAGGCTACCTGTGATGCCGTTAAAAAGCTTAAGTTTGACCGCAAATTAGCAAAACGATATTTAGGTTGCTGGTTAACCGAACCCCACCCCTTGGCTGTGTTTGAACCAGCCAAGCGCGGCACCAAGTTACCCAACACGATTGAAGGTTTAGCTGAGGGCCAGTGGCGACTCGATCGACGCACTCGAATGCTCTATGCCGAAAAAGTGTTGTATATAAACGGAGAAGTGGCAAGTCTGAAGGCTAAAGTATTATTGCGTTTGCTGGCTAACAACCGGTCTCTTGATTCCAAAGCACTTAAAGCAAAACCAAAGGCTGAAGATATTTTGGCCTGCTTAAATGAATGGACTATGGACGGTTGGTTACACTGGGAACCCACAAAAAGCATATAACCCTACATTTGACCCGACAGCACCGTCAGAATACGTTTAGCGGTTTCGCTGGTGTCTTGTTGATTATTGGCATCAAACACTTTAACAACAGTGGTGTTGCCTTCCTGTACCAAGTTCAGACGGTACTGTTGTGCCACTTGGGGTGATTTTCTTCCAAAGAAAAACCTTGAAAACGCGCTTTGCTCTTCGCGCGACACACCTGTATCGGTATCAACATAGCGTACAAAGAAGTCGCCCTTTGAACGATCGCGATCATCAACCGCAAAATTACCCGAATCAAGCGCTAAACCGACACGACGCCACGCTATATCAAAAGGCTCAGCGACTATCAGGGTGGCTGTAGAACCAATGTTGTCGATGACTGCAGGTTTTTGATCGTTTAACTGAGCTTGAGCCATTTTCTTACGGGCGTCTTCAACACCCTCGCCCAACGCAACCATCAAACGTGCCAACATGGCGGCATTTAGCCCTGGGTCTTCACGACCGTTTTCCCATTTGACTGATGTTTTATCAACCCCATACTCAACTTCAACCATGTGTTGGTGTGAAACATAAACGGTGGTGAATTTACCATCGCGTTCGATGATAGTGCGAAATTTGTCGCGCGCGCCGCTGTCATACACGGTATCGAGCACGGAACCTAGTGCTTGACGCAACCAAGACTCAGGTATTTTGGCTCGATTTTCAGCCCAGTTCGTGACCATAATACCAGCTTTAGGATCGTTTACAGCAAGGCTAAAGCCGTTATCTACCCAAAAATCAACAATTTTTGGATAAAGCTGATCGGGTGTCATTTTGACATTCAGCCAGCGCAAATCGCCGTCTCGCTTAACTTCCATATCAGGGTAACTGGGCAACACTTGGGGCTGCCCCATTCCAACCGACGGGCTACTGTCTTTCATTTGTGCCTGAAACTGCGAGTAAGTAGTCGAACCCGTTGCTGGTGCTCGGTAACGCGGGTCGGCAGCGGCCTGAGTTAAATCAGGTGGCACACTCAAAGGGTCAGTGCGAACAACTGATGAGTAATCAATTGCATTTTGCCCGCTCATCGTATCTTTAATGCTTGCACACGCCGACAACAGCACCGCAACGGACACAACGCCACAAGCTGTTAGTAAACGTATCGTTGAATGGTTACCCATTTTTTTCACAATAAACCTGCCTTTGTTAATGCATCACGAACTGCTGCATGGTACTGCTGATTCAACTGTACAAGCGGTAGACGCAAGCCATGCTGAATGCGCCCCATTTCAGCTAGCGCCCATTTTACAGGCACAGGGTTACCTTCTAGAAACAACACCTTGTTCACAACTGATAATTTTTGATCAATTTCACGAACGCGCGGAATATTGCCCGCCAAAGCGGCCTCACACAGCTCGTGCATCGCCCGTGGCGCCACGTTAGCCGTGACAGAAATATTGCCAACACCACCGAGCAAAATTAACGCTGCAGCAGTTGGGTCGTCGCCACTAATCACGTCAAATTCAACTGGTTTACGCGCAACCAATCTAGATACGCGGCTAATATCGCCGCTGGCGTCTTTGATGCCGATGATGCCAGGTATGTTTGCTAAACGCACAATCGTGTCAATATCTAAATCAGCCACGGTGCGCCCTGGCACGTTATACAACAACGTGGGCAAATCTACCGCTTCTTGAACAGCCTTGAAATGTTGGTACATGCCCTCTTGTGAGGGTTTGTTGTAATAAGGCACGACAGACAAGCCTGCTTGTGCGCCGGCTTTTTGAGCATAGCGCGTGAGCTCAATCGCTTCAAGGGTTGAGTTTGCACCCACACCGGCGATGACGGGTATACGGCCTGCCGCGTGGGTGACTGCAACACGAATCAATTCGGCGTGTTCATCGACATCGACTGTTGGCGATTCGCCAGAGGTACCGACCACAACGAGTGCATCAGTACCTTCTTGAATGTGCCAATCTATCAAACCACGATATGCGGTGTAATCAAGTTGACCATCGAGTTGCATAGGCGTTACCAGTGCAACCATGCTGCCTTTAAAACGTGGCATGTTTTGAGATTGGCTCATTGAAGTCATAAAAAACCCAAAAGATTAAATTTCAAACACAGTGGCTTGAGATCTAGATATTTTAACAGTCTGCGTGGCAGTTCTACGCGTTTAAAAGCATGATGAACTTTAAATAAACCATTGAACTATAAATCGACCGAGCATCATAAAGGGCTCAATCATGACCCAAAGGCTACCTGTTATCAACAACACGATTAGTATGGCCATACCGTAGGGCTCGAGCCGACTATATTGCAACGCTAGATTTTGAGGCAACAGGCTATACAAAATACGACCGCCATCTAATGGCAATAAAGGAAAAAGATTTAAAGCCATGAGAACTAAGTTAATTTGAATACCAACAACTGCCATTTGAAACCAAAAACTATCACGAAGCACCCCTGCATCTAAGAGCAGGCGAACCGTTAAAGCCCACATGATGGCCATCCATAAGTTAGCAGCTGGGCCCGCTAAAGCTACCCACAACATGTCTCTTTTGGGCTTATGAAGCTTATTAAAGTTGACGGGCACAGGCTTTGCCCAACCAAATAAAAGCGGCGGCCCACCCAACACTTTAGACGTGAGCAAAATACCAAGCGGCACCAACACGGTGCCAACCATGTCAATATGAACGATTGGGTTTAACGTAACACGACCCGCTAACATAGCCGTTGGATCGCCAAATAAGCGGGCCACATAGCCATGCGCCGCCTCATGAAGGGTAACCGCAAAAATAACGGGCAGCGCATAGACTGCGATCGTTTGCATAATGTCATTCATAAAAACTTATATTTCCTTTTAAGCTAGACCAATATCTGCTAAGTTGCCACGACCTTGACGCACCACAATGGGCTCATTCGACGACAAGTCAATGACGGTCGTAGGTTCCCATGCACAATTGCCACAATCAACAATAGCCGCTAAGGCATGCCCCATACGTGATTCAATTTCCTCGGCGCTCACTAAAGGTTTATCGTCACCGGGCACAATAAGAGTGGTTGAAACCAGTGCTTGGCCCACCTCATATAGCAAAGCTTGTGTAACGGGATGTGGTGGCACCCGAATACCAATTGTTTTACGTGATGGGTGCGACAAGCGCTTAGGCACTTCACGCGAGGCAGGTAAAATAAACGTCCAAGGGCCTGGGGTAGCATGCTTGAGCATTCGGTATTGCGTATTGTCAACTTTCGCAAAATGGCTGATTTCAGACAAATCACGGCAAATTAACGTTAAATGATGGCGTTGGTCTAAGCCACGACTTTTTCTTAAAGCGTCTGCGGCATCACGATCATCAAGACGCGCCACCAATGCATAACCCGAGTCGGTCGGCACAGCGACTAACCCACCAGAAGCCAGTATTTCAACCACCTGCTTCATCATTCGTGGCTGTGGATTGTCTGGGTGAACCGTAAATATTTGTGTCATATCTGTCAGTTTAAACGCTAAGCTCTGCGATTGGGTAAACTACTGCTTTATGGTCTCCGTAGCTCAACTGGATAGAGCACCCGCCTTCTAAGCGGGAGGTTGCGTGTTCGAGTCACGCCGGGGGCGCCACACCACTTAAAGATAAGGTGAGGCCAACCAAACGATGCGGTTGCGTAGACGCAAATAAAACGGTTTAGACTTTAACGATTTTAGTGTCACACGTTTGCCACTTTGAATAACATGATCGATGCGTTGCGCTAGGGTCTGCGCTAGCTTTGAGTCATAAACCTCAATATCAAGTTCAAAGTTAAGCCGCAAACTACGGGCATCAATGTTGCTCGAACCAACATAAGACCAAACCCCATCAACGGTACACAGTTTTGAATGGTCAAATTGACCTTGACTGCGCCAAACCCGCACCCCTACTTCAATAAGTTGATCAAACTGAGCGTCCATTGCCGCACCAACAAGTTTCAAGTTGTTGTTACCGGGTATGACCACATCAACCACAACCCCACGACGGGCAGCAGTTTTAAGTGAATCAATTAACGTGATGTCTGGCAAAAAGTAAGGTGACTGAACACGCACGCTTTGTTGCGCTACAGAAAGCACCCCTAACAACATGCTTTGGTTGTTAGCCATCATACGGTCAGGGCCCGAACGCACAGCTCGTATGGGTATATCTTGCCCATGTTTCCAAACAGGTTTAGCAGGGTACCAAGCCGGGCCACTCAAGTGTTCTTTTGTGGTGAATTCCCAATCGTGTACAAAACTTTCAAAAAGTTGCTCAACAATTGGCCCTTCTACCTCAAAATGCGTATCGTGGGTCATATTGTCACCCCCATATTGACGCATAAAACTTTCGCGTATGTTCATTCCACCCGTCAAACCGTAACGACCATCAATCACCAGCAGTTTGCGATGGCTACGTAAATTTGCGTAGGCGAGTCGAAAGCCTGGAAATGTTGTCATAAATAATGCCGCATCGACTGACCCAGCCAAAAGCGTTGGGGTAATAGCAGGCCTCGAATACCTTGACCCGACCGAATCGATCAGCACCCTCACCTCAACCCCACGCTTTTGTGCCTCAATCAATGCCTGGGCGACCGCTAAACCCGCTCGGTCGTGATCAAAAATGTAACTTTGCATCGCAACAGAGTGTTTTGCTTGGCTAATCGCTTGAATCATGGCAGGGTAAGTTTCGTCACCCCCATTTAACATGCGCAGGGCATTGCCTGACACGAGCGGAAACAAAGCCACTTTATCGCCTAGTTTATGCATACCCGAAAAGTTTTGGGCACCATATTGAGTCACGTCAGACACTTCAAAAGATTGGTTATCGAGATGCTTTACCGGCGCTTGAACCCCACCTTTAATATTTTTTAAATCGCTTCGAGATACTTGCGCTTCGACATAAACTTCTGATTCTGTCCCTATTTCTACTTTTTCTACACTTTGCGTTAAGTGTTCACTTTTTTTACGTTTAACTCTGATGCGTTCTCGACGAATGCGGTTAATACCCGCAATAAAATAGAGCAAAGCCCCAAATAATGGGGAAAACAATATAACCGCAACCCAGCCAATGGCAGCGCGAACATCTTGTTTGGTCATGGCTGCATGCACCGAAGCGGTGATGCTGGCCACAATACTGGTCAATAAAACCATATGAGGCCAGTAGGTCCAGAGAAATTTTGTGACGATGAAGTCGATTGCGTTCAATACATAGCCTCAAACATGCTAGAATTTTGATCTTTGGTGGCTGTAGCTCAGTTGGTAGAGTCCCGGATTGTGATTCCGGTTGTCGCGGGTTCGAGCCCCGTCAGTCACCCCAGTACATTCTCAGTCGTTACTAGGTATAGTCGTTACTAGGTACAGTCGTTACTAGGTACTTATCTTAGGGCACCATTCGCCCTTAAACGATTCGTCAACTACCACCTTAAACCAACGCCCACCATCCCGCGCCTCATATTTTGGTTGAGCATGCGCAATAAACGGCCAACGTGCTACGTCATAATCTTGTATGCGCACCCAATATGTTCGGTTTATCGCCTGACACATACGGGGTATCAGATCGTCTTGATCAACTAAAACATCTTTACCCAACTCAGGCTTAAAGTCACCAGCATCGGCAAGTTCGTGTCGCCAATTATCGCCATCTACTAAAGTTTTCCAACCAGTTACTACCCACGCTGGCTCTTTACTACCGGTATAAAAGGCACTATCAAAAGGGTAGATATCAATAAAGATAAACCCGTCTTGACTCGTTTGCTCAGCTTTAATCAGTTGAACAAATGGCTTGGTACTGTCTTTTTGTACAAATAAGAAAATAGTTAAGCCAATCACACACGTGATCGCCCCAGCGATAAAGAAAGTCAGCGTTTGTTTGAAAACTTGATCGCGGCGTAAACCATTCAAACCTGCCACCAACGCTTCAGCCATAAGTATCGCCAAAGGCGGGACAACAGGTACGGTGTAACCAATTAATTTTGAAGCGGGCATTGAAAAAAATACAGTTATTAGCGCTACCCAAATAATCAGTAAAGCAAACCATTTGCCATACCCGGCGAAACGCAAAGCAGCCCGCACCGAGGGTCTTATATACTCAAGCAAGGCCAACGACCAAGGCAAAGTAAAACCTAACAACACAGGTATAAAGAACCACCAGGCTTGCTGCTGGTTAAAACCACTGGTGAGAAAACGTTCAAAATGTTGGTAAACAAAAAAATAATGTAGGAAACCACTGTATTGCCATTCCATAGCAATAAACCAGGGCAAACCCACCAACAGAAATGCTAACCAAACACCCGGTGCGAGTAGCACAGCAAAGCCTTGCCAACGTCTAGTGACTAATAACCAGAAAAATAAAACGCCACCTGGTAAGGCAATGCCAATGAGCCCTTTTGACAAAACGGCCAAGGCAGCCAAAGCCCCCATTGCTACAGCAAAGCCCTTATATGATTGACCTGCCTGTTGACGTGATACAGCCTCAGCACCCGCTAAAATCGTTAGGGTGATCATGCCGCCAACCAACATATCTAAGTTTGCGTATTGAGCTGCCCCATAAAAATACGGCATGGTCACCAAAGCTAGCAACGTAACGGTTGCAACTTCTACCCCACGGTGGCGCCGCACAAATAAATAAAGACAAACGGCTGTCAGAAAAGCCACCACTAGTGAAGGTAACCGTGCGGCCCATTCATGGGCACCAAATAATAAAAACGAATATTCTGCGAGCCAGTAAAACAGGGGCGGTTTGTGAAAGTAAGGTAGGCCATTTAACAAAGGCGTCCAGGTGCTGTCAAACCGCACCATATCCCACGCAACCCCAACATAACGACCCTCGTCAGGAATGTGTAAAGGGCGCAACCACGCAATAAACGATAGCCAAACCGCCGTCAGCGGAAACAGCCAAGTAGGTGCACTTGGTTTCATGGCATAACGCCATAAACGGCAGAAAAATTCATTCAATGCATTCAAGTTCATATTACTTTCACAATTAATTAAGTCTGTTTTAAGAGCTGAGCAATGGCTTGACCCGAAACCACAAAACCCATCGTGGCAGTCACCGTCACCGCAGAACCGTAACCCGCACAGGCTAATGCAGCACCAGACTCGGGCGCATCGACCAACCCTTCTGACCAAGCTTTGGGGATTAAAGTCGGTTGGGCAAACCAAAAGGTCTCAACACCCATTTTAGGGGTACGTTTGGTTTTTGCATGAGGAAACCCATGTTGTTTTCTCAAAATATGACGTATACGAGCCAACAAAGCATCATGGGTGGCGTCACGTAGATCGCCATGACGCAAACTTAATGCATCAATCTTGCCACCCGCCCCCCCACAAACCAAAAGTGATTGCTGGCGTTGCTGGCAGATCAAAATCATTGCAATTTTGGCATGAACTTGGTCAACACAGTCAATCACCAAATCAGCATCAGAATCGATCACCGATTGAACGTTATCAGGCTCAACAAACGCATCGTGACATATCACCTGACAAGTCGGGTTGATATCATTCACACGCTCAGCCATGGCTTGCACTTTAGGCTGCCCTAACGTGCTGCCCAACGCATGAATTTGACGGTTAATGTTTGATTCTGCAATGTGATCAAGATCGATCAAGGTCAAAGCTCCAACCCCTGAACGCGCCAAAGCTTCAACCACCCAAGAACCCACGCCCCCAATACCCGCCACGACAACCTTCTTTTGAGATAAAGTCACCATGGCACCACTTGAATACAAGCGATCAACCGACGCAAAGCGTCTACTTAAATTAGGTTGATTATTAACGGTTAAAGCATTGTCTAGTGTCATTTTGTCGTTTCACAAACAGTCATTTTGGTATTTTTACAC
>CALBMZ010000165.1 GCA_937896225.1 uncultured Alcaligenaceae bacterium | reverse complement strand
TCTACACCATCACCATGGAAATTGCCGTACTCACACAACCCGTCGGCTTAAACCTATTTGTGATTCAGGGTATTGGGCGTGAGCACGTCACAATAGGCGATGTCATCAAGGGTTCGCTGCCATTTATTGCCATGATGGTGATCTTGTTGGCCCTGATGATTTACTACCCGCAAATTGCAATTTGGTTACCTGAGCTGATGAGGTAATTTCAAATAGCAAGACAGCTTTAACTTTCAATTTCATATTAAGTTTTGCATGCCAAAACTTTGCTTGTTAATAATTAATCATGTTTTAACAATGAGCCATTACTAAAAGTTTTTGATGTGCAAAAATGCTTGAAATGAGTTGTAAGTCTATTTGCGGTAAATTACTCCGCAATTGCGCTAATCAGTCTTAAATAATTTGGTCCGGGTCGAGGCTGTCACGCAAGCCGTTGCGGAATTGGTGAAGAACATGAAAGTGGTGCCAGTTAAATGATTACAGATCAATTCATGCAAGCTGCTATTGATGAAGCCAAATTAGGGCTTGAAACAGGTGGTATACCGATTGGTTCTGTTTTGGTTCATCAAGGCAAAATTATTGGCCGTGGTCATAATCGTCGTGTTCAAGATGGCAGCGCCATTTTGCATGGCGAGATGAGTGCACTAGAAAATGCAGGTCGTCAGCCTGCGTCGATTTATAAAGAGTCTGTTATCTACACAACATTGTCTCCTTGCTCAATGTGTAGTGGCGCCATCATGTTGTATGGCATTCCTAAAGTGGTTGTGGGCGAAAATCAAACTTTCATGGGTGATGAAGCGCTATTAAAAGAGCGTGGTGTGCAGGTCGTTGTTTTACATGATAAAACCTGCATTGATTTAATGAATCATTTCATTGCCGCTCAACCCCGTCTCTGGAATGAAGATATTGGTGAACCGTGAGCTTTAAACCGTTAACTGCGGTCTTTGAAACCTGCTTTCTAAACCAAGGCAATAACAACTAAAGTGTAAATTTACCTGTACGGATAATGCTAGAGTTTATGCCTAAATACTTAGTTTTTTTAACTTGGTTTCAAAGGCGTAAAAAATGTATGTACAGGGTTGGTTAGTTCGTCACCGTTCAAACAAGTTGTTTCAAATATCAGAAATTAGCATTGTTAAATATGATAATTTTTTTAATCTTCTAAGTTGTTTTCGTTGTTCGTGGCGTCAGTCTACGTGGCTTTTCACACTGGTCTTGTGCTCTGTGGTGCCAGCCTCTTGGGCCGCACAGTCCCCGAATGAAGATCACTTTCGGATAGAGCAACGACACGTCAAAATTCATGTCAATGCTGATGGCTCGTCTGTTGCCGACTATTATGATGTCACGTCACTACTCACTTCAACGGGCATTGATTGGTTTGGTGAAGAAAAGGTCTCTTTTAGTCAGGGTCGTGAATCAGTTAAGGTGCTTGAAGCATTCACTGAATTACCCAATGGTAAGCGGGTTGAGCTTGACCCTAAAGCCATACGTTTGGTGGAAGACGATCAGGCGGGTCAAGTCGGTGGGTATAGCGACACCAAAGCTTATGCAGTTATTTTTCCGCAGTTAGCTCTGGGGGCCAAAACGCATTTACGAACCCATCAAGTCGTACATACCCCGCTATATGAAGGTCATTACTCAAGAACATTTCGCTTTCCGTTATCAATTTATTTTAAAGATGTGGTCATTGATTTCAGTCATGACCCAGCTATAAAAATTAAAGTTGAAACGCCGCATCGCCAACCTCTTATCAAGGTTAAAAAACTAAAAAACGGTTCTGATGGTTCAGTTCGTTATCGATTCTCGTTCCGTAACGCAAAGCCTATAAAGCTTGAGGAAGATACCGTTTCTGGTCTAGATATTCAACCATATATACGTGTATCGTCTATTTCATCTATGCTTGAGGTTGGTCAACTTTATCAAGAAAAAGCGGCTAAAAAATCATCTGTTACAACAAATATTCAAGCGTTGGCAAATGATATTACTCATGGCATTCAAGACCCCCAAGCACAAGCACAGGCGCTATACAACTGGGTCGCCACTGAAATACGTTATGTGGCTATTTTTTTGGGTGACGGTGGGGTTGTACCCAACGACGCTGAATCAATTGTGCGAAACCGCTATGGTGATTGCAAAGACCACAATACGCTACTGATTGCTTTATTGGCTGCCAAGGGTATTGAAGCTGAGTCAGTGCTCATTAACTCTGGTGATGCTTTTAGCTTGCCAAAGTTAGGCGGTGTGGCACCGTTTAACCACGTTATCACTTACTTGCCAGCTTGGAATCTTTATGTCGATTCAACTGATCGTTATGCACCGTTTGGGGTCTTGTCTTACCCGTCGCTAGATAAGCCCAACGTGCATACACAAACATTGCGGTACGGTCGCACACCCAAGCCGCAAGCGCTACAAAATCATATTTCATCAGAAGTCATCATTCACATTCATGACGATGGTTCAATAATAGGGCAGGCCAACTCTAAACATGTGGGCACATCGGCGATTGGTGCGCGCGCATTTTTAATGGGTTATGAAGGTCGTTATAAAGATGAGATACCCATCAAACAACTTGCTCTGTTTGGTCAAGTGGGTACAGGTAACTTGTACTTTGAACCGATGTACGATTTAACCAACCCCGTGCAGGTTTCGGCGACCTTCAATATACAACCGATCAATAACTTTC
Organism: uncultured Alcaligenaceae bacterium; assembly: GCA_937896225.1. Lineage (GTDB taxonomy): Bacteria > Pseudomonadota > Gammaproteobacteria > Burkholderiales > Burkholderiaceae_B > Algicoccus. The sequence continues at coordinate 445 of CALBMZ010000165.1, read as the reverse complement.
CTGGCCCAGGGGCCATGTGGGTTCCAGTTGGTTTGGCCCCGGGTCGAATTGAATCATTCAGAGAAATTTCACCCTATCCGGTGCAACCCTTTCCGTATGTCTGCCACTCAGTCCGCTACACGCAGCATTACGTATTGAATTTTCCACCCTCAGTCGAGGTTACTCGGTTACCTGAACCTATGAAAATCGAGATCGACGGTTATGTCTATCAGTCTCGTTATTTTCATCATAAACAGGCCATCATCGTCGAACGACACTTAACGCTGGAAAACCCAAAGGGTGTTTGCCAACCTGGTGACGAGGTGTCTTTTAATAAAATATTATCCGTTGTACAAAAAGATTTGCGAGGGCAAATTTTTTACGAGCCCAAGGCTTTCTCTAGGCCTTAAAAAAATTATGACTGGTAGTGCGTGGGGGGCTGACATGCAAAGCTTGAAGTGTATCG
>CALBMZ010000164.1 GCA_937896225.1 uncultured Alcaligenaceae bacterium | reverse complement strand
GCAGCACAAGCTGTGCCAGGCCCATTGTTTACCTTTGCTGCGTTTTTGGGGGCGTCTACCCAAACGGGTGGGTCGGCTTGGGTGAGCGGTATGGTGTGTGTACTGGCTATTTTTGCCTCATCGTTTTTGTTAGTGTTCGGTGCCATGCCCTTTTGGGAACAGCTGCGCCGAAGCCCTAAAACACAAGCCACCTTGACGGGCATCAATATTGCCGTCGTTGGCATGCTGTTAGCTGCGCTCTACAACCCCGTTTGGACAAACGCTATTTTTCAACCAAAAGACTTTGGTTTGGCGTTGGTCGCCCTGTTGGCATTGACGTATGGGAAGCTTGCGCCTTGGTTAGTCGTTTTAGGGGGCGCTATGGCGGGTTGGGTGTTCTTGTAAATAAATGATTTATATTAGTTGTATTGAGGTTTTTAATTCGAACTCAAGCTTTACCGTTTGGTTTAACCAAGGCATTAGCAGACCCCAAACTGCTTAAAGCGATCACCTAAATGCATAACGAACCCGCTCGCAACTGGACGCTTGATTCTCTAGCTGACATAGCAGGCATGTCTCGCGCCTGTTTTGCAAACCACTTTAAGCCCAGCCACCTTTACTCGTATCTTCACCAAAAGTGTAGGCTGAAGCCCTAGAAATTGGGTTCTACAGTTGCTTAATCGGGCGCTGGCAGGTCATTGATGAACAGGTCAGTGATTTAGAATTTTTGAAAGAAAGTCTTTCGCTCGATCGCTTTTAGGGTTAGAGAAAAAGACATCGGTCTTTTCATCTTCAACAATTTGCCCTTGATCCATGAAAATAACTCGATCGGCGACGCGTTTGGCAAAGCCCATTTCATGGGTAACAACCATCATCGTCATACCTTCTTGGGCGAGCTTAACCATGACATCAAGCACTTCATTAATCATTTCAGGATCAAGCGCAGAGGTTGGTTCATCAAATAGCATGACCACAGGGTCCATGGCGAGCCCACGTGCAATAGCAACGCGCTGTTGTTGACCACCCGAAAGTTGTGCTGGAAATTTTTCAGCTTGGTTTGAAAGTCCGACACGTTCTAATAATGCAAACGCACGTTCGGTCGATTCTTGTTTAGACCGTTTCAACACCATTTCTTGAGCAATGCAAATATTTTGTAGAACAGACAGGTGCGGAAACAGTTCAAAGTTTTGAAACACCATTCCTATGCGAGATCTGAGTTGATTGAGGTTGGTATTTTTGTCGCCAACACCCACATCATTGACGGTAATGGTTCCCGATTGAAATGGCTCAAGACCATTGGCACATTTGATCAGGGTACTTTTTCCTGAGCCCGATGGGCCACATACAACCACGACCTCTTTAGCTTTTACATGCGTACTGCAATCGCGTAAGACCTGAAAGTCACCATAGAACTTATTCACGTTATCAAAACTAATCAACGTTTCATCCTCCGCTCAAGAATTTTAACACCCTGCGATGCACTAAAACATATCGCGAGATAAACAAGTGCTACAAAGCTAAACATCTCAATCAAACGTTGTTCACGGTTGGCGATTAACTCGGCACTGACTAGAAAGTCTTTTAAGCCAACAACATACACAAGTGATGTATCTTGAAATAGAACAATACCCTGGGTTAACAAAATGGGGACCATCGCTCTGAAGGCTTGTGGTAGCACGATGAATCGCATGCTTTGAGCATAAGACATGCCCAGGGCACGTGCGGCAGCGGCTTGACCAGAACGAACGCTTGAAATACCTGCCCTAATAATTTCCGCATAATAAGCGGCCTCGAAAAGCGTAAAGGCAACCAGAACAGAGTACAACCCTCCGACGGGTCGACCTAATGCTAAGGGTACTAAAAAGTAAAACCAAAATATAACCAGAATGAGCGGTAGTGAGCGGAAGAAATTAATATAGCTGGTGGCCACCACTGACAGAAATATGAATGATGACATACGAGCCAGTGCGAGAAGTGTGCCCAGCACAATGCCACCAAACATCGCTACAGCAGTCAACAGTAACGTGGTTTGCATACCCTTTAATAAAAAGGGTAAGTTATCGAAAATAACGGAAAAGTCAAAAACACCCATCTAACTACCACTTCCGATCATGCCGTGAACACGAGATCGTACTTCAATTTTTTTCATGAGCCACATAACAAAAAAGGTGATCATGCTGTAGATGACGGTTGCTGCCGTGAAGGCTTCAAAACCTTGAAAAGTGTACTCTTCAATTTGACGGGTAACTGCTGTTAACTCAATAACGCCAATCGTCAACGCTAAGCTTGAGTTTTTAAAAATAGTTAAAAATTCGCTCGTGAGGGGTGGAATGACACGCCGATAGGCAACCGGTACCAATATGTACCGCATCGTTTGCCACTCAGTTAAACCCAGTGCCCGAGCGGCTGCAACTTGCCCCGTACCGACTGATTCAATTCCAGATCGTACTTGTTCACACACGCGAGAAGCGGTGTAGAGGCCCAAAGCAATGATCGCTGTCGTGAACTCTGGCATGGGCATTTCGCGCTTGACCCACATGCCTGCATCGACAGGTAATAATTCAGGGAAAATAAAAAACCATAAGAAAAACTGAACCAACAAGGGTATGTTTCGAAAAATTTCAACATAGAAAGTGGCGATGCCTCTTAATAACGAAGAGCTTGTCGTACGCATGATGCCTAAAATTGAACCGAGGCTAAAAGCCACTACCCATGCTAAAAGAGAGACGACAATTGTCCAACCGAGGCCTGAGACTATCCAGCCCACATAGGGTTCTGCAATTAATATTGACCAGTCCCAGTTGTAATTCATGAATACCTGAAAAAATAAAGTGAAAACCTCACCCAAACAAGGGTGAGGTCACAAGACAAATATAATTAATTAGGAAGTGCTTGAATTTCAAAAGCCATGCCTAAAGTGCTTGACATAGGCATATTGATGCCGGTTGGGCCTGGCTCAAACCATTTTTTGTAAGTGGTGGCCAAATCACCTGTTCTCATTTGCTCAGCCACAACGCTTGTTCCTAAGCGTTGAAAGGTGCTGTCATTACGGGGCACCATAATGGCATATGGGTCAAAGCTCAAATATTCACCTACCACTGTGTAATCTTTTGGGCTTTTTGATTTTGAAATCAAACCGTACAACAAGACATCATCAGAACCGTATGCATCGATGCGACCTGTTTCCATGGCTAACCAACCTTGGCTATGGTCTTTCAGTTCAACAACTTTGGTGTTGAGCTTGTTTTTCTCGATGTATGCCTTAAGCACTTTTTCGTTTGTAGTGCCAGCTGAAACACCTAAAATTTTACCGTTCAAATCATTTACATTTTTAATGCCAGAGTCTTTACGTGTGGCAATTTTGGTGCCAGTAATAAAGGTCGTCGGCAGATAAGAAACTTGTTTTTGACGTGTAAGATTGTTAGTGGTTGAACCACACTCGAGGTCAATGGTGCCATTGGCCATTAAAGCAATACGGGTTTGACCCGTGACGGGAACAAAGCGAACAGCAATGTCTGGGTTGCCAAGTTCTTTACGAATTTCTTCAACAATTTTCATGCAAATGTCGATTGAGTAACCAACAGGTTTGCCGTTACTGTCCATGTATGAAAAGGGTATCGAAGTTTCGCGATGCCCAATATTCACAACTTTTTTATCTTGAATACGTTTAAGAACAGGTGAGTCACCTGCGTCAGCAAACGCAGTACTTGATAAACCAAACGCTAAGGTGCTGGCTAGTAGTAATGATGACAGTGTTATTCGCTTCATAATATTTACCCCCGATGACTTAAAGAATTTAAATTAGCCTGTAACGTAGCATAAATAAACTACGAAATATATATTTGCTCATTGTGTAAGCAAAACTAATCTATTACACCGTTCTTAAAAATACTTGTCTAATGTTTTTTTTGTTTATCTGTATGCTTTTT
>CALBMZ010000163.1 GCA_937896225.1 uncultured Alcaligenaceae bacterium | reverse complement strand
TCTTGTAGTTAAGCCAGATTAGCGATGCGATGAAGTCGTTAACTGTCTGTTTGTTACAAACTATTCATATAATCCATTTGCTAAACGTAATACGAATCATTATCATTACATAAATTTACGTTTCAAAAGGGTGAGTATGAAAAAGCAAGTCGCAGCCCACATCCATCGGTATAGCCGGAGTGGTCCAATCAAGTTTTCGGGTGCAGTTCAACCCGTGTTAAGTGCGTTAACTTTGGCTGTTTTGTCTATAGGGGTCGTTCAGGCACAAACCGCAACACAGTCGACCGAACTGTCAGCTGAACAAACCGCTTTACAAGCGGTATCGCAAACATTTGATGCAATTACAGTTATGGGTGAAAAGCTTAATGAACCGATGCCATGGGCTACTCAAACCGATCGTCAAACGCTTGATCGCCTTCAAATTTTAAATTGGTCTGAATTAAGTAGTCGGGCAGAGCCAGGGGTCAATTACAACGCAACTAACCGCAGCATCAATATACGTGGTCTTGATGAAAATCGAGTACTGACTCGCATTGACGGCATTCGGCAATCCTACCTAAAAGATATTCGCGGTGATATGGGTGGGGTCAAAGGGGGGTTAAACACAATTGATTTCAATACTTTGTCAGCCATTGACATTGTGCGGGGTAGTGATTCAAGTACGGTAGGTTCTGGAGCCTTAGGTGGGGTGGTTGATGTACGAACATTGAACCCTTCAGACTTGTTGATGGGCGGTAAAACTTTTGGTGCTTTAGGTAAAACGGCATACCAATCGGTTGATAACAGCTGGTTAATTAACGCCGCTTTGGCGGGTCAAGCTAATGATCGTTTGCAGTGGCTGTTTCAAGCGGGTACGCAATTGGGTAATCAAACGATCAATGGGGGCAATGTGGGTGGCTATGGCCTAACCCGAACTGAGCCCAACCCTGACAGCTACACACAACAAAATTACATGTTGAAATTGCAGCAACAATTTAATGGGGGCCATTTAGTCGGTTTAACGGGCGTGTATTTTGAACGCCAAGACAATATTGATGATTTAACGGCTGCACCAACAACCTATCAACCCGGCCAAACAGATTTAACTGAAAAATCTACGCGTGAAAGTGTGGCACTGAATTACGCTTGGGCGGCTCTGGGGCGTTCAGCGTTATTAGATTCTGTAGCGGCACAGGTTTATTGGCAAAAAGTTAAGCTTGTCAGCACACAAAACGCTACACGTATCAGCGCCCCACGTGGTGCCTACAACCGGTCAAATAGCATTCAAGAGTCAACTTACGGTCTTAATCTTGAGGCGACAAAGTCGTTCAAGGGTCAGGTTGATCAAATGTGGGAATCGGGTTTTGAGTGGTTTGGCACCCAAACTCAACAGTACGTTAGGGGTAGCGATACGTGCAGGTCATATCGTTTTCCACCTTGCTCATTTATGCATGCAAATCAAGCCGATGTGCCCACTACGAATGGTGATCAATACGGCTTATGGTTACAAAATACGCTTGATTTTGCGCAAGGGCAGTTTTCATTACGCCCCGCCATTCGTTATGACTCTTATAGCCAACGGCCAGATAACAGCTCATTCGATAGTAACCCAGCCAATACGGTGCTGCCCTCTGCAAGTGGCGAGGCATGGTCACCTAAACTGATGGGTACTTGGCGACCACTTGATACCCTAAGTTTGTATGTTCAATACGCACAAGGTTTTAACGCCCCCTCGGCTACGCAACTTTATAGTCGCTATGGTTCCCCGGGCACTTACTTGGTGCAAGGCAACCCAAATTTAGAGGCTGAAACCAGCGAAGGGTGGGAATTTGGTACAAAATTTGGTAACAAAAAGGTCAATGGTGCAGTCACTTACTTTGACAATCATTACAAAAATTTTATTGAAGGTGTGACTGGGCGTGGCAACAGGCAATATCCATATTTTATTCAGTCTTACGAAAACTTAGCCGATGTTCGTATTTATGGCCTTGAAGCGCGAGGCGAGTGGCAGATCACCAAAGGTTGGCGCACATATGGTTCTCTGGCCTATACCGTTGGGCAAAACCAAAATACAAATCAGAGCTTGAACTCTGTTGCACCGCTTACAGGTATTTTCGGTGTGGAATACAGTCGACCATCGTGGTCTGTTCGCACACAACTCACAGCTGCTGCTGCCCGCACACAAGTGACTAACCCATTGCCCACGCGTCAGATCCCAGAACCTGACTTTCAAGCGCCCGGCTACGGCGTAATTGATTTGATGGCCACGTGGCAGCCTGAACACATAAAGGGAATGACTTTACAGGTCGGTTTGTTCAATCTGTTTGATAAAACCTACTGGAATGCGCTTGATGTACCCACTGCTGGCTCAAGCCGTTTTTCTCGTCCAGTTGATGCTTATACGCAGCCCGGTCGAAATGTATCGGTTTCGTTGAGCTATCTCTACTAGAACCTCAACCTAAGTCAAACCCTACGTTGATTGATCGCTTTGTCAAGGGTCAATCAACATCAAAAAATTGGAGAATCACATGCTCGACTTAATTGATGTGCCAGACCAAAGTTTATTACCTGAACAAGACGTACTCACTTCAGAAAACGTAAAAGCTCAGTATTTTTTGTTAAATCAAATAGATCAAAAAAAACGTTCGCGTGATTTAGCTCAAATTTTAAACATTACAGAGGCGCAGTGGGTCGCTTCATCGTTGGGTTCCATAAAGAGTATTTATCTTCAAGGCAATGGCCGCGAGGTGTTTAAAGCAATTGGCGATATGGGTGAGGTCATGGCGCTGACTCGAAATCAAAGTTGCGTGCACGAGCGTCACGGTCATTACCTTGATATTCATGCTGACGGGCCAGTGGGTTTAGTACTTGGCCCTGATATTGATTTACGCGTGTTTTTTAATCATTGGGCTCATGCATGGGCGGTTCAAGATCGTGATCGCTTAAGTTTGCAGTTTTTTGATCAGGCTGGCATAGCTATTCATAAAGTATTTTGCACTAAGGAAACTGATATCTCAGCATATTTAGCGCTGGTTCAACGTTTTGCGGCGGCACCCATGTGGCCCGCTGCCCAAGCTAAGCCTAAGGCTATTCGTCAAATGCAAACACACGACAAAACGGCGTTACGTCAAGCTTGGTTAGCACTAAAAGATACACATGATTTTTTTACCATGCTTAAAAAATTTGATGTTGAGCGGTTGGGGGCGATTCATGATGTGGGGCCAGACTTAGCGCAACAAGTTGGTGTGGAAAATATTGGGCTAATGCTAAAGGTTGCCGCACAAACTGAAATACCCATTATGTGCTTTGTGAGCAATACAGGCATGATTCAAATTCATTCAGGTCTGATTAAAAAAATTGTTCAAACAGGGGCTTGGTTAAATGTATTAGACCCTCGTTTTAATTTACATATCAATTTAAAGCATATTCAAAGCGTTTGGGTGGTGAACAAACCCACGATCGATGGGTGGGTCACTTCGGTTGAAGTGTTTGACCACGATGGCGAAATGATTGTGCAGTTTTTTGGTGAACGTAAACCGGGTGTAACCGAGCAGGCCAAATGGCGCGAACTGTTGGTTTCGTTATGCCCTAAGCAGTTGGCAGCATGAAAGTCGCCCTGATTCGTTTTTTACAACTGAGTGTTTTTGTGTCACTCATATTTATTTTAGAATCTCTTGCGCCAGCGCAAGCTCAATTGTCAGAAACTGTCATCGCATCAGCACCTGCACCAGTAGCTGCCCCCAAACGCTTAGTGACGTTAGGTGGCAGTGTGACTGAAATTGTGTATGCCTTAGGAGCTGGCCACCGAGTCGTTGCAACCGACCAGTCAAGTTTGTACCCAGTTCAAGCGACGCAGTTACCCAGCGTGGGCTATTACCGACGCGTACCCATAGAAGGGGTTGTTGCGATGCGGCCTGATGTGGTGTTGGCCTCAAGCCATGCTGGGCCACCCTTAGCGTTGCAGCAAATTCAAGACCTAGGCATATCACTTGAACTCGTCTCAGATGAACCCAATATGCCGTCACTGCATAATCGCATTCGCCAAATAGCTAAAGTTTTAAACCGGCAAGAAGCAGGTGAGAAATTGATAGATGAAGTCAATCAACAGGTTAATGCGGCACATTTGATGCCTGTTCAATCAAAATCAGCGCTCTTGCTGGTGATGCGGGGCGGCAAACTATTAGGTGCCGGGGGTAATACGACAGCAAATGTGGTCATACAGCAGTCGGGGTTACATAATGTTTTAACTGGCATAAAAAGTTATCAAGTCATCACCCCAGAAGCATTGAGTGCAGCCGCTCCTGAAGTCATTATTGTGACCCGCAGCACGGTCAAAGCATTAGGGGGCCTTGATCAAGTAAAGCTAGAACCTGCCTTGCGGCACACCCCTGCTGTTAAAAACGGCCACGTCATCGTGCTTGATGATTTGTTAGCACAGGGTTTTGGGCCACGTATTGGTTTTGCGATTCAATACATTCGACAGGCCTTGGCGAACGATGAGTGAATGGGTCGTTACGATGAAGAGGTGGCGGCAGCACATACCACCAACCCATCTTGCGTTATTAATTTTAGCGGTATTACTTTTAATCGCTTTATTAACGACGGTCACGCAAGGTGCTTATGACATTTCGTTGAAGTCTCTGTTCACCGGTATGTTGGGCCGCGGCCGTTTAGATGAATTGAGCCAAAACGTGTTGTTTGACATTCGCTTGCCCCGTATGATGCTGGCCCTTATTGCAGGGGTGGCGCTAGGTGTGACGGGTGCTGCCATGCAAGCGTTATTTCGAAATCCTTTGGCAGAACCTGGATTGGTGGGGTTATCTGCTGGGGCCAGTTTAGGCGCGGTACTGGCAATTGTGTTGACTTCAGGTGGTTTGCTAATCATTGGGTCATCTGCCTTTTTAGGGGCGTTGGTAGCAACTTATTTAGCCTATATGTTGGGTGTTCGATCGCACAACGTTTCAGGTTTGTTGCTAGCAGGTATAGCGATCAACACCATCGTGTTCAGCTTAATGGGGCTAATGATTGTTCAAGCCAGTGATGCGCAGTTACGCGATATTACATTTTGGAACATGGGTAGTTTAGCGGGGGCAACTTGGCCTATTGTTGGGTTGTTATCGCCCCTCGTTCTGATCGGTGTGGGCTTATTGATTTCGCGTTGGAAAGTTCTGAATGCCCTGTTGGTGGGTGATCGACCTGCCTTTCATCTGGGTTACAACTTGAAAACGGTTCGTTGGCAGCTATTGACTTTGGTGGCTTTCACGGCAGGGCCTTTGGTCGCCGTGACCGGGGGTATTGGCTTTGTTGGGTTAGTGGTGCCTCACCTGGTGCGCATGGTGTTGGGTGCAGATCACCGTTGGGTGTTACCGGCATCGGCCTTGGCAGGTGCTTTGGCTTTGGTGTTATCTGATGGTGTGGCAAGGGTTGTGATGGCCCCAGCTGAATTGCCAATAGGTTTGGTGACGAGTTTGGTGGGTGGGCCTTTTTTTATTTGGCTGTTGCTCAAGGGGCACGCTAGATGAGCTTAATTCAGCCCAAACCTAAACCTAAATCTCAGCCAGTCACTCAAAAAAAACATATAGATGCGTTACAGGTTCAATCTTTGTCATTGAGCTTAGGTTCTGGTCGACATTTAAAACCTATTTTGAAAAATATTTCATTTGATCTGCCAAGGGGGCAGGTGCTCGGTGTATTGGGCCCAAATGGGGCGGGTAAAACATCATTACTAAATAGCCTAACAGGCGAATGTCAAACTCAGCACGGTCAGGTTTGTTTGGATGGTCAAGCTATCAGTGAGTTATCGGTTCAGGCACTCGCGTCAATGCGGGTGGTGTTGCCGCAGCAGCATGCCATGTCATTCAATATGCATGTGTCAGCGATCGTGGCGATGGGGGCATACCCCTTTGCGCAGTTTAGCCAAATAACAGTTGATAAATGGGTGATACAAGCTTTAAGTGAAGTCGAGCTTTTGCCCTTACAGCATAGAGGCTATCTTGACTTGTCGGGTGGTGAGCAACAAAGGGTGCAATTCGCACGCTTATTGGTACAAGCAAGGGCCATTATTTATATAACCGGTCATGTATATATTTTTCTTGATGAGCCAACGGCTAGTTTAGATCCTAAGTATCAGACCTTACTCATGCGAACCGTCAAATCTTTGGCTGAGGCTAAACACGCCACCGTGTTCGTCGTGATGCACGACCTAAATTTAGCCGCGAGATGGTGTGACCGAGTTTTGTTGCTCAATCAGGGGCAGCTTGTGGTGTGTGATGAACCTCGCCATGCGTTGACATCAGCTAGGCTGGAGGCCGTTTATGGCTTGCCCATGAACGTTATGCAACACCCTCATCATGCCGAATATATTTGGGTGGTAGGTCATGTCTAACCAAACTTGGTTTGAAATAGTTCTGAACAAACAACGTAATGGCCTCATGCTCGCTGTGATCAGTATGCACGTTCTGGTAGGTTGGTTAGGTGCGCAGCAGTCAGCCCCTGAACTTGCAGTCGGCCAATCTTCTTTTGCAATGGCGCTTGATTTTTCAAATGTTGCTGAGGCCTCAGAAGTCTTCGTTAAAGATGAGGCTATAAAACCATCTGAGGAGCCAAAGTTTGGACCTGAACCTGAACCCGAACCTGAACCTGAACCCGAACCCGAACCCGAACCCGAACCCGAACCCGAACCTGAACCCGAACCCAACCCTGCCACTCAGCCAGATCCAATTGTTGCAAAGAAACCTAAACAGTCGCCGCCCGAGCCACCACCCTTGCGTAAGGTTAAGTCTAAACCGATCCAAGTTAACTCAACACCCAAAAAAACGCTTCCAAACCGTGAACGAATGTCTGCTTCAGTTCAACAGCATGGCCTTGAGCAACAGACTGAAACCGTTAAAACCCCAGTTAGGGTGAGCGTTAGTCAACTTGCCTTCGATGGCAACCCACCCATGCCGCATTACCCTAGGCAAGCTAGATTGAAAGGGGATGAGGGTTTGGTGGTGGTGCGAATCATTATTGACCGGTTGGGTCGCGTTGAGCAATGCTATGTGGTTCGTTCGTCAGGGTTTGGTTTGCTCGACGCGGCTGCTCTTGAGGCTTCCACAGCATTACGTTTTAAACCCTACCGTGTCAACGCCAAGTCTAAACGAACCGTCGTTGACATGCCTTTTAATTTTCTCTTGAATAAATAAAATATGACACCTCAAACCACCCTATGGCTGGCCCTATGGGAACAAACAGATTTTATTGGTCGGGCACTGCTTATCGTTATGATGGGCATGTCATGTGTAACTTGGTATTTAATCTTTTCTAAGGCCATCATGATCTTTAAAGTCAAGCGTCATGCACATCAGTTTTTAAATACATTTTGGAATGCGACATCGTTGACACAAGTTGAAAACGAGCTGATCGCTCATGGTGTGCAAGACCCTTTTTCGCATTTAACCATTCACGCCTTGCATGCCCAAACGCATCACGCCCAATTCGGCGCCAACCGCCTAGAAGAGGCCGGAACAACTGGCGAGTTTGTGACCCGTAGCATGCGTAAAGTGATTGATGAAGAGACTTCAAAACTGGAAAATGGCTTAACTATGTTAGCCACGATCGGCGCCACAGCACCTTTTGTGGGCTTGTTTGGAACGGTATGGGGTGTGTACCACGCGCTTATGGCGATTGCCAGTGATACAGGTGCAAATTTTGCTAGCTTAGCTGGGCCAGTGGGTGAAGCGTTAGTCATGACTGGTTTAGGCTTGGCGGTGGCCATACCCGCTGTGTTGGCCTATAACTCGTTTGTTCGCAACAACCGTGTTTTGCTGGCTAAGCTCGATGGTTTTGCACATGAGTTATTTGTGTTTCTCACCACAGGCAAAACCGTCACGCATCAAAAGGCGAAACCATTTGTGCGACCTGTCTCGCGGGTCGGGGGGTAACATGGCATTTGGTTCCTTTGAAAACCCACATGCCTCAGTGGGTCAAACCATGTCAGAGATTAATATGGTGCCGCTCATTGACGTGGTCCTGGTGTTGCTAGTTTTGTTTATACTCGCAGCCCCGATGGCAGCTCAGTCGGTACAAGTGAATTTACCTAAGGTGGCGTCAGTGGTTTTGCAACAACCACCCAAGACGATTGATATCACTTTAACGGCCATGGGTGAGAGGTTGGCACCAGACGGGCAACCGTTAAGTGATGCACAACTGGTGGCTTGGCTAAAGGGTTCATCCCTTATTGAAAGTCACGAACAAAGTCAAGACACAAGTTTGGCTGTTCGCATCTGGAGCGATCAAGACGTTCGTTATGCCCATTTAGCCAAACTGATTGCAGTGGTTCGCCAAGCAGGCGTTAGTAAAGTTTCTTTAATGACCCGTAAACCTTAGGGTGCCAACTGGCGTTACCATATAACGTTCATAGACTGGTCTTTATAAAATGAGTCTTGTACTTTATTCGTTTCGACGTTGCCCGTATGCCATGCGAGCTCGACTGGCGCTTTGGGTGTCTGGTCTGTCATATGAGCAACGAGAGGTCAGTTTAAAAAACAAGCCTGCGCATTTGCTGGAACTGTCACCTAAAGGTACGGTACCCGTCTTATGGTTACTCGAACACACCGTTATTGATGAAAGCCTTGACATCATGCGGTGGGCGCTAGGCCAAAGTGATCCGCAAGGGTGGTTAACAGGTTTAGACGCAAAGGGGCAGGCGCGCATTGCTTTAAATGATGACACGTTTAAGTTTCACCTAGACCGCTATAAATACCCTGTGCGCTACGACTTAACAGCTGAGCTAGCGTTAAGTGTTCATCGTGAACAAGGTGTAATAGTGCTGCATACGCTTGATGAATGTTTACGACATCAGCCTTATCTAAGTGGTCAAAGCTGGGGCTTCACCGATGCTGCCATTGCCCCGTTTGTTCGTCAATTTGCGCATGTTGAGCCAGAGTGGTTTGCCTCACAGCCTTGGCCTAAACTGTTGGCGTGGTTAACTATGTTTAAAACGTCTGAAGCCTTTGAAACCATCATGCGACGCTAGCTTGGTCAAACTATGGGTAATATTTTGGTAATAACTAGTAACCAAAGACTAAGCTCGGCTGATGACGTCATGCATACCAAATTGTTGGGCAAGGTAGTCTTCACCCCGTTCGAGCATAAAGTAACGAAATGCTTCTGCTGCGGGTGAGAGAAGTTTTGATTGGGTATGCACCACATTCCAAGCTCTCACGATTGGAGTGTCTTGTACATTAAGCACCACAAGTTGCCCGTGTATCAATTCAAAGCCAATCGTGTGTAAAGAAATGAAACCTAACCCTAAGCCAGCCATAACGGCTTGTTTCAATGTTTCATTTGATTTCATAGCCATTTTGTAACGAGGCTCAAATCGGGCTGCTTCGAAATAACGTTCCATCGCGGCGCGGGTGCCGGAACCTTTTTCTCGCGCAATAAAATCTTGGTGTCTTAAGTCTTCAGTGCTCAACCATCCTTGCGCAACAATGGGGTGATGAGGGGCTGCTATAAAAACATGTGGGTGCGCCGCAAAGGGTTCGGCACGCGTGCGTAACTCTTTGGGGGGGCGACCCATGATGGCAATATCAACTTCATTGGCTTGTAGCATTTTGACTAAATCTTCACGGTTACCTATTTCGAGCTTTAGATCAACACCGACATGTTGATCTCGAAATTCAGCTAGTAAATGCATCATGAAGTATTTTGCTGTGCTAACCATTCCAATGGTTAATGAACCAGCCTCTATGCGTTGCAGTCTAGCGGCAGCATCTTCGGCGTCTTTAAGGGTTGCAAGTATGCGACGTGCGTAAACCAACATATATTCACCGGCTGTGGTGAGCGCTACTTTTTTGCCAGATCGTTCAAATAAGATCATTCCGATGTTGGCTTCAAGCTCTTTAATTTGCATCGTCACTGCAGGCGGAGAGAGATGTAAGCTTTCAGCAGCACGAACAAAACTTAGCTGTTTAGCCACCTCGTTAAAAACTCTTAATTGCCGAAAAGTTGAATGTTTCATGTCAAGCTCACATTAGCTTTCATTAATGTATATCTTAACTTGAACTCAATTGTATTTTAACTTAAGGTAATTTGGTAGATTGCTGAAATACTCGACTAGCCCTTATGTCAGATGCCTCGATGGTTGTTAAATCGTCTACAGATAAAACTTTGTCCCGTTCTTTAAATAAGCGACTTGCTTGCCTCAGCCTTGCTCTTTCAAGCGCATTTCGAGCGCTACGTGCATTCGCAAAGTGTGGCTGTTCGAGCCTTAAGTTTAGGTAATCTTCGAATACTTTGGCAGCGTCAGGCGCAAAACGATAGTTTTGGTTAGCCAATATTTTTTGTGATATTTGAAGTAACTCACCAACTGAGTAGTCTGGAAAGTCAATGTGATGAGAGATACGTGAACTCATGCCAGGGTTGCTTTGAAAAAAGGTGTCCATTCTGTCTTTATATCCTGCCAAAATCACAACTAAATCATCTCGATTGTTTTCCATGATTTGTAATAAAATTTCGATGGCTTCTTGACCGTAGTCACGCTCATTTTCAGGTCGATACAGATAGTAAGCTTCATCAATAAAGAGCACCCCTCCCATAGCTTTTTTAAGTATTTCTCGTGTTTTGGGTGCTGTATGACCTATGTACTGACCAACCAAATCATCACGAGTTACCGCCACCATATGCCCTTTTCGAACATAGCCGAGGCGATGCAATAATTCAGCCATACGCATAGCTACCGTAGTCTTACCGGTACCAGGGTTGCCTGTAAAGCACATATGTAAAGAAGGTGCTTGCGCGGCCAACCCCAAATTTAAGCGTAGTTTATCTATTACTAACAAAGCCGCTATATCGCGAATGCGTGACTTAACGGGGGCCAGACCAACTAGCGAATCATCTAGCTCCTTCAACACCGGTTCAACATTTGAGTGCGCTAACACCTCAGAGACGGTTCGAGCTTCAGTCAATGACCGCGTGTCTGGCGCACGCTCGTCAATTTTATTAGCTTCATCCTGACTGGGCTTAGGTTGTATGGGTATATTCATAGTTAAAATCCTTAGTCAGTCAGGTTTGTTTAATAACGTTCGCCCTCAGGTTTGTCAGTTGCATAGGAATGAATCGTGTAACGCATCGTGCGACCATCGATTTCGTGACGCTCAAGGTGAAAGCCAGGTTCGGTTTTTGGCCTGTTCACTATGTAGCTCATCGTCACGCTCTCTACACCTCTCACAGCACTGAAAGCCGTGACACGAATGTAGTGATTAGGATAAGTTTTGCGGCAGTTATTGATTTCCATCAAAATTCCTGCTGGATCCTTCAAATCAAACATTGGGTTACCAAACATTTCCCAATATGTGTTGCGTGGGTGAGGGTCGTCGGTATATTCAATACCAAGTGACCATTCCTTGTCTAGTGCATACTTTACTTGTGCAGTGATTTGTTCATCAGTTAGGTCGGGTAGAAATGAAAATTGGCCTTGTGTGACGCGACCGCCGAGATTGGTCATCATAATTTTTCTCCTTAATAAGTTTTAGGCACTAGCTAGCTGTAGGGGTTACAACAAAATCGGGGCTATCGGTAGATGCATAATTGAAAGAGACGTCTTTCCAAGTGGCTAGACCTGCTTTTAGCGGTCCACACCATTTGGCTGCATCTTGTAAAATCTGAGGCCCTTCGTTCCATATGTCACGCCCTTCGTTGCGTGCCATAATCATGACTTCAAGAGCTGTTCGGTTAGCAATTGCGCCAGCTTGAATACCGTCAGGATGACCAATTGTGCCCCCCCCAAATTGCAACACCACATCGTCACCTAAATAGTGAAGTAATTGATGCATCTGGCCAGCATGAATGCCACCCGATGCGACTGGCATGACTTTATTCAGTGAAGCCCAATCTTGTTCAAAAAATAGACCTTTTTCGAGCTGTATGGGGGTGTGGGTATCAAGAAGCGTATCGTAATAACCCCGAATCATCATCGGGTCACCTTCAAGTTTGCCTACAACCGTTCCGGCGTGAATATGGTCGACGCCAGCCATACGCATCCATTTGCAGATCACACGAAAACTCATACCGTGATTCTTTTGTCGAGAATAGGTAGAATTTCCAGCGCGGTGCAAGTGCAAAATCATATCGTTTTTGCGAGCCCAAACAGCCATTGATTGAATGGCGGTGTAACCGATAACGAGATCAATCATAATAATGATCGAGCCAAGTGATTTAGCAAACTCAGCTCTTGTATACATCTCTTCCATGGTGCCAGCTGTTACGTTTAAGTAATGTCCTTTGACTTCACCTGTAGCGGCTGATGCTTTGTTTACAGCTTCCATGCAATACAAAAAACGGTCACGCCAGTGCATAAAAGGCTGTGAGTTTATGTTCTCATCATCTTTCATGAAATCTAGCCCCCCCTTTAAGGCTTCATAGACGACACGACCGTAATTTCGACCAGATAAACCTAATTTCGGCTTCGTGGTTGCACCCAGCAATGGACGACCAAACTTGTCCATGCGTTCACGCTCTACCACCACGCCAGTCGCTGGGCCCTGAAACGTCTTAAGGTAAGCAACGGGAATGCGCATATCTTCTAAACGTAAGGCTTTTACGGCTTTCATTCCAAATACGTTACCAATGATCGAGGCCGTCAGGTTTGCGATCGAGCCCCCTTCAAAAAGATCAATGTCGTATGCAATATAAGCAAAATATTGTGCCTCAGTGCTCGTGCCTGGACCCGTATTAGGAACAAGGTCTACGCGGTATGCCTTAGCTCGGTACATTTCACAGGCTGTTAGGCGGTCAGTCCAAACCACTGTCCAAGTTGCAGTTGACGACTCACCTGCGACAGCAGCAGCGCACTCATCGGCCTCAACACCGTCTTGAGGTGTCATTCTAAACATGGCAAGTAAATCGGTTTCTTTAATTTCGTAATCTGGATCCCAATAGCCCATCTGTTTGTAGGGAATAACCCCAGCGCTATAACGTTTTTTTGCATCTGTGATTTGACTGTCGCTCATTTCAATGCTCCTTTTGAAGTTAAATAACTTTAAGCAAGCAAGTCATTTAAGTAAATTCAGTATTTATTTCTTTAATGTTAAGAAAATGCTTAATTATCTTGAGCTGAGTTGATCTTAATTAAAATTCAATATTTAAAAAACGAGGTTGTAAAAATTAAGGTTTTGATTATGTTGGTTAAGTTATGGCTTAATGCATACATCAAGATTATTGAATTGTTCTTATTGAAACGAATGTTTACAGTAATACTATCAGAGGGAGTAAAAAACATGAGTCAAGCTAACCCCATTTCCCCCGCACCCTTAGAGGCGCTTATTTTTGACGTAGATGGCACACTTGCCGACACCGAAATGTCACACCTTAAAGCGTTTAACGAGGCGTTTAAATCTTGCGACCTTGATTGGCATTGGTCAGTTGATGAGTACAGAGAGCTTCTGGAGGTTTCAGGCGGTAAAGAACGCATACGACATTTTTGGCAACAACAAAACCCAGATGTTCAAAGTTTGTCGGGTGGTGCACTGGAAGATACCATTAACCGAATTCATGAATTGAAAACCGCCGCTTATGAACAACGTGTGCGAGATGGATATGTAGAGTTTCGGCCAGGTATGCTTGATCTGATTGAAGAGGCCAGCCAAGCAGGTTTGCAAATGGCTATTGCAACCACAACTTCTCCTGCCAATATTGCTGCGTTGATGCGCAAACAACTGGGTACCGATTGGCGACTTCGTTTTAGGTTGATAGAAGACGGCTCAACCGCACCCCATAAAAAACCAAACCCTCAGGTTTATCTGCAAACACTAGCCGGTTTAGGCTTGCCTGTTGCAAACTGTATCGCGTTTGAAGATTCAGAAAATGGACTCAAAGCAGCGCGAGCCTCAGGGCTCAAAACGATTGTGACGCCCAACGCATTTACCGAACATCAAAAATTTGTTGGGGCTTTATGTGTTTTACCAAATTTAGCCCATATTCATTTGGCAGATATTCGCGCCTTACATTCAGGTGAGACACCGCATGCCGTTTAAACATAAAAAAACATTGACACAATTTTTAATTGAAGAGCGACGTCGTTACCCCGATGCAAGTGGTGACTTTAACGCATTGATTCTAGACATCTCGCTAGCTTGTAAAGCCATTGCAAAAACGGTTGCATTTGGTGAGTTAGAAAAAACTGCAGTCGAGATTGATCTAAATGTTCATGGCGAAACGCAAAAAAAATTAGATGTATTGAGCAATCGTATCTTTGTTCAGATGAACCAATGGGCCGGGCACTTAGCGGGTATGGCATCAGAAGAAATGGATGACCCTTTAGATATTCCTAGCGAATATCCACGCGGAAAATATTTACTATTATTTGACCCGCTTGACGGATCATCAAATATTGATGTGAACGTTTCAGTGGGAAGCATTTTTAGCGTGTTACGGGCACCTGATGATGTGACTTACCCGATCACTGAATCAGCCTTTTTACAATCGGGTGCCAAGCAGGTTGCAGCAGGTTACGCGTTGTATGGCCCAACCACTATGTTGGTGTTAACGGTTGGTAATGGCGTTTGCGCCTTTACCCTTGACCCGATGTTGGGCGAATTCATGCTGACACACCCAACGTTAACCGTACCGAATGAGACCCAAGAGTTTGCGATTAATGCCTCAAATAGCCGATTCTGGGGCGCACCCATTAAGCGTTACGTTGATGAATGTTTAGCAGGTCAATCGGGGGTTCGCGAAAAAGATTTTAATATGCGCTGGATCGCTTCAATGGTGGCTGAGGCTCACCGTATTTTGATGCGTGGTGGTGTGTTTATGTACCCGCGTGACAATAAAGATTCTACTAAGCCCGGGCGCTTACGCTTGCTATATGAAGTTAACCCAATTGGCATGATCATTGAGCAGGCCGGGGGGCGAGTAAGCACCGGAGAAACCCCTGCGCTTGAGGTTGTGCCAACCAGTTTGCATCAACGTATTGGTGTGGTGTTTGGTTCAAAAAGCGAGGTTGAACGGATTGAACGTTATCACACCGAACCTTATGAGGTAGAACAAACCAACCCGTTGTTTAACAGCCGAAGTCTGTTTAGGTTTTGAACAATAACCTTTTTTAATATAAAAAAATAATTCAGATGCACATGCGTTAAAAAGGAATCAAGTCATGTCAGAACGTCACCCAATCATTGCGGTTACAGGCTCTTCAGGTGCGGGCACTTCAACGGTGACCCGAACGTTTTCTAATATTTTTAGAAGAGAAGGCGTCAAAGCGGCTGTTGCTGAAGGGGATAGTTTTCATCGTTATGATCGCGTTGAAATGAAAAAGCGGTTGCTCGAAGCTGAACAACGTGGTGACAAACACTTTAGCCATTTTGGCCCTGACAACAACCTTTTTGGTGATATTGAAACACTGTTTAAAACCTATGGTGAAACGGGTAGTGGTCGCGTTCGTAAATACTTACATAATGATGAAGAAGCAGAGCCCTTTGGCCAACAACAAGGCACCTTTACTGAGTGGCAAGACATACCTACTGGTACAGACATGTTGTTCTATGAGGGCTTGCATGGGGCCGTTGTGACAGAAGAGCATAACATTGCAAAGTACTCTGATCTTCGTATTGGTGTCGTGCCGGTTATTAACTTAGAGTGGATTCAAAAGCTATGGCGAGATAAGCACCAACGGGGCTACAGCACAGAAGCCGTGACCGACACGATTTTGCGTCGTATGCCTGATTACATCAATTATATTTGCCCACAGTTCGCACACACGCACGTTAACTTTCAACGTGTTCCGATGGTTGACACTTCAAACCCTTTTATTGCGCGAGACATACCCTCTGCTGATGAAAGCATGGTCGTGATTCGTTTCGCTGACCCAAAAGGTATTGATTTTCAATATTTACGAAGCATGATTGACGGCAGTTTTATGTCACGCTCCAACACCATTGCTGTACCTGGCGGCAAGATGGAGTTAGCCATGCAACTTATTTTCACACCCTTTATTTGGCGCATGATAGAGCGTCGAAACAGAATAGCAAAATAGAGCACACAAGATGAATACTAGTTATGCATCAACTGCCAACGTGTTAACGCAACAGATTCAATCAGGCTTGGCCTTGCGAATGTCTAACACCATTAGAATGCTTTCAGCTGATGCCGTTGAACAAGCCAAATCGGGCCACCCAGGTGCGCCGATGGGTATGGCTGATATGGCTTATGTCTTGTGGGCGCATCATATGCGTCACGACCCGCGTGAGCCTAATTGGTTTAACCGTGATCGTTTTGTTTTATCAAATGGTCATGCCTCCATGCTGATTTATGCTTTGTTGCATTTAACAGGCTATGAACTGAGTATTGAAGACCTCAAACAGTTCAGGCAATTACACAGCAAAACCCCTGGTCACCCTGAAGTCGGTGTGACACCTGGTGTTGAAACGACCACTGGCCCTCTAGGTCAAGGTTTGGCCAACGCAGTCGGTATGGCGTTTGCTGAAAAGCAACTTGCTGCTCAATTCAACCAAATGATTGAAGGACAACCCCTCAATATTGTTGATCATCACACCTATGTGTTTTTAGGTGATGGATGCTTGATGGAGGGTATCAGCCATGAGGTGTGCTCGCTAGCAGGCACATTGAGGCTTTCAAAGCTTATTGCTTTATACGATGACAATGGTATTTCAATTGATGGTGATGTAGCAGGTTGGTTCACTGACGACACACCAATGCGCTTTAAGTCTTACGGTTGGCATGTGATTGAAGCAGTTGATGGTCATGACATGAAGGCTATTGATCAAGCCATTTCACAAGCAAAAAGTCAAAGTTATCTAACTGACGGTAAACCCACTTTAATCTGTTGTCGCACACGTATCGGTCAAGGGGCGCCTAATAAAGCGGGCGGTCACGATGTGCATGGTGCACCTTTAGGTGCTGATGAGCTAGCGGCTACCCGACAAGCGTTAAATTGGCCATACCCCGCTTTTGAAGTGCCTGCAGATATTAAAACAGCTTGGTCATGTCGTGACAAAGGTTATGCGCAGAGACAGGCTTGGCAGCATACTTTTGATCAGTATCGTCTTCATTTTCCGACGCAGGCTGTAGAGTTTGAGCGTCGCATGCGTGGCCAATTGCCTCAACATTTCACACCACTACTTGACGTTTTGCGGCGGTCGCAATGCCTAGCGATGCTGACCCCTATTGCGACGCGTCGAGCTAGCCAATGCGTTCTAGATGTGATGGCTGAAAAGCTACCTGAATTGTTTGGTGGCAGTGCTGATTTAACCGGTTCAAATTTAACAAATCCAAAAAATATGGTGCGTGCTTTGCGAGATCAAGCTGGCAATCACCTATCTTATGGCGTGCGCGAGTTTGGAATGGCTGCCATCATGAATGGTATTGCCTTGCATCGTGGCTTGATTCCTTATGGGGGTACTTTTTTAACATTTAGTGATTACAGTCGCAATGCGATTCGTATGGCTGCATTGATGCGCATTCGAGTCATACATGTCTTTACCCACGACAGCATTGGTTTGGGTGAAGATGGTCCAACCCATCAGTCTATCGAGCAGGTTCCTAGCTTGAGGCTGATGCCTAACTTAGATATGTGGCGTCCAGCTGATTTGGTGGAAACTTGGGCGGCATGGCACACAGCAATTGAACGCCAAGATGGCCCTTCAGCCTTGGCATTATCTCGGCAAAGTTTGCCCCGTTTGGTGTTAGCTTCTGAAGAAGAGGTTGAGCAACAATGGCAGGGCGCTATGAAGGGGGGCTATATATTGGCTGATTATGCAGTTGAAGAAAAGTCAGTAACCCATTCACGTCTCATCATCTTAGCAACCGGCTCTGAAACGCACTTGGCAATTGAAGCGTTTACTCGATTAAAGACCCAAGGTATTGCTTGTCGTGTGGTCTCTATGCCATGTACAAATCTATTTGACCGTCAACCCACCGCCTATCAAAACCATGTTTTACCAAAAGATTGGCCTGCTATAGCGATTGAGGCCGCTCAACCCGATTTTTGGCATAAATATGTGGGTCGTCATGGCAAAATTTTTGGTATGCCCACTTATGGTGAGTCAGCCCCTGCAACCGTGTTGTATAAGCACTTTGGCCTCACCGTTGAGGCCCTTGTTCAAGCGGCACAGGAATCATCATGAAATTTGACCTTATTTTTTTTGACCTTGACGGTACGCTAGTTGAAACTGCCCCAGAAATCTGCGATGCCGTTAACGATACATTGACCGAAGCAGATTTATCTTCGGTCAGCCTCGATGACGTGCGCCTCTGGATAGGGCACGGTACTCAATTTTTACTGCAGCAAGCTTTAGCAAAAATTTGGTCAATTGACTTAGTTTCGGTTCTACAGCAAACGCAATGGCCCGCTTTATCAAATGCATTTAATGGCTATTACAAAGCGCGTTGTGGTACCCGTAGTCATCTTTACCCGCATGTTAAATCGACCTTAGAATCATTGCGTAAACAGGGTACTAAACTGGTTGTGATCACTAATAAAGAAGCCGCTTTTACTGAAGTTGTATTGCGTGTGCATGACTTAACCCAGTATTTTGACAAAATCATTTCAGGTGACACACTAAGCACTAAAAAACCAGACCCGGCTGCTATTCATTATTGTTTAGGCACCTGGCAAATCGAACCCAGCCGGGCTTTATTTGTCGGTGATTCAAGCATTGATGCCCAAACAGCTCAGCGTGCTGGGGTGTCTGTTTGGTTGTTGCCCTATGGGTACAACATGGGTGAGCCAATTGAAAGTTCTTTGCCCGATTGTGTGATCAATGACTTTTCTGACCTCTTGGCGGAGCACTAAAATGGCTTTAATTTCTCTTAGACAAGTACTTGACCATGCTGCAGAATTCCAATACGGTGTGCCCGCCTTTAATGTGAATAATTTAGAGCAAGTACAAGCCATTATGATGGCGGCGCAAGCCACGAATAGCCCCGTCATTTTGCAAGCTTCGGCGGGTGCTCGCAAATATGCAGGCGAGGCTTATTTGAGGCATTTGGTTTTGGCTGCCATCGAAAGTCACCCTGATATACCGGTGGTGCTGCATCAAGACCATGGCGCCTCACCAGCACAATGTCAGCAGTCTATTCGTTCGGGTTTTTCAAGCGTCATGATGGACGGCTCGCTTATGCCAGATGCAAAAACACCTGCGAGTTACGGCTATAACGTTAACGTGACTCGGCAAGTCTGTGACATGGCCCATGTAGTGGGGGTTTCAGTTGAAGGGGAATTAGGGTGTTTAGGGTCACTTGAAACGGGCCAAGCGGGTGAAGAAGATGGGGTGGGGGCCGAAGGCATATTGACTCACGAGCAAATGCTGACTGATCCAGAACAAGCTCGAGACTTTGTTGAAAAAACCGGTGTAGATGCCCTAGCTATTGCGATTGGTACCAGCCATGGTGCCTATAAATTTACCCGCCCACCGACTGGTGATATCTTGGCCATTGATCGTATTGCTGCCATACACGCCCAGATACCTCAAACACATTTGGTCATGCACGGCAGTTCAAGCGTGCCACAAGAGTGGCTTGCCATCATTAGGCAATATGGCGGTGAGATGAAGCAAACTTTTGGGGTGCCGGTCGAGGAAATAGTGCGGGGCATAGCCCATGGGGTGCGCAAAATTAATATTGATACAGACATTCGTCTAGCCATGACGGGAGCGATGCGGCAGCTTTTTGCGCAACAACCCAGCGAATTTGACCCCCGTAAAGCCTTAATCGCTGCTCGCTCAGCTGCCAGTGAAATTTGTAAGCTTAGGTTTGAAGCGTTCGGTTGTGCTGGTCATGCGCATAAAATTAAATCCATTGCGCTGGAAACCATGGCCGATCGCTATTCGACAACTTAGACCTATACTTTTAGACATGTGAAACAAGCGTGAGCCTAATGGGTTCCCAATCAACTAGGCTTATGCTTTAACGCATATCAATACCCTTTTTTTCTGACTGAATTGGTCTGAATAGTTTTGTAAATAACAGATTAAAGTTATGATTTGTCTATCAAAATTTTCCTTGAAAGACTCACACACACTATGCGCCCTGAAATCCGTCAAACTGACAAATACCCATTAAGCTGGCGTCTGCTGCATTGGCTAATGGCCGTGATGATTGTGGGCTTGTTAATAGTTGGCTTAATCATGGCTGACCGAGCAGAAGCCAATATATGGGACGATCTTACCAATATCCTTTATGCGTGGCATAAAGCGCTTGGCTTCTCAATTATATTTTTATTGATATTGCGTATCTTGCTTCGTCGACGATCAGGGGTGCCGGCTTACCCAAGCCACGTTTCACCTAAATTACTATTCATAGCTCATCAAGCCCATACTGTGCTCTATACCTTAATGATTGTGGTGCCGCTGCTGGGCTGGGCGGGCGTCACCGCTTATCCTGCTTTGATTACCATCGGTGGCTATAACTTACCCGCCATGCCGTTCGTACCGGTCAATGAAGACTTGGCCAAACAGATCTTCAACATTCACGGTTGGTTGGCCTTAGCATTAGGCGCGGTCATCATTGCACATATTGCTGGCGGTTTAAAACACTTGTTTATCGACCGCGATGGGGTGTTTCAACGTATGTGGTGAGCGCACGGGTGCAAGCAACCTCGTTCAAAATACAACGTCACAACATACGTATAGCCTTATGCAACAGCCAGGCTGCTGTTTCTTTAAAAGCCTGTGAACTGCGGTCTAGTGCCTCTGTGCTGGGTATAAAGTTTTGCAACATAGAAGCTTGCATGCGTACCCCATAGTCTGTGGCTATGGGTATGAGCATAATCGTTTGATTTGTAAAATTTCCAAGCGCTCGACGCATATGTAGGGCAGAGGTCACCAAAATGGCTTTTTTGACACCTGCAGCCTCAAGTTGATCTATTGTAAATTTAGCGTTTTCTCTTGTGTTGCGGCTTAACTCTTCTAAACTGATAGCCGTTTTAGGCACACCTAATAACAAAAGAAAATCAGCCATAGCTTGCGCCTCAGACGTCAAAAAATTAGGGTGTCGCCCCCCACTTAACCATATTTTTTGGGCTTTTCCCGCGTGAAACAGTTTGGCTGCCATGACCATTCGGTCTGCGGCTTGGTTTAAATCAGATTCTGGGTTAATTCGATCTGCAGGGCTCAGGCCTCCACCCAGCACCACAATTGCATCAGCCGGTTCAACATTGCTAATGGAAATAGCCGGGTAGTCACGTGAGACCCAGTTGTGAAAGCTATCACTGGTCATGGGCAGAGACCAAATCAGTAGCCAAGCCCAAGCCGTGAACCCAAATGTTAAAGCGAGCCGTTTGCGTTGACCAAAGCCTAATAAACAAGCTAAAAGACCAATAAATAGGGCGGTACCTAAGGGTGAAACCAGAAAAATGAGAAGCTTATCAATTAAATACATCACGTTCCAAGTTAAAAAAAGCATCAAGCCATAATTTAAAGCCATTGACTACTTAAGTTTACAGATCATTACTCAAAATCGTCAGCAAGCGGTAAGCGGTTATACAATAGGTTTTTAACGCATTTTGGGCGTTGGCTATGAAATATATCGTTTGGGCATTACGTATCGTCATATTTTTGGCAGTTTTGTTCTTTGCCTATAGAAACATGAACCCTGTTGAGGTCACCTTTTTTGACGGCGTAACGATGGGGCAGGTGCCTTTAATCGTTGTTATGCTCGTTACCTTTGTATTGGGTACTTTATTTGGGCTTTTATTGATGTTGCCCAGCGCCCTACGTCGTCGTCGCGAACTCAGCCGCTCGCGCCGTGATATTGATCGAATTCAGGCGGTGGTCAAACCCTCTAACCATTCAGCGTCGTCTGCTAGCGTTACCCCTTTATAAGAGCCTTAAATGGATTTCGAATCTTGGTGGTTAATTTTTTTGCCGTTGCTCTTTGCTTTAGGCTGGATGGCAGCGCGCTTTGATTTCCGGCATATTTTGTCTGAAACCCGTCATTTGCCTGATTCATACTTTAAGGGTTTAAATTTTCTTCTCAACGAACAGCCCGATCGTGCGATTGATGCGTTTGTGGAAGTGGCCAAGCTCGACCCCGAAACCGTTGATTTGCACTTTGCCTTAGGTAGTTTGTTTCGTCGTCGTGGTGAAACCGAGCGGGCTATTCGAGTGCATCAAAGCTTGTTATTACGTGCCGATTTACCCGATACTAAACGTGAACACGCTCTACATGAATTGGCGCAAGACTATCTCAAAGCCGGTATGCTTGATCGCGCTGAGGCCGCCTATTTAGAGCTTGAATCAACCGCTTATTCTGTTCAGGCCAAACGTGCGTTGGTGCGTATTTATGAGTCAGAGCGAGACTGGTCACGAGCAATTGAAGCAGTCAAACAATTGGGTAAGCAAGTTGACGACTTGGTTCCTCAGCGCGTGCACTATTCCTGCGAAATCGCACAAAAAGCGCTTGAGGCCAAACCGCCAGATCTCGTCGTTGCCCGCCAAGCCATTCAAGAAGCTCAAGAGGTTGTCGACAACGACCCAAGTGCCTCAACACAAGCCTCACGTGCGCGTTTGTTGATGTTGCGAGCCAGTTTTGCAGCATTAGAAGATGACGATGAAGCCCAAAGGCAGCATCTTTTGTCCGTTCTAGATCAGGCCCCTGAATATGTGGGTTTGATGGCACAGCAGCTCGTAACGGTCGATACTCGTTTAACGGGCAAAGCCATTGAAACTCTTTCACGACATTACCAATTACACCCCTCACTTGATTTATTTCAAGTTATTTTCAAAGCGTTGCGAACACAACAAAATAGTGAAACAGCATGGCTTTTTGCACGCGATGGCTTACGAGCGCACCCTTCGCTGCTGGGGCTCGATAGTTTGATAGAAGTAGAACTGGCACAAGCTGACCGGGTAGCACCCGAGCCTGACCACTCCATCGACGATAGAGCGCTCAATAAAGATGATTTGGTATTGCTGCGCAGTGTCATGAAGCAGCATTCGCAACGTCTAGATCGTTACACTTGCCACGTTTGTGGCTTTCAAGCAAAACGTTATTACTGGCAATGTCCGGGCTGTCATGGTTGGGAAACCTATCGCCCTCGTCGTTTAGAAGAATCTCAATGAAACCTTTTCCACTACAAGCAATTCAAAATGTACGCGTTTTAGTCGTGGGTGACGTCATGCTCGACCGATATTGGTTTGGCGAAGTCGAGCGTATATCACCTGAAGCGCCTGTGCCGGTTGTGCATGTGGCCAGACGTGAAGATCGTCTCGGTGGGGCCGCCAATGTTGCCCGAAATATTGTGGCACTTGGTGGCAAAGCAACTTTGGCTGGCATTATCGGTCAAGATGAGCCTGGCGTGCGTGTACGTGAATTGTTAGCACATGATGGCGTTTCAGATAGCTTAGTAAGTGACCCCGTTCACCCGACGACCCTTAAAATGCGAGTGCTCGGTCGGCAACAGCAATTGTTACGGGTTGATTTTGAACAGCCCCCCTCAAGCTCTTGCATTGATGCGTTGCATCAACAAGTTGAAAAAGTACTCGCCAATCACGACGTGTTGGTACTCTCTGACTATGCCAAAGGCGCCTTAACGCATGTTGAGTTGTTGATTGAAAAAGCCAAAACGCATAACTTACCTATTTTGGTTGACCCAAAAGGCAATGATTACGCACACTACCGAGGCGCCAGTTTGGTCACCCCTAATCGGCTAGAAATGCAACAAGCCGTGGGGGTTTGGAAAACTGAAGATGAACTCACCACACGAGCGCAAGCTCTGCGAGAAAAGCTTGCCTTAGAAGTCTTGCTCGTGACCCGTTCAGAGCAAGGTATGACTTTGTTTACGGCTGCAGATCGGCACCATGTTGAAGCCATGGCTCAAGAAGTGTTTGATGTGTCAGGTGCAGGAGATACGGTATTGGCGATGCTTGCCGTCATGCGGGGCACCGGTGCCGATTGGGTAGATGCCATGCAATGGGCGAATCGCGCTGGGGGTATCGTTGTGGGCAAATTAGGAACATCAATTGTGACAGCAGAGGAACTCTTATGATTATCGTTACAGGCGCAGCCGGCTTCATTGGCGCCAATTTGGTTAAGGGTTTGAATGCCCGAGGTATTGACAATATTTTGGCTGTTGACGACCTACAGCAAGGCGATAAATTTGTAAATTTAGCCCATGGCCAAATAGCTGACTACCAAGATAAAGACGAGTTTCGTGCCCGGCTGAAACTCGATGCTAGCGAAAGTGGTTTGTCTGATGTGACAGCCGTTTTTCATCAAGGGGCTTGCTCAGACACCACCGAGCGAGACGGCCGTTTCATGATGAACAATAACTATCGTTACACACTTGAGTTGTTTGAATGGTGTCAGGCTAAGCGCATTCCCTTCATTTATGCTTCATCTGCAGCGGTCTATGGGGCTGGGCCAGTCTATACCGAGTCACTTGAAAACGAAGGCCCATTAAATGTATATGGCTATTCGAAATTTTTATTTGATCAGGTGTTACGAGCACGTATGTCAAGCCTCACGGCGCAAGTGGTGGGTTTGCGTTATTTCAATGTTTATGGTCCTCAGGAACAACACAAAGGTCGCATGGCCTCTGTCGCGTTTCATAATATGCAGCAGTTTATGGCTGAAGGCCATGTACGCTTATTTGAAGGTTGGAACGGATACGAAAATGGCGGTCAAATGCGTGACTTTATTGCTGTCAGCGATGTGGTCGCCGTTAACCTTCATTTTTTAGATCACCCCCAAGTAAGTGGCATTTTTAATTGTGGTACGGGCCACGCCCAACCTTTTAACGATGTCGCGGCAACCGTAGTGAATACCTTGCGCGAATCTCGTGGTGAAAGTGTTCTGTCACAAACTGAACTCGTGCGCCAAGGTTTCTTACGCTACATACCGTTCCCAGAAGACTTAAAAGGGCGTTATCAAAGCTACACCCAGGCTGACGTCACAGCTTTGCGGGGCAGTGGTTTTACGGCAGCCATGCAAGATGTACAAACCGGTGTGGCGCATTACGTGCGCGATTGGTTGGCGCAAAGCTAGACCCTCAAAGGGTTTTTATTCGTATTCGATTTAGCCATGGGCGTTAATACGCATGGTTAATGTTGAACATGGCTCTTTATTCAAACACAATGATTTGCCAAGATTGACCTTTTTTTTGGGGTCAATTTTCTATGTCAAATTCGCCATTTCAATTATTTAGATTATTTCGATTATTTCGATCACACCCATTGCAGCGATTGCTACCACTTCTATTCTTACCCTTTATGGTGAATGCTTGGGCAGTTGATGTGAATCAAGCCTCAGCGCAGGCATTACAAAGCATCTCAGGTATAGGACCTAAAATGGCAGAGCGCATCGTGACTGAAAGGGCTCGTGGCCCTTTTGAATCGCTCGAACACTTGAGTGAACGGGTCAGTGGTTTGGGTGCAAAGCGTATTAAACGTTTTAAAGCTGCAGGTTTAACAGTTGGTTTAGAATCACGGTCAGTTGGCCAGAGCTCTTCAAATGGTGTGGGTATGCACACCGTTCAAGCAAGCGCGCTAAAATCAAACCAAGTACCTAATCGTGCTGCGCGGCCAACTAGGTTGTCAAAAACCCAGGCCTCCTCTATTACCCCCGAAATATGGTTAATTGACAATGCCCCATCAAACCCTTGAACAAACTGTTGGCAACACCCCCTTGGTCGCGTTTCAGCGCATTCCTGGTCTGATGGGTGCACCCCGAGGCAATGTTTTATTAGGCAAGCTCGAGGGTAATAACCCTGCTGGTTCAGTAAAAGACCGGCCTGCCTTATATATGATTCGTAATGCAGAGGCACGTGGAGAAATCAAACCCGGTGACACGTTAATTGAAGCGACCAGTGGCAACACGGGTATTGCTTTAGCGATGGTGGCTGCCATGCGGGGTTACCGAATGATTTTGATCATGCCAGATAATTTGTCAGTTGAGCGTCGTGCCGCCATGACAGCATACGGTGCCGAGCTCATTTTGACCCCAGCTAACCAAGGTGGCATGGAATACGCTCGTGACTTGGCGGCCACCATGCAAGCGCAGGGGCAAGGTAAGGTACTTGATCAGTTTTCAAATCCAGACAATCCGCTGTCACATTTTGAAACCACTGGCCCTGAAATTTGGCAACAAACCCAGGGTCTTATTACCCATTTTGTCAGTGCAATGGGTACGACCGGCACCATTACGGGCGTGGCTCGATATTTAAAGTCTCAAAACCCAGATATTCAAATTATTGGGGCCCAACCGGCCGAAGGTTCTCAAATTCCGGGCATACGGAAATGGCCCGAAGCCTATTTACCCAAAATTTATGATGCCTCATTAGTTGATCAGTTTGAAACGATTGAACAAAAAGAAGCCGAGGCTATGGCACGCCAAATGGCTGCTGAAGAGGGCATTTTTGCCGGTATTTCGGCAGCGGGCGCTTTTGTTGCGGCATTGCGTATCGCCCAATCGGTACATAATGCCACCATTGTTTCAATTGTTTGCGATCGGGGTGACCGCTACTTATCAACGGGTGTGTTTAATGCTTAGTGTTCTAAGCCTGAATTTCACATCGATTGCTTGATCGCTTGGGCTAACTCTGTCACCGCCGTGGCATAAAAGTAGCTGCGGTTATATTGCGTGATCACAAAAAAGTTAGGCGAACCCACAAGGTATTTGACTGTATTTTGAGTAGGTAAGGGTAGATCAATCACGCCCATCAAATAGTTTTGCCAATTAGGGGGTGAATCTGCCGCTTGGTTCTTAGCTGATGTGGCAACTATAAGTTCAGACCCTGCAGCTTTCAGTTCAGACCATTTTAAATAGGGTGTTAAACCGCCATCAACTAACTTGCCTGCATCGGTAGGTGGTGTCACAGGTGCAAAAATAGGTAAACCCTTTACCCAGCCATGTTTGACCAAAAAGTTTGCCACCGACAAAATAGCATCATCAAAATTATTTGATAAATCAATACGCTGATTTGACTGCGCTGAAACGGCGTAACGCAAGATGCTGCCAGGCATAAACTGTGGAATACCAATTGCCCCGGCAAACGAACCGCGTTGTGTACGTGCATCAATTTTGCCCGCGACATCTAGTTCTATTAAATCAGCTAGCTGGTCTTGAAATAGCTTAACGCGGTCAGGACGAATGGGGGGTGGGTAATAAAAAGCCAAGGTGTTTAAGGCATCAAGTACCTTGAAATCGCCCATGCTTCGACCATAAAGGGTTTCAATGCCAATAATGGCTGCGATGACCTCAGTTGGCACACCGTATAGACGCTCGGCTTTTTGTAATGCCTGAGCGTGAGCTTGCATAAATGCGACACCACCACGTATGCGAATGGGTTCAACAAATCGCTGTCGATAAACTTGCCAATTACGAACAGACTTCGCCTGATCAGGCGGGGGCGGTGTCATGAGTCGGGCAACCGTGCTTTGATAACGCGCCTCGCTAAGCAGCAATTGAACCTGGGCTAAAGGTATGCCACGGTTTATAGAAACTTGTTTCGCAAAGTCCGCTACGGGCGAGTTTTGTGATGGTGTGGGTGCATCCTTGCTCTGACCATTTAAAGGGGTTTGAGAGTTGTTTTTTTGACTTTTCTCAGGGGGCTCAACGCTTGAACAGGCTGTCAGAGCAAATGAAAACGCGACATAGATCAAACCACGTTTAATTAAAGGTTGCACAACTGGCGAATATTTCGACATAATTACCCTATGGAGACACTATATATTACTCACCCCGCCTGTAAATTGCACGAGATGGGCTCTGGTCACCCCGAGTGCCCAGAGCGGCTAGATGCCATTTCTGATCAACTGTTATCAAGTGGTTTGCTGTCATATTTGAAAGAAAATCAAGACTTTGGTCCGGTTGGTAATCATATTTTATCTCTGGTACACCCTGAATCGTACTTAACCAAACTTGAGCATGGGTCGCCTAAATCGGGTTATTTTGAAGTCGACAGTGACACGGTCATGAACCCCCATACCCTTGAGGCCGCTCGGTATGCTGCGGGTGCTGTGGTGTCGGCTGTCGATGCGGTTATGGCAAATCAAGCAACCACAGCATTCTGTGCGGTGAGGCCCCCAGGTCATCACGCGTCACGTGAGCAAGCCATGGGGTTTTGTTTTTATAACAATGTCGCGGTTGCTGCGTTGCATGCGATTGAAAAGTATGGTTTGCAACGCATCGCAGTGATAGATTTTGATGTGCACCACGGCAATGGCACGGAAGCTATCTTTGCAGGCGATGCGCGCATTTTGATGTGTAGTTTTTTTCAGTACCCGCTTTTTCCTGACTGTGGCGTTCACAACCCCGCCTCAAATATGGTCAATGTACCTGTACCCGCTTATTCTTCAGGTGAAGTGGTTCGTAAATTAGTGCTCGAGCAGTGGTTGCCCCGCTTAGCCGAGCATCAGCCAGAGCTTATTTTCATTTCAGCAGGTTTCGATGCCCATCGCGAAGATGATATAGCTCAGATGGGTCTGGTTGAGGCCGACTACGCTTGGCTAACACAACAAATTGTGACGGTGGCCGATCAATATGCCAAAGGGCGCATAATCAGTGCTCTAGAAGGGGGTTATAACTTATCAGCATTGGGTCGAAGTGTTGCAGCGCATATCAAAGCCCTGTCAAAGTTGTAAACTAATCTATATAGTTAAACTTTTAGTTCGGAGAATGTAATGAAGGTGCTGGTTCCTGTCAAACGTGTGGTTGACTACAACGTAAAAGTACGTGTCAAATCTGACCAGACTGGCGTAGATATCGCTAACGTCAAAATGTCGATGAATCCCTTTGATGAAATCGCCATAGAAGAAGCCACGCGACTCAAAGAAAAAGGAGTCGCCACTGAGTTGGTCGCCATTTCTTGCGGCCCGCTTGCGTGTCAAGAAACATTAAGAACAGCCATGGCGATTGGTGCTGATCGAAGTATTTTGGTGCAAACCGAGGTCGAGTTGCAACCTTTGGCTGTGGCTAAATTACTTAAGTCAATCGCAGAAAAAGAATTGCCCGATTTAATCATTTTGGGTAAGCAAGCGATTGACGACGATGCCAATCAAACGGGTCAAATGTTGGCTGCTTTACTCTCGTGGCCGCAAGCCACCTTTGCGAGTAAAGTTGAAGTGGCTGACGGCTTTGCAACGGTGACACGCGAAGTTGATGGTGGGCTTGAGACCATCAAAATTAAACTGCCAGCCATCATTACGACTGATCTGCGGCTGAACGAACCGCGTTACGTCACCTTACCCAACATTATGAAGGCTAAGAAAAAGCAACTCGATATTGTTACGCCCGAGTCGTTAGGGGTTGACCCTACACCGCGCTTAGCAACGCTTAAAGTGACAGACCCGCCCGCACGTTCTGCGGGTATTAAAGTGCCCGATGTTGCGGCTCTCATCGATAAACTCAAAAACGAAGCGAAGGTGGTATAAACATGTCTGTACTTGTCATAGCTGAACACGATCATGCGCACGTCAAAAGCGCAACCCTTAATGCCATTGCTGCGGCTGTCAAAATCAGTGAAGATGTTCATGTATTAGTAGCCGGTGCCGGAGCAGGTCTAGCTGATGTTGCGGCTCAGGTCGCGGCCTGCGCAGGTGTCAAAAAGGTTTTGTTAGCTGACTCGCCTGCCTTAGCAGATGGCTTGGCTGAAAACTTGGCGCAACAAGTCCTTAACCTCGCTGCTGGCCATAGTCATATTTTGTTTGCTTCAACCGCATCGGGTAAAAACGTGGCGCCACGAGTTGCTGCTAATTTAGATGTTGCTCAAATTTCTGACATCATTGCCGTTCAAGATGCCGATACGTTTGAACGCCCTATTTATGCGGGTAACGCCATTGCAACAGTAAAGTCGTCTGATGCCGTTAAAGTCATCACAGTTCGCACTACTGCATTTGATGCCTTATCAAATGAAGGGGGCAGTGGGGTGGTTGAGGCAGTCGACCCTGTGGCAGCAAATGAAAAGTCAAGCTTTGTCAGTCGCGAGTTAGCAACCAGCGACCGTCCAGAGTTAGCGGGCGCCCGCGTGGTGGTGTCGGGTGGTCGAGGCATGGGCAGTGCTGAAAACTTTAAAGTGCTTGACCCGCTGGCTGACAAGCTTGGCGCAGCCTTGGGTGCGTCGCGTGCCGCAGTAGACGCGGGTTATGCCCCAAATGATTGGCAAGTGGGGCAAACAGGCAAAATTGTTGCACCTCAGTTGTATGTTGCCATCGGTATTTCTGGTGCCATACAGCATTTAGCGGGCATGAAAGACTCTAAAGTTATTGTGGCGGTTAATAAAGACGCTGAAGCCCCTATTTTTGGGGTGGCCGATTACGGGTTAGTGGCTGATTTGTTCGAAGCGGTACCCGAAATCACAAAACAGTTGTAACTGTACTTGCATACAGTACTGTTTTTATGTACAGTAGTGGTACATATCAACAGTACTGAGGGTTTAAATCATGCAAGTCACACATTCAACTCATTCTGCTCCATTTTCTCCAATATCAGGTTCTGCCGCATTAAGCTATATCGCGTCAAACCACACCGCATCAAAATGTTTTGCATCTAACGCTTCAATATCAAACTCGTTAATGTCTCATAACGCCAGTCGTCCACCCAGTATTGCTGGCGATGTATTTGCAGTTGTGGTTTGGGCCGCTATGGTGCCGTGTTTCATGTGGCTTGGAAATGTAATGGGTCTGTGACGAATGGCAACAACAGCATGGCAACAACAGCATGGCAACAACACCCTGAAAATTGTGTAAAATAACGAGCTAGTCAAATATCCTCTGCCCGGCGGCGGGTATCAAATGTTTTGATACTTGCAAAAAGAAAGAGACTCAAATTTAGCCTTGCCTAGTTTTCTTACGTTGGTTTTATTCACAACTTTTGTAAGATAATCTGTCAAGAAATATGCATCCGTAATTTAAGCGCATAGTGAGTCTACCCGTTGCATTGCAACAGCCGAGAGTACGATATCGGAGCTCTAATAAATGAACTTAATCGCTATTCTTGAGCAAGAAGAAATTGCTCGTCTAACTGAAGGCAAAACAATCCCCGAGTTTGCACCAGGTGATACTGTTATTGTCAACGTAAACGTTGTTGAAGGTACACGTAAACGTGTGCAGGCATACGAAGGTGTCGTTATCGCCCGCCGTAGCCGTGGTTTAAATTCAGCATTCATCGTTCGCAAAATATCATCAGGCGAAGCCGTTGAGCGTACCTTCCAGTTGTACTCAACTCAAATTGCTTCAATTGAAGTGAAGCGTCGTGGTGATGTGCGTCGTGCCAAGCTTTACTACTTGCGTAACCGTTCAGGTAAATCTGCACGTATTAAAGAAAAGTTGGTTCGTCGCGTTAGCCCAGCAGCTGTTACAGCATAAATATTGCTGTCACGTTGTTTAAGCCAACGTCAGTTAAGTCAACGTCAGTTAAGCAAAGCCCTGCATTGTCAGGGTTTTCTTTTGTGTTATTTAAAACGTTTTGAGCCATGACTCACCCGTTGGATAAAAAGCCTAAGGTACGTACTCCCAAGATTCCTAATTTTGAGGCGCACACTCAACCTTGGGTGGTCGGTTCTGACCACATGGGGCAAGTGCCTGCCACCTCGCTTGATGCTGATTTTTTACGCTCAACATTTAGTCAGACGTGGCAAACTCAACTCGATTTACCACCTGAAACGCGTATTCGTTTTCAGGGCCATGAAGATCATTGGGTTGAAGCGGCAGTGTTGGTGCCCTTTGTATTGCGCGAAACGGGTATTACTGTCATGTTGACGCAACGTACCGCACATTTACATGATCATGCTGGGCAGGTTAGTTTTCCGGGGGGGCGAATTGAAACATTTGATGCCAATCCGCACGCGGCTGCCATACGTGAAACCGTCGAAGAAACCGGTTTGCCGGCTCACCATATTGATATTGTTGGGCAACTGCCCTTATATCGAACAGGTACGGGCTTTCACATTACCCCGGTTGCTGCGTTAATCAAACCGGGCTTTGACCTCGCGCCAGACGCGTTTGAAGTGGCCCAAGTATTTGAAGTGCCTTTGGCTTTCTTTACTGACCCACAAAACTATCGGCTACATACTGCACACTTATCTGACGGTTCAACCCGTCAGTATTATTCAGTACCTTGGCAAGATTATTTTATTTGGGGTGCAACTGCTGCGATGTTACGAGGTACCTATCAAATTTTAGCGGCTGCATTCGACTCAATTAAACGTTGAAATAGAGCCAAACGGCTAGCTGTAATGTCACCACGTGCCAATGCTTCAAGTACACCGCAACCGGGTTCGTGTTGATGGGTACAGTTATAAAACCGGCACTGAGTGTTAAACGGTCTAAACTCTGGAAAGCCCTGCTCGATTTCTGAGCGAGATAAATGCAATAGCCCGAAAGCCTGAAAGCCTGGCGAATCAACTAAGTAACCTTGGTCATTTGGCAGATGGTACAAACGCGTTGCGGTAGTGGTGTGCTTGCCAGCTCCTAAAGCAACTGAGTGC
Organism: uncultured Alcaligenaceae bacterium; assembly: GCA_937896225.1. Classification (GTDB taxonomy): domain Bacteria; phylum Pseudomonadota; class Gammaproteobacteria; order Burkholderiales; family Burkholderiaceae_B; genus Algicoccus. Next base: position 7,724 of record CALBMZ010000163.1, on the reverse strand, counting down.
ATTTGCGTTGCAGCCTGCGCTGAAGGTATTAACGCATTGAGCAAAGTTGATTTTCCCATACCACTTTGCCCGAGTAATAAACTCGTTTTATTTTGCATGTGGGGCAGTAATAATGCATGAACCTGATTGCTGTCATGAGCACATAACTCAATAACTGGAACAGACAACGTTTGATAAGGCGCTAGCCTTTGGCGCGCTGCCAAAATGCCTTGGGTTAAATCGACTTTGTTAAGAATAATTAAAGGTTGAATATTTGCAGCCCAGCTACCCGTTAAAGCACGACCCAGTAAATCATCAGAAAAAATGGGTTCAACAGCAGTCACAATGATGACTAAATCGACATTTGCTGCAAATTGCTTGGTGCGGTTTTCGTCAGAGCGAAACAAAATATTTTTTCTGGAGTGTACGGCTAAAAGTGAGCCTTCTTTGCCAACACTGCCCGATTGGTTGGTGTCAAACACCACGTCTACATAGTCACCCACGGTTGCATCGTTACGTTTGCCGCGGGGGTAGCAAAGGCGCTTTGTACCATCAGGCAATTCAACACCATAGTGCCTACCGTGCGCACTGATCACCCGCCCAATTAAGGGTTTCTGCGAGGCATCAACTTCAGGTGTGTGACGTTTTGCCTGATTATGTTTACTCATGCGCCCTTAAGTCTTTGAATGCGAATTGAGGCGGGTGGGTGACTGTCGTAATAGGCCGAGTGCATCGGGTCAGGTGTAAGCGTTGCTGCATTGTCATCGTACAGTTTTACGAGAGCGCTGACCAAGTCAGAACTGTTGGCTTGTGCCACTGCAAATTGGTCAGCCTCAAACTCGTCACGGCGTGACAAAAAGCTCATCAGTGGTGTAAGGGGGAATGTAAAAACAGGGATCACCATAAAAAAGAGGATCAACGCCATGGCATGGTTTGGTGCGTCTGGGTTGTGAGCAACCCCCAATTCGCTAAAAAACCAAGGTGAGGCTGATAACCAACCCAATAGAGCAAACAAAATCAAAGAACCCAGCAAGGTTGTAATGAGGCGCTTGGTGATGTGTTTATGCTTGAAATGACCTAATTCGTGAGCCAATACTGCCTCAATTTCTGGTGGGGTTAGACGAGATAAAAGGGTATCGAAAAAAACAATGCGTCGCGATTTACCAAAACCTGTAAAGTATGCGTTGCCATGCGCCGACCGTTTTGAGCCGTCCATTACAAATAAACCGGTAATGGTAAATGCACAGCGTTTAGCCAACCCTTGAATACGTTCTGCTAATTGGGGGTCATCTAATGGTGAAAATTTATTGAAAAGAGGCGCGATCCAGGTGGGGAAGACCCACATGGCTAACAAATTAAATGCTGCCCATACCGCCCAAGCCCAAACCCACCAAGTGGTACCAGCTTTTTCCATCAAAAACAAAATAATAGCAAAAAGGGGTAAGCCAATTACGGCGCCAAGTAGGGTGCCTTTTAATAAGTCGCTTACGAACAACTTTGGGGTCATACGATTAAAACCAAAATCAGCTTCGATTTTAAATTGTCGATACACTGAAAAAGGTAAGCCGATAAGCCCTATAAACAAACCAATTGCCACCACAAATGCAATTTGTGCGCTAAAAGCTTGGCTGATGTAGGCAGAGACAAACGTTTCAATGTGTGTCAGACCGCCCCCCAAGGTCAACCAAAGTAGGACCAAAGTGTCGAATACCCCCGCAATAATCGTCAGGCGTTTACGTGCGACGGTGTAGTCAGCTGCGCGCTGGTGGCTGCTTAGGCCGATGCGTTCAGCAAATGCAGGGGGCACTTTATCGCGGTTTGCGCGTACGTAACGAATTTGGCGGTTCGCCAGCCAAAGGCGAATGCCTAAGTCTGCCACTAAGAAAATGAGAAATAAGCTGGTTAGCATATAGGATAGGTTCAACGCAGGGTTTACATGAAAAAATGGGTTGTGAGAAAATACAAACACTACACACACATTACTTATTATAGGTCTACCTTATGGCTGCAACGCCCAAAGCATCAAATGGTTCAATTGCCTCGCAAGATATGCGTCTTGTTTGGTTAGATATGGAAATGACTGGCCTTGACCCAGAAAAAGAACGCATTATTGAGGTGGCAGTTGTCGTCACAGAGCCCGACTTAACGGTGGTGGCAGAAGGGCCCGTTCTGGTTATTCATCAGTCTGATACTTTACTGCAAGCAATGGATAAATGGAATCAATCTACTCACGGCAAAAGTGGTTTAATTGAGCGTGTTAAGGCTTCAACACTTTCCGAAAATGAAGCCGAGATGCAGCTTATTGAGTTTTTAAAAAAACATGTGCCGCCGGGTAAGTCACCATTATGTGGAAACTCAGTCAGTCAAGACCGTCGGTTTATGTACAAATACATGCCCATGCTAGAGCAGTTTTTTCATTATCGAACGGTTGATGTCAGCACCTTAAAAGAGTTAGCTCGCCGTTGGCAACCTGAATTATTAAAAGGTTTTGTGAAGAAAAGCCGTCACGAGGCATTGGCCGATATTTACGAGTCAATCGACGAGATGCGGTATTACCGCGAGCATTTTATTCGTTTGCCGGCTGCTGTAAACGCAGTTGCCGAGGGTGAATAATCAGTCTGTACCATAAGTGAAGGGCGATGGCCGAAATGCTTAGGCCAAGCCCTGCCATGATCCACATTGTGCCAGCCCCAGGCGGTGAGCCGGCTAGCAAAAATTGTCTAACCCCCTCAAACAAACCTTTGCCGGGGCCAAAACCGAAATACCAACCGCCTAATAACCCCACAATTGTTAAAGATAAGGTCTGTAAGATTAACGGAACCATTGCAATTTTGTGGGCACGTAGCAAATAGATATTGGCGCATTGCATGGAATCAATCACATGAAACCAAGGCAAAATGGCTAACAATGACAGGGCAATAGCTGTAACTGCCGCATCATCGGTATACATTGCCACAATCTGTTCTCTACCAAAAAACAACACGCACGCGGTAAGCAGGGCGCCTGTTAGGGTAACGCCAATACCAAGCATGCCTGTTCGATGGGCCAAAATATGTTGTTGGGCACCAATGGCTTGGGCTGTTAAAGCGGCTGACGCAACACCTATTGCCATGGGCATCATGTAACACAGGGCAGCTAAGTTAGCGGTGATTTGGTGCCCCCCTGTTGTGGCGGTGCCCTCGTTAGCAATCAACAAGGCCATAAAGGTAAAGGCGCTTACTTCAACCATATATGAGGCGCCCATGGGTATACCCAGACGTAAAATATCCCAAATTTCTTTCAAGCGTGGGGCGCGAAGCTTAAGGTCAAACCGTTTGTAAAAGGGGTCGCGTAGAACCCACCACAGGCCAAAACCAAAGCTTAGCCAGTAAACGGTTACCGAAGCTAAACCTGCACCGACTGCTCCAAGCTCAGGAAACCCACCATTGCCAAAAATTAATAGCCAATTCAGAAATGCCTTAATCGCAACACCGACTAAGTTGATCATCATGAACAACTTTGGCCGTGATACGGCATTAGCCAGAGCATAAACGGTTCTAAACATTAAGGCAGCAGGTAAGCCAAATGTTAAAACGATTAAATACTGGCCTAATCGCTCGCGTACACCAGGCTCAACATTTCCTGAAAATGAAAGCCATAAATCAGGAAAGCTCATCAACATGCCGCCACAAACTGACAGCATTAAAGCTACCCATATGCCTTGGCTAAAAGCGCGGCCTACCGCTTCGTAGCGTTTACCCCCAAAATGTTGGGCTTGAATGGGAATAAGCGCATGCATAACACCCATCAAGCCCACAAAGACAGAAATATAAATAGCCACAGCCAAAGCTGTTGCGGCCAAGTCTACTGGGCTTGCGTGACCTGTCATCGCAGTGTCGAGGACACCAAATGAAATGCTGGCCCATTGACTGACTAATATTGGCCACGCTTGGCGCAAAATATTGCGCAATGTACGCAAGATTGACGCACTGTTGTCGAGCATAACGCTCATAAAACGATAGCCATTAAGGGTTTAATTTAAGAAGCCGATATCGATCAAAGCGATCGGCTCCCCGAGAGCCTAGCCAGATAACGGTTGCGTTATCTTCGAACCCCGCAGCACGGTCTAGTAACCGCTGAATGGTAGTTTGTTGCAAAATTAACTTACATTCACTTGAATATGAAAAAGTTAAGTTGTCAAAAACATAAATAGAAGCCCTAACCCCTTCTGAAACACCCAAAGCGCGCACACATGGTAACTGCCCCGCCTGTGTAGACTCTTTAAGTAAGGCTTGATGAATGGCTGCTGACATAGGTTGGTAACTGCGAACGTAGTCAACTGTTGGCAACCAAAGCAACACCAACAAAGCCCATGTGGCCGTAATGCCAGTGGCACATAGCAGTGCACCGCGCCATAAGGCAGTAGGCTGAAACACCAGACGCCATCGCATGGTCAGTAACCATACTCCACTGACCACTGCGCCCATAGCAACGGCTGGCCACACAATAACAGGTTCGTAACCCACCGTTTGACGTGCAATATTGTGTGCAATACCTGCCGGAAAACCAGTTTGTTGTGTAAACCAACCCACCCATACGCAGGTTGTGGTGACTGAAAAACACATGAGGGCAAACCAATCAAGTGTGTTGATCATGCCTCGACGCATGGTTGGGACGGCGAAGGCCGCCAGCATGGCTGAGGGGATGGCAAGCGAAACATAGTCAAGCTCACCAGGGTTAGAGGTTAAAGCAAGCCCGATTAATTGAGCTATAAAAAATGATAAAGGTAGCCAAATATGAGGCGCAGTCAGTGTTCTGCGCCAATTCCAAGCTGCCATCAGTGCCAGCGGCCAAGTTGGCCAAATAAACCAAGGTAAATCACGCAAGGGTCTAAATATGTCGTGAACCCCACCTAAGCCCAATAAACTGCTGTTCCAGTGCCACCATTCATCTGCCCAGGCAGGGTCAGCCTGTTGTGCCAGGTAAAGCCAAGCAACGCTTATTGCAAAGCCTAAGGAAACTGACCATACAACCCATTTTTTACGACCATTCATTGGCTTGCGTGGCAATAAAACAATAATTAAGCCTATGACTAAGGGTAGGGTAGCAGGTAAACCACGCGTTAAGAAAGCACCCCCCAAGGCTGCACCGATGAGTATTGAGCCTTGAAAAGGCTTGTCAAGCATACGAATCGCACCCAATAAAATAAGTGCTTGTATGGCCATTAACGTGGGGGCTTCAGAGGTTTCGTGTAGACGCAGAAGCACGCCAACTGTTGCCATTAAAAATAACGCACTGACGTCAGCCAACAGTCGACCATAAGCCCGTGGGGTCGGTTCGCCACCGAATGGTAAAGCAAGGGGTTGCCCTTCGTTGCGACGGCCTAAAAGATAAGTACCGTACCAAAGTGCCCAAAGCATGACAGCGAACCAAAATATGACTGCGACTCGAGCCGCGGCAATGTGGCTGATGAGTGGTTCGAGCATCCACATAAAGGCTGCTCCTACCCACATAGGTAGAGGACCATTTTGAGTGAGGGTGGTTGAACCGATGTGTGGAATGAGCCAAGCAATATGCCCTTCATTTAAAGCAGAAAGCATGGTGGCTAAACCGATCACGTCATCAGTTTTCCAAGGGGCGCGATCAAACAAGCCCAGTAAAATATAGAGCGTTGCAATGAGTAACAGCCAAACCGTAGGCAAGCGCTTAGTTGCCGAGGCGATCAAGCGCACCGGCGTGTAAGCAACTGCAGAGCGATTACGGTTAAGCATGAAGATTAAACTTTATACCCTTTTATTCTTTAAAATTGAATGAAGCTGTAGGGTGAGGAAGCGTGTCGCAATAAAAAAGCAGCCAGTTGGCTGCCTCTCGTATTTATTAAGTACTTCTTAAAAACAGAAATTAAGCCGTAGCGGGCTTGGCACGGGTGCCTGAAGTGCGAGCGAAACGTGCACGAAATCTTTCAACACGGCCTGCTTCAACGATACGAGTTTGAGCGCCAGTGTAAAAAGGATGTGATTCAGAAGTCACTTCACATTTAAATAGAGGTAATTTTTTACCATCAATTTCAATACTGTCACGGCTGGTAAGCGTTGAGCGAGTGATGAACTGATTACCCGTTTGTTGGTCTAAAAACACAACATCGTGATAGGTTGGGTGAATGCCTGATTTCATTTAAATTCCGTTAGGGTTGAGCGAGTCGCCGAAGGAGCCAGTAAATAAACGACGTAAAGATAAACGTTTACACTGATAAACCAACACGTATTCATAAATTGACAATTAGATACTTTATTATTTTAACGGGTTAATACCGATGGTGCAACGTCTATGAAAAAGTCGCCTGTTGTGGCGCTTGATCAACCAATGGTTTCTGAACAATCTGGCATACGTTATTTGCATTTTGATTCGCCATGGGTGCAAGGTGCGATGCAAGTCAGTAAGCCAAATCGTTTGGTTTTAGCTTATACACAGCAGATGATGTCCTGGTTGTTGTTTCTTCAGCCCCAGGCTGACGCCGTCATCGGGCAGTTGGGCTTAGGGGCCGGTTCGCTGACTCGGTTTTGTTTAAAACACTTAACCAATCGTTTATTGGTCATCGAATGGAACCCCAATGTTGTTCGCGTTTGCCAGCAGTTTTTTAACTTGTCAAATCAACCACGATTTGAAATATTTCAAGAAGATGCGGGTCAGTGGGTGCAAAACCCTAGAAACGTGCATAGTTGTGACATTTTGATGGTTGACTTATACGATGCTCAAGCGCGTGGGCCTGTCCGTGATTCATTAGATTTTTATGCAAGTTGTTTCGAGGTCTTGTCGCCTGTTGGCATTATGGTTGTCAATCTGTTTGGTGCACACGAAAGTTTTAGTCAAAATGTGCGAAATATTGAGTTGGCTTTTGGCGGGCGCTTACTTTTTTTGCCGCAAATCGATGAAGGTAACCAAATTGTGTTGGCTTTCAAAGGCCCACCCATCAACGTACCTTGGGAAGATTTATATGAGCGGGCTCAACAAGTTGAAACACAATATAAGTTGCCAGCTCGCAAATGGGCAAAGTCAATGGTTACTCGCCTTGTAAAAGGTGAGTTAGTGCTAAATTAAAGTCGTTAATTAAGGTTTGTATTTAAAAGTCGTAAGTTTTATTCCATCGTTCAAACTAAAATGACATACTTCACGGTAATTCTTAGCGTGAAGTATTTTTATAAAAATTAAAGGGCTTCATCATGCGTCAGATGCTTCATAAACTATTGGGTGGGGTTTGTTTGTCCTCAACGTTATTGTTAGGTGCATGCGCAGGCTTGAACACCCCACAAATCTCAACCGATTACGATCATCAAGCAAACTTTGCCGCTTATAAAACCTTTGCGTTTGCAGAGCCCTTAGGTACCGATCACGGGGGTTATACAACAATCGTGACGGCAAGGTTAAAAACAGCAGTCAATGATCAAATGACACAGCGAGGTTATGTTTTTCAAGCTGAAAACCCAGATTTATTGGTTAACTTCTTTATAAAAATACGCAACGAAGCTGAATATGTAGCGCCTCCACCGATGGCTTGGGGCCCTTATGGCTTTGATGGGGGTTGGTACCAGCCATGGCCTGGCTACGGTGGGTTTGGTTTTGCACCAACCGTTGTTCAATATACCAACGGCATCATCAAAATCGATTTGATTGATCGACGCAAAAAGCAGTTGGTTTGGGAAGGTGTTTCAAAAAGTCAAATTGACAACTTTCAAAAAGAAACAACGGCTAGCAGGTTAAGTTTAGAT
>CALBMZ010000162.1 GCA_937896225.1 uncultured Alcaligenaceae bacterium | reverse complement strand
GGTTGACTAATTTCTCTAATCTTTGTTCACGAAGTTGATCCCAGCCAGCGTCAAACCGCCCTCTATATTTTGCAATGTCTTCCTCGTGGGCATGCAGGGGCCAATGTGGTGCGGTATAAGCAACATATTCAAAAAATGGCGTGTCGGCATGATGTTTGACATGGTTCTCAATATAATTAACCGCTTGATCACTAATCGCATCAGTGTAAAAAAAATCTTTATCATGCGCTTCATTTTCAATGTTAGTGTTGCCTCTGGTCAATGTATTCGGGTCATAAAAACTGCCTGCGCCAATAATAGTGCCGTAGAACTCATCAAAGCCTCTTTGAAGTGGCCAAGTGTCTGTCGGCTTAGTTAAGCTTGATGCAACATGCCATTTTCCGCTCATATAAGTTCTATAGCCATTAGACTTCAGTACTTCAGGAATGGTCACACAACGCTTGTTTAAATTTCCGGCATAACCCTCAGGGCCTGCATCATAAGTCAAGATACCAACGCCTGTTTGATGGGGGTGTAAACCCGTCAGCATTGAGGCACGAGATGGACTACAGCGCGCCGTATTGTAAAACTGACTAAATCTTAGGCCACCAAAGGCCAATCTATCAAGGTTGGGTGTATTGATTTCACCGCCAAAACACCCAATATCTGAATAGCCCATGTCATCATTTAAGATCAGAATTACGTTTGGTTTGTTCGTTGTCATATCAAAATCCGTCTGTCTATTTTGTAAGAGTGGTAGATGAAAAAAATCTTTTAAAGTGCTTGCAAGTTAAATACGATTTCCACTTGAAGCATCAAAAAGGTGAGCATCTTTCGGATTAAAACCCAGGGTTACTGATTCACCTTCATTGACTGTTGATTCACTCTCTTTTTTCATCTTTATTAGCGTACCTTGTGCGTCACGAAAACTTGTGATGGTGCTGTCACCTAAGTCTTCTACTCGTTCAACCATGACAGGAATGCCATCTTGTACGATAGAAATATCATTTGGACGCACACCCAATATCACAGGGCAAGACTTATTTGTTTCATCACTCACTTGCATATGGCATCCATTCACATTCACAGACGTGCCGGACCAGTTTCCGGGCAACAAGTTCATGGGAGGTGTACCAATAAAACCTGCGACTGCTGCGGTTGCTGGGGTGACAAAAATTTCACGCGGTGTACCAATTTGAACAATTTTTCCATCCATAAATATTGCGATTCGATCCGCTAACGTCATGGCTTCCTCTTGATCGTGTGTGACATAGACAGTGGTCGTATCAAGAGATTTTTGTAATTTGTGTAGTTCAAGACGCATATCAAGTCGAAGTTTGGCGTCTAAATTAGAAAGGGGTTCATCGAGCAGGAATAGCTTGGGTTGTCGAATAATTGCGCGAGCAAGTGCAACCCTTTGCTGTTGACCACCAGAAAGTTGCCCTGGCGTGCGTTGAAGTAAATGACTGATTTCAACTTTTTCAGCAGCCTCTTTAACTTTTTGAGCAATTTCAGCTTTTGATTTCTTCACCATTTTGAGTGGAAAGCCAATATTTTGGGCCACAGTCATATGTGGATAAAGCGCATAGCTTTGAAAAACCATAGCAACGTCACGTTCGCCAGGTTCTTTTGACGTGACATCAACCTCGTCCATGAATACTCTTCCTGAGCTCACTTCCTCTAACCCCGCGAGAATTCGTAATGTGGTTGATTTACCTGAGCCTGAAGGACCAAGCATGACAAAAAATTCACCTGCTTTAATTGTTAGATTTACTTCATGTAAAACGACTGTTTTCCCATAGCTTTTGGAAACCTTTTCTAGACAAACATTTGCTGAAGTCGATGTCATCTCCTTCCTCCCCCTTTAACAGCCCCTATAGTCAACCCTTTAACAATATGACGTTGAGCAAATATACCGATGATGATGACGGGCGCCATGGCTAACATTGCGCCGGCGGCAAGCCTTGCCCATTGAGTCTGTTCGACAGAAATAAAATTAAACATGGCCACTGTTACCGTTCGAACCTGATTGCCACCCAGTACGACAGCAAATAGAAATTCATTCCATGCATTAAGAAATACGAAAATAGTTGTGACTGCAATACCCCCTCGCGCTTGCGGCAAAATAACGTGCCACAGCGCACCCAAACGACCTGCGCGGTCAAGTAACGCGGCCTCTTCCATTTCAAGGGGAATATCTTCAAAATATGAAACCATTAACCAGATTGCAAAAGGCAATGAGAACGTTAAGTAAATAATAATTAGCCCAGAGTAACTGTCGAGCCCACCTATTTTTTGCAAAATCAAATAATAAGGAATAATTAGACCCACTGGTGGCAACATTTGTGTTGCAAGCACATAAAAGCCTGATGTTTTTTTAATCGGACACCTTAACCGAGCTAATGCGTAAGCTGCCGGAATGGCAAAAAGCATTGTTAATAGGGTTGCGCCGGTAGCCACAACGATGCTTGATAGTAGGTTTGGCAGAATCGACGATGCACCAAAGATGACCTCATGATAGTTATCAAGCGTAGGTGTAAAAATAAACTTCGGTGGATAAGCCAGAACATCTCGCTCTGTTTTAAAAGAAGTCAGTAAACCCCATAAGATAGGAAATACCCATATCGCTAAACTTATGCCCGTTACTGAATAAAGCATTATTTGACGAAGTGGTGAGCGAGTATGTGTGTTCATGAAGATTTTCTGCGAACTCTAAACATAATGAAGGAGATAGCAAGCGTAATGACCATAAGCATGACGGCTAATGAAGAGCCATAGCCTAAATTTAAAATAGTGAAGGAAGTTTGGTAGGCATAAAGATTGAGTATTTCAGTTGAGGAGCCGGGCCCCCCACCTGTCGCTGCATAAATTGCTGCAAATGCAGAAAGAGCCGTCATAGATCTTAAAATAATTACCATAATTATTGCTGGTCGAATTAATGGCAATGTAATGTAGATGAATCTTTGCCAAGCACCTGCACGATCAAGCCTTGACGCTTCAAAAACGTCAAGGGGTAAGGTCGAAAGCGTAGCCAGCAACACAAGAAATGCAAAGGGAGTCCACTGCCAAGTGTGTATGGCTATCACCGAAATCAGTGCTAATTGAGGATCACCAAGCCAATTGTGGCTGCCAAGTCCTAAGGCCTTAGAAACCATATCAATTAGACCAAAATCAGGTGCGAGTACCAATGTTCGCCAAAAAAGACCCACGACAACGGGCGCGAGTACGATTGGCAAAATAGCACTCACCCTCATGAGACCCTGGCCTCGAGGTATCTGAATGACGAGTAAAGCAAGTATTAAGCCAATAAGAACTTGCAGCACAACTGTAGAAGAGGTGTATACGATAGTTAGAAAAAGTGAGTTCCAGAACCTAGGGTCTTCACTCATTTTGAAGTAATTACCCAAACCCGCAAACCCTGAGAGCCATGGCATACCGAGGTCTAAATTATTTAGACTACTCCACCCCAAGTAAACCAATGGTGTCGTTGTCGTCAGTAAAAGGATGAGCAACGCTGGCGCTAATAAAAATATTGCAAAACGTCTCTCTTGAGCAGCCAACGAGTGCCCAATCTGTAAAGTGTTGCTCATAAGTTAAATCTGCTAGTTTTTCTGCATTTGATCGATTCGAATTTGCGCTTCATCTAATGCTTCTTTGGGTTTCTTTTGGCCGACTAATGCTGATTGAATGGCCGTGCCCATGGTTTCCCCAATTGCTGGCCATTGCGGAACGCGTGGCCGCCATTCAACGACAGTGTCGTTTTGTAACGAATCGAGAGCGGCAGGAATAAAATTGTAGCCGGCACCCTGCATAGCAGCAGCAAATTCTGGTGATTTCCAAATGGCCATGCGGTTGACGCCTGAACGCTTAGCTGGGCCATTGAATAAATATGAGGTTCGTATTTGCGTCTCAGCAGAGGTCGCCCATTCAATAAAGAGCCAAGTGGCTATTTTTTGTTTTTCAGTTAACGCGGCATTTATTGGAAAGCTCCAGTTCCAGATTGATGTGACCCCTTTACCAGAAGGGCCTTTGGGCCAACGTGCATAACCAATCTTACCCACTACTTTTGATTTCTCAGGGTTGTTTATAACAGCTGCTGATGAGTGTGCATCGATGTAAGTCGCAACGGTGCCTTGAGAAAAAGCATCTGCAATATCAGGCCAATTCCAATTACGAACAGCGGGTGGCGCGTAGTTGGAAAGTGAATCAACATACCACTGCAGTGCCTTAACAGCTTCAGGGCTATTGACGACTATCTTGCCATTTTTAACCCAGCCTCCGCCAAAACCTAGCAGTATGGAAGGGTAAATGTACATATTTTGTCCGGCACCTGCAAACCCTCGTAAAGCAAGCCCATACATGCGCTCGTTGGGGTTATTAAGGGCTTTCGCATTAAAAATCAGTTCCTCATATGTCGTGGCCGGTTTTAAGCCTTTTGCATCATATAGATCTTTACGGTACACCTGAAGGGTTACTTCGCCGTCAAAAGGAATGCCGTAGGGTTTGCCATCTACTGAGTCAGCTTCTCTCCAGGCTTTTATGATGTCATCATACTTAAACCATGCCGAATCGGTTAGCGCTGTATTGTTTAAGTATTTATCAAGCGGTTCGACCCATTTATTAGCAACGTACAAAGGGTAATACATGGGGTCTGCAGCGTGAGTGGCGTAGGTGCCCGTTTTAGAGGAAAGATCCAACATCGCTTTTTGCCGAATTTGCCCTGGGGGTACTTTTTCGAAGCGCAGTTTAATGCCTGTTAATTCCTCAAACTGCGACTGCAACGAGATAAGATTTAAGAAGTAGCTCGCAGGTATCACGGCTACGGTGATCGCCTCTCCCTCGGCTTGTTTCCAATTGATTTTTGCTGCTTTGTATGCAGCAAGGTTATTGTTTTGAGCAAAGGCCACTGAGTTGAATGGTTGTCCAAGCGCTGCGAGTGTGCCAAGAGCGGCACCATGTTTAAGCAAAGTACGGCGTTTGTAACTGTTAGCAGTAATTTTCATCATTGTCTCCTGTTATGTAATCGATTTCATTTACTTTAACAGTCTTAATTGACATATACAACCTCTTATTTATTGGGATATTCCCTTATCATATAGATATGATTAATGTAATCGAGTTCAAGGACAACTTTGGAACCTAACCCTATTTCAGAAACGATTATCAAAGAGGGCGGTTCAAGCCGATCAAGTGCTAAAGATGTGGCTCGTTTGGCTGGGGTATCAACGGCTACTGTATCAAGAGTTTTAAACACACCCTATCAAGTTGAAGAAAAAACTCAGAAGTTAGTGCGCGATGCAGTTAAAAAATTACACTATGTGCCACATGGTGCTGCACGAGCCCTTCGTAGTGCACGTAGCCAGATGATTGGAGCAGTTATTCCATCATTTGACTATGCTCTGTATGCAAGGATGACAAGTGCTATGCAAACAGCACTAGATGCAAAAGGCTATTCAGTGGTTTTGGCAGAGCACCACTACAACTTAAAATCAGAATTGCGAACGACTGAACAACTCATCAGGCATGGTGTCGATGCGTTTATATTTGTTGGACTTACCCATGATGCAGAGCTTTTCTCAATGCTTCAAAATTACGGACGCCCGTACATTCTGACTTGGGGAATTGATTCGACAGGTCATCACCCTAGCATTGGTTTTGACAGCCGTTCAGCAACATTTGATCTCACACGCCATCTGATTGATTTGGGTCATAAGCGCTTCGGCTTACTGAGTGCAATGGTTAATGGTAATGATAGAGCAACTGACCGAGGTACTGGCATAAGAACTGCGCTTGCTCAAGCAGGTTTAAAGTTAAGTGATGATTGTGTTCAATACGGATCGATTGATCTGGCTTCGGCTAAAGCGATGATGCATAAAATATTGATGCTTGCACCAAGCCATCGACCAACAGCTGTTATGTGCACAAATGACGTGTTTGCTGTGGGTGCCATGACCGCTTGTCGAGAAGCCGGCATCAAAATTCCTGATGATATGTCTATTACAGGTTGCGATGATACTGACCTTGGGGCGACACAAACACCACCCTTAACCAGTATTCATACCCCCATAACTGAAGTAGGCCTGGCAGCAGCCGAGCAAATTATTGCTCGGCTCGAAGGCCAACCCTACAAACAATCTCAGTCTTTTCCTTATAAAGTTGTTTTGCGTGCAAGTGTTTGCAAACCAGCTTATTGATTAATCAAACGTACATTTACCCTATGCAAACAACACACTGCCATGGCTGTGATCGCTCGGCACAGGGGTTGCTTGAAGCGAAAATTGTTTGGCTAAACCTAAGGCGCTAACGTTTTTGGTTGGCGCCTAACCAAGCTGCCCCTCTTACGCCACTTGAGTCTCCAAACTTGGCTTGTAAAATGGGTGTGTCAAAGTCATCAGTAAATACGTCACGTTGTATGGCCTGTTTTACAAGCGGGTACAGCGCTTGCACATTACTCATACCCCCACCTAAAACAATAGCATCAGGGTCAATGATGTTGACTATAGCGGCCAAACTTTGCGCAAGTTGCCGCGCATATAGACTCAAGGCTTCAACAGCGAGTGCATTTCCTGTTTGGCTCAACTCAATCACGTCGATAGCAGAGAGTTTGGCATGCGACTGGCGCAAGAGAAGATTAGAGGGGTGTTGTTTTTGAAGACTGAGGGGTGAGGCATTCACATAATCAGTGAAAGTCTTCACAAAGCCGGGCCCTGATAGATAGGTTTCAATGCAATCATGTAAGCCACAGTAACAAGCGCGAGGAGGGTAGGTGGTTAGCCCTTCAGAAGTCTCTTTAGCGCCCCTTGGTAATGGGTTATGGCCCCATTCGCCCGCTATGCCATGATAGCCTTTTAAGAGCTGACCGTTTATACATAGACCACCACCCACACCTGTGCCTAATATCACCCCAAACACAACTTTTTTTGCTTTAGCTGCACCATCAGTGGCTTCTGAAAGCGTAAAACAATTGGCATCATTTTCTACCCGCACGGGAATATTTAAGCGCTGACTTAAGTCAGCCTGTAGAGGTTGTCCGATTAAGCAGACGGTGTTTGCGTTTTTAATTAAACCTGTATTGGGAACTGTAGTGCCCGGTGCGCCCACACCTAGGTTCGTAAAACGAATCGTTTGCCCCCAAGCCAGGCTCAACGTGGTTTCAGCATGTCTAAACAGCGCTTCAATCGTATCAAGTATGGCGGTATAGCTGCCGTTTGGCGTGGCAACTCTCTCTCGGTGAATGACCGAATCGTCTAAATCAGGTTGGTGTGCCAGAACAACCAATTCGGTTTTGGTGCCACCTAAGTCGACACCGACACTCAAGCGGGTTGTTGTGTTCATGCCGTCATGTACTTAATCAAACGTCCATTTACCCCATGCAAACAACACATTACCATTACCTTGACCGCCAGGTACATAGGTTGCTTGAAGCGATAATTGTTTGTAGCTGATAGACGCTAAAGGTAGCAGACCCGGAAAGGGCACACCACCAAAATAATCTTGCCTTGACATGAGAAAACCAGTGAGACCCACACCAACTTTTACCTCGCTGTTACCCGCATTCCATGTGGGTATCCAAGTATAGCCAACCGTGTAAGACATGTCGCTATGCGAGTCTAGAAAAGCCATGGCGTAGGTGGCCTCAAAATTACCGCTGGCGTTATATCGCCCTAAACCAATACCACCCCCGCCTGGGTATTCGTTATATTCAGATCGCTTTTCAGCGCTGTAAGCAAAGGGCATGTGATAAGTCAGAAAAGGTACATACAACTCGACTTTTCCTTCAGTCCAAGTATCTTTAACGTGTTCAGCCGCTGTGTGATAAATAGTTTTAAGTTGGGTTGCCGTTGAAGGCGCAGGCGAATCTGATTTGTTTGACGCAATCGCTGTGTCGCTGCGGTTCAGATCATCACTTGGGTAGTTCGTTGTGATGGGAAGAGTGGTTGTGTTGACAGTACTCTCGGCATACACAGAAGCGGTAAATTGAACCCAAAATAATACAAAAATAAGAACAAAATGTAATAAACCCATCCGTCTTAAACAGCTGGGTTTAGTCACACTATGTTGCCGTTCGGGCTTTATTAGCAAATTAAAGGTAAACATCATATTGAAGAAATGGTTAATGCGTATCAAGTGTCGCCACAGCACGTTCCCATTGAGCCATCTTTGCCGCAGCTTGGTCGCGTGACCATTGCGGCTCGAATGATCGTTCGATTTGCCAGTGCGCTTTAAGTTCATTTAAATCTGTAAAAACGCCTGTATGCAGGCCAGCCAAATAGGCTACGCCTAAGGCTGTGGTTTCAATGACTCGGGGGCGAATGACTGGTATGCCGAGTAAATCAGCCTGTATTTGCATCAGAAAGTTATTCACACAGGCTCCGCCATCAACTCTTAATTCATAAATGGTGGGGGCATGGCTGTCGTGTGCGTCTTGATTCATCGCCTGTAATAAGGCCGCACTCTGTAAAGCGATGCTTTCTAGCGCTGCACGCGCAACGTGACCCATGGTGGTGCCACGGCTTAAGCCTACCAAGCTACCGTGGGCGTTTGGTTTCCAGTAGGGTGCGCCTAGCCCAGTGAAAGCGGGCACTAACACCACGCCACCCGAGTCGGGAACGGTTTGAGCCAGCGCTTCGACTTGCGAGCTTGATTTAATGGCTTTTAGCCCGTCACGTAACCATTGCACCACTGCACCGCCCATGAATACGCTACCTTCTAGTGCGTAAGATGGGGTGTCGCCCCATTGCGCCAAGCGCGTGGTGAGTAGACCATTGGCACTGGGTACACCCTTATTACCAGTATGGCTTAGCATAAAGCAGCCTGTGCCGTAGGTGTTTTTGGCATGCCCAGCTTCAAAACAGGTTTGCCCAAACATAGCTGATTGTTGGTCACCTGCGACACCACCAATGGGCCACCGGTGACCTAATACGCGTTCATCAGTATGGCCAAAGTCAGCACTTGAAGGCTGAACTTCAGGCAATATACTGGCGGGAATATTTAATGCATTGAGTAACGAAGCGTCCCATTGGTGGGTGTGAATATTCCAAAGCATGGTGCGTGAGGCGTTGCTGACGTCAGTCAGAAAACGCTGACCTTTCGTGAGCTTCCAAATAAGCCACGTATCGATTGTGCCGAACATGAGTTCACCACGCTCTGCCATGGCTTGGGCATCGGGCACTGTGTCAAGAATCCAGCGTATCTTGGTTGCTGAAAAATAGGCATCAAGCCTCAAGCCGGTTTTGTCACGCACACTTTGCTCAAGGCCCCTTTCGCGAAGGCCTTGGCACAGTGACTCAGTGCGACGGTCTTGCCAAACGATCGCGTTATAAATTGGCTTGCCTGTTTTGCGATGCCATACCACGGTGGTTTCACGTTGATTGGTGATGCCCACACCGGCGATTTTTTTGGCTTCGTCAGGGTGATTACGCACAAGCTTTTTTAATACAGCAAGCTGACTTTTCCAGATATCCATCGGGTCGTGTTCGACCCAACCCGGGTTAGGGTAAATTTGTCTAAACTCTCGCTGTACTTGGGCGACAATATCACCACTTGGGCGAAATAAAATGGCGCGCGAACTGGTGGTGCCTTGGTCAATTGCTAAAAGGTAAGACATATACTCATCTCTTTTTATGTGACAGCGTGCAATGAGAAGACATTGCGTTGAATCGCAATCAACTCATAGCATGATTAATTAATATTAATTTCAGTTTAGTTTATCGGGTTAAAAGATACACTTATGAAAAAAAATAATTGTGTAAAAAAGATAGTGTTACGAAAAGCCTATAATTTCGTACAAAGCTCTTTAAAAAGTTTTTTATCATAAGCTTAGACATGAAAAAATTTTCACAACTTGATTTACCTCAAACTT
>CALBMZ010000161.1 GCA_937896225.1 uncultured Alcaligenaceae bacterium | reverse complement strand
GTTAGTTCAACTTCAATCGATTTGTTTGGTGTCAAAGACCCGGTTATTAACGCTTTTGCGTTGCCGGGTGGTTTTATTGGAATTAACACGGGTTTGATGGTTGCGGCCACCACAGAGTCTGAACTCGCTGGTGTGGTTGCTCATGAAATTGCGCACGTGACACAACGCCATATCGCTCGGGGTTTTACGCAACAAAAGCAAAGTGGTCACATTGCAATGGCCTCTATTGCGGCAGCTTTATTGGCAGCCGTAGCGGGTAGTGCAAACCTAGGGGCGGGTGTGGCAGCATTCGGTCAAGCTGCTGCAGTTGATAGCCAGCTAGGGTTTTCTCGAGATGCTGAACGCGAAGCCGATCGGGTGGGGTTTCTAATGCTTTCAAAAGCGGGTTACAACCCAGAAGGCATGCAAAATTTGTTTGAGCGGTTGATGCAAGCCTCACAGTTTAATGAACGTGGGGGCGGTGGGGCTTACATGTCAACACACCCCATGAGTATCGACCGCATGACCGACATGCAAAACCGAACGCGAACGTTAGCCAAAAGTAGCTATCGAGACAGTGATGCATTTTGGTACACAAGATCACGTGCGCGCGTTCTACAGGCAGATGATCGATTATTCCTCAAACGCATACAAGAGCAATTGCAAGACGAGGCTAGGCGGCTCACAGGGGTGAAACGTTCTTCGGCCTTTTTGGGGTTAGCACTGGTCGGGCTGAGGCAAAATAATATGCCGGCCGCCAAAGATTTTTACCAAAAAGCGCAGGAAGGTGTGGGTGCATCGCCATACCTAGCGCGCGTCGAGGTTGAATTAGCCTTGACCGCAGGTCAGCTTGAACGTGCATTAACGTTGAGTGATGAAAGCATGAAGCGTTGGCCTGATCAACAATCTCTTGCTAATTTACATGCTCAAGCCCTTCAGCAATTGGGGCGTTTTGCTCAGGCAGCTAAATTTTTAGAGGTTCAACTCAAGCGTTGGCCCACGCAAGACCCTGGTTTATATCAAGCTTTGGCTAATAATTTAGCTCAAATCGGTGAGGCCATTCGTGCCCGTCAATCGATGGCAACGTATTACACGTTGACAGGCGCTTTTCCTGCGGCGATGGCGCAGCTACAGCAGGCCCGTCAAATTTCAAAAGATTTTCATCAGCAATCGCAAATCGATGTGCAAATACGTCAGTTAACTCAAAAAATAGCCAATGAGCGCGAGGTTTTGCAGCGATTTGGTGGTTAAACCATTTGGTTAAACCTTTACTCACCACGGTCAAAAAACCGGGCTAAACGTTGAGGCAACCATAATAAATTACCCGGAAACGTGCCTGTTGTGAAACCAGCATGGCCACCTTCAGCAGGTTGATGCAAAAGAACAGCGTCACTGCCATCGCTGGGGCTGGGTAAAGAAGCCTCGGGTATGAAAGGGTCGTTGCGAGCATTCAATACCAATGTGGGCAGTTTAATGTGCGATAACCAAGGTTTGCTAGAAGCTTTGCGCCAATAGTCGCTTGCATCTTGAAAGCCGTGCATTGGGGCAGTGTAGGCATCATCAAAGTCACGCAACGTGCGGGCTCGATGCATACGCATGACGTCGATTGTGCCAGGGAATCGTTTGGCTTTTTCAATGACTTTGGGTTTGAGTGATTTTAAAAAGAAACGAGTGTAGACTTTGCGACAGAAAAAATTGTTACTTAACTCTTCGCCAGCGGCTAGAAGATCGATGGGTGCTGCGATGGCGGCAGCAGATTGAAAAGCTGGGTTGATGTCGGCAGCATGTTCGCCTAAATATTTAAGCAAGGCATTGCCCCCTAACGATACCCCTACTGCATGCCAAAGAGCATGGGGAACATGTTGCTGAACGGTTTTAAGTATGAAGCCAACTTCTTCAGAGTCGCCTGAATAATAAGCCCGTGCCAAACGATTGGCTACACCACTACAGCCTCTAAAGTGAGCCATCACAACCACCCAACCACGCGCTCGAAAGTATTGCATGATTGACTGCGCGTAGCGACTGCCACTGCTACCCTCGAGGCCGTGCAGTAGCACTAAAGCATGAGTGTTTTGGGTGCTTTTCAGAATGTCCGCATCGTGCGCATTTAACCAGCGATCTGCCATGGCGTCTCGGGGTAAGACTTGAGTATCAGGTGCGTAGCGTTCTGGTTTGACAACCATGCCAGGCGCGTTCCAGTCGAGGTCAATAAAATCGCCGTCAGGCGTATCAACCCTCTCTCGTACAAAACGTAAAGAGTGGGTTGGTGTCGCTAACGCGCTATAGAGGGTTTGGCTGTGTGGGCCAGGTAACCAAAGCGGAGTGGGGCACGCCGTTGTATCGAGTTGAGCAGTCACAAGAGAGATTTAATGGCCGTGACCATTAATGACCATGTTGGGGTCAAGCTTGTAATGTGTGCCGCAATAAGGGCAGCTGACTTGACCCGTATGGGCAATATCTAAAAAGACACGGGGGTGCATATTCCACACGGGTGTTTTATCGCCTGGGCAGTGTAATGGCATGTCTTGTGCCGTGACAATAATGGTGTCTTCTTTAGTGTTTGACATTTTGTTACCTTTCTTATCGCTATCTTTTTGTATTGTACTCAATAGGGGTAATACAATGAGTTTGAAAGTTTTAAGTT
>CALBMZ010000160.1 GCA_937896225.1 uncultured Alcaligenaceae bacterium | reverse complement strand
TTTGTTTCATACATATTCCATATTGGTAACAGAGAAAAGCTCTATCTAGTTAATTGGCCTCACATTAATCTTAATACATATACTTGCAAGATTGTGTCAAGTAATTAAAGCAATTCATGGCATCAAACTATTACACTGCAACCTTGATGTGTTCAGTGTCAGCAGGCAGCTCCAACACGTGACAGATAATTAAATGCCGATTACTTAATTTAATTATCTTACATTTAAAGATCAATTCAGAGGCTATGTTGGCCACTATTGGAATATAAATGAACAGAAGCGCGAATCCACTATCCGATGTTGTTTCCAGTCAGTATGAAAGATGGATGTACCCGCAACCCATTCTTGATCTTCGTGGCTGGTTAGCTAACAATTGGCAGTGGTTTGACCCCAGCCATGCACATCGTATTTTTTGGCCTGATCGTGACTATAAGCCTGACTTAGATATTTTGGTGGCAGGCTGTGGAACCAATCAGGCTGCAGTTTTGGCTTACACGAACCCGCAAGCAAAAGTTGTCGCGATTGATGTCAGCCAGCCATCTCTTGATCATCATCAGTACCTTAAAGAAAAGTACGCGATGAAAAATCTTGAGCTGCACCTGTTACCGATTGAAGCTGTTGGCACCTTAAAGCGTGATTTTGATTTGATTATTTCTACAGGCGTACTGCACCACCTAGCAGACCCTAAGATTGGCATGCAAGCACTCTCACAGTGCATTCGCCAAGACGGCGTCATAGCATTGATGCTTTATGCCAAGTATGGACGCATAGGCGTTGGAATCTTGCAATCAGTGGTACAAGACTTGGGGTTAACTCAAAACGATACGTCGGTGCTGACGGTCAGAGACATGTTGAGCGTGTTGCCCCAAAATCATCCGATTAACAGTTATCTCAACATTGCCCCAGACTTAGAGTTTGATGCGGGTTTAGTTGACACTTTTTTGCATGGCCGTGAGCGTAGTTACTCAATAGATGATTGCATTGATCTGGTCACCTCGTCTGGTCTGGTTTTTCAAGACCTGTTCATGAAGAGCCCGTATTGCCCACCAACTCATTCATCAAGTGCTTTTTATTCCTCGGTGGCGGGGTTGCCTGAACACAAACAATGGTCAATCATGGAGCGCATCAACTTTGGTAACGCATGCCATTTTTTCACTGCATGTCGTGAAGATCGACCCATAATGCGTTACAAAATTGACTTTAATGCTGATGCGGCAGATCAGTATGTGCCCTCTTTACGCTACAGATGCACGCTGAACGGCTCTGCTCTCTCGCGTTACAACTGGACAACCAATCTTAATCAAGCTGAAACACTTTTTATGCAACATATAGATGGCCAACGCACGATTGCAGAAATTGTCGGCCTAGCATCACAGGCTAATTTATTTGTGAACACCCCTCCAGCAGAACTTCAAGTTTTAGCTAAATTTTTATTTCAATTGTTGTGGAAACTCGACTTTGTGGCAATGGGTTTGAAAATTTAGAGCTAGACGGAATACTTACCTTGAAAGCGGCATAACGCCATCAATCAATAAAAATTTCATCACCTTCAATATTCACATCACCAACGCAACACACTAGGCGCAAGCAGACGCCCGACCAGACCGACTAGTAGAATGCCCGTGGTGTACCAAATCGCTACAAAGGTGAGTGAAGTCTCTGGGCAGGCAAACGAATACCCCAGCGCACCGATGCTGCCAGCTAATAGTCCGATGGTGAATCCAGTCACCTTAAGGTTGGTTGGCGCAAGACGTCTGGCACCAACCAACAGCGCCATGAGTGCGGGTATCGAGAGGCCGAGCACAAACCATGGGCACACCAGCCACGTTTGACCAAAGATCATTTGCATACGCAACGCCTGCGGCACACTCATCACGTAGGCGAACCCAATGACCATCATCACTAGCAACACAACCCAGGGCATGAGTTTGATTTTTTTTGTGCACACCCCCGGCCGATACAAGCGATTGAGCAGCAACACGAGGGTCGAGGCTAAGACTACGCCATATACGAATTTCACCCAAATAGTTGGCTGCAACAAGTCTTGTGCTGACAAGGGCCCAATGGTGGCAACACTAGCCAAGGAGCTGAAGACCAGGCCCCATAACAACGGCCACGCCAGCGCCTTGCTCACCACATGCTTGGGAGCAGGCTCGGCATTGGTGGCTAGCATCTGAATTAAAGCTTGTGTTTTCATGGGGTGGGTCCTCCAATCAACGCGGATAAGCGCTTGATACCTCGGTGTACGTTCACTTTGATCGCTGCAATGCTCATCCCACTCACTGCTGCTGCCTCGGTGGTTGTCATGCCCTGCAGCTTTGTTAACTCAATCGCACGACGCTGGTTATCGGGTAATGTTTGCAACAAACCAACAAGGTCATGTCGCGTGCCAGCCTCTGGCAAATCAGCCATGAGTTCACTTGAGTCGGTTTGCTCAATATCGTCGTGCAAACCGTCCGTGCGTTCATGCCTACGCCAAAAATCAACGAGTTTATATTTGCCTATGGCCAAAACCCAAGACGTGACAGCATAGTGCGCATCATAAGTTGCTCGTTTCACATGAATCGCCATTAATGTCTCTTGCACCAGATCTTCAACTTCCGACGGCATGCTCTGCAAACGTCGAGCGAAAAACCCCCTCAATCGCTGGGCAATCAGCGTCAACGCCGCCTCGTAAGCTGCGTTGTCACCGTCTAGCGCTAACAACCACAAGGGCTTTAACTTGCGCTCGAACGCCTCAGCCCAACCAGAGGATTCCATGGGTTTATTCGTGACTCACGTGTAAATGGTTACAGTCAATTTAAACTTTTTATTTCTGTTGCCCTGTAACCTATTAACGCATAGGGTCGAATAAAGTCACATGACATTCATGACCGGAGAATAGCATGTTCAAATTTTGGCTGAGTCGACAACGACGTAAACCATATAACGTCAAGCAAGAGTGGCAGCAACTGGTAAAACTCGTGGTGCTCGCCAGCCTGAGCGTTATGGGTAGCGCAAGCTTGGCTGTTTCATTACCACTGACCTCAGCGCATTGGCAGGAAATCAAACTCGGTGCAGACCTTCGACCGAACCAGTTTAAGTTCGAAACCGTCGACGGCACCCCAATCATTCGCGTCGAATCGAATGCCAGCATGTCGATGTTAGCCAGCCCAATAGAAGTCGATCTGTCTCAAACCCCCGTCTTATGTTGGCGTTGGCGTGTCAATCGCGTGCTTGAAAAAGCAGACATGAGCGAGCGTTCTGGCGACGACTACGCTGCAAGACTATATTTAAGTGTTGCCATACCCAAGTCAGAGCAAAGCCTTGGCTTACGCATGCAGTTAGGCTTAGCCCGCTCGATTTGGGGTAGCCAAATACCAGATGGCGCTGTGAATTATGTCTGGGATAACCGCCAAGCCGTTAATACCCAACTTCCCAACGCCTATACCGACCGCGTCACCATGGTCGTGGCACAATCAGGTTCAAAGCGTGTTGGTGAGTGGGTACTGCAAACCCGCAACATTGCTCGTGACATTGAAGAATTGTTCACGGCTTCAGCCAAGCCGATTCAAATCGCATTAGCCGCCGACACGGACAACACCGGAGAGTCTGCGATTGCCGAGTTCGCCGATATTCAGTTTGTCAGTGATCAGACTCAATGCAAATGAGCATAAATTTATATATCAGCCAAAGTGCCTGATTTTTTTTCCATACATGTAACTAAACAAACGTCTAAAACGAATAAACCTAAGCTGACACATTGAAAGGACGACCATGAGATCTACCCTGCCACTATTGCTAGAGACTGATTTTCCAGCTATTGCCCGCAAGGGTTTACATACCCTACAAGTCAACCTCGGTTATTTGTGCAACCAGTCTTGTCAGCACTGCCATGTAAATGCAGGCCCTAACCGCACTGAACTGATGCAGGCGTCAACCATTGACTTGGTATTACAGGTGTTGGAAAAGCACAAAATAGATGTTTTAGACTTAACTGGCGGTGCCCCAGAGATGAACCCGCATTTTGTGGCTTTAGTCTCGGGCGCTAGAGCGCTGGGCGTAACTGTCATTGATCGATGCAACCTAACCATTTTGTCGGAACCAGGTTATGAGTACCTCTCAGATTTTTTGGCTGAACATCAAGTTCAAGTAACCGCATCGATGCCGTGCTATTCACCGGCTAATGTCGACAAACAGCGCGGCCATGGCGTGTTTGATTTGAGCATCAGTGGCTTGCAAAAGCTCAACGCACTCGGATATGGCAGAGAGGGTTCTGGCTTAATTCTCAATCTGGTCTACAACCCCCAAGGTGCCAGCCTGCCACCACCACAAACGGCGTTAGAAGCTGACTATCAGCGTGAGCTTCAGACGCACTTTGGTATCGACTTCAATGCGTTGTTTACCATTACTAACATGCCGATTGAACGATTCGGAGCGACGCTATTAAGCAAAGGCATTTTTTATGATTATATGGGTCTTCTCAAACAGTCTTACCATGCCCAAAATCTAGAGACCGTTATG
>CALBMZ010000159.1 GCA_937896225.1 uncultured Alcaligenaceae bacterium | reverse complement strand
TTCCCCTAAAATATTAATTTAAATGTTCTGAATTATTTGCTAAAGCATTTCATATGAATTGAACCAAGCAGCTATCTGCTATGCTTTTACCTAGAGCGCTTTATACTTTAATAACTTAATGTATTTCATAAAACCACATGTCAGAGATCATCGGCAATGTATTTTTGGTCGTTGCCCCTAGCGGCGCGGGCAAGTCAAGCTTGGTTAATGCCTTGCTTGAAAGAGATTCTGACCTATCATTGTCAGTATCGTGCACCACTCGTGCGCCCCGAAGCAGCGAGATAGAGGGGCGTGATTACCGTTTTGTAAGTTTGGAAACGTTTAATCAATTGCGTGACCAACAGCAACTACTTGAATGGGCCGAAGTACATGGTAATTTTTATGCCACGCCCAGAGACAGCATCGAGCAAGCTATTCACTTGGGGAAAGATGTTTTACTAGAAATTGATTGGCAAGGTGCCCGCCAAGTGCGTCAACATTTACACACTGTGACGGGTGTTTTTATTATGCCGCCTTCTATTGGTGTGCTTGAGCAACGCCTCAGGTTCCGCGGGCAAGACTCAAACGATGTCATCGAGCGACGCATACACGCCGCGCACAGTGAAATCGAACATGCGAATGAGTTTGAATATGTTATTATTAATCAAGACTTTAGCCTTGCGTTACAACAACTTCAAGCCATTATTTCAGTGGCTAGATTGGCTTTCAAGGCTCAAAAAGCCAGGCATCATGAACTCTTCTCTGGTTATGGCTTGAGTTAATCCACTATTACCTATTTATTGCATCGAGAAAATTATGGCCCGTATTACCGTAGATGACTGCTTAGAGCTGATTCCTAATCGTTTTCAAATGACACTTGCTGCAACCTATCGCGCGCGTGAACTTGCGCAAGGCCATGCCGCTAAAATTGATAGCAAAGATAAGCCCACTGTTACAGCGCTTCGTGAATTCGCACAAGGCCTTACGGGTTTAGAAATGTTACGTAAAGTACCCACTTAAGCGAGGGTTTCATGGGCTTTCCGGGTTTACGCACGGCGTCATCCGGGTTGCTTCAGGCAATCAAGGCAGGTGCACGTTTTGGGCGCAGGAATAAGCAAATTGGTCAGTCCAAAAATGCAAATAGATTCCTCTCTGCAGCACCAATAGAAACCGATGCAACCCCTGCTATTGCCTCCATCTCTCGTTTACAGTCTATTGTTAAAACTTATTTACCTGCAAAAGATATTGCGCGTATTAAAGAGGCTTATCGGTTTAGCGACGAGTCTCACCTAGGTCAATTCAGATCTAGCGGTTCTCCTTACATTACCCACCCTATTGCTGTCGCAGAAATTTGTGCAGGCTGGAAACTTGACGCCGATGCGTTAATGGCCGCCTTGTTGCATGACGTAATGGAAGACCAAGACGTACCGAAAACCACGTTAGCCAAGCAGTTTGGTGGTGATGTAGCAGAGTTAGTTGATGGCCTGTCAAAATTAGATCGATTAGACTTTATCAGTAAGGCCGAACATCAAGCTGAAAGTTTTCGCAAAATGTTGTTGGCCATGGCGCGTGATCTGCGAGTCATACTCATTAAGTTAGCCGATCGGCTTCACAATATGCGTACGTTAGACGCAGTGAGCCCTGAAAAAAGACGGCGCATCGCACGTGAAACCCTTGAAATTTACGCACCGATTGCGAACAGACTTGGTTTAAACGCCCTCTTTCGCGAGTTACAAGACTTGTGCTTTGAAGCTACGTACCCAAATCGTTACGCAGTGCTTCATAAAGCAGTTATGGCAGCAAGGGGTAACCGACGAGAGGTACTGACTCGTATTTACGATAATGTCAACGCGGCATTACCAGCAGCAGGCATTGAGGCGGAAGTAAGTGGTCGAGAAAAAACGCTTTATGGCATTTACTTAAAAATGCTGAAACAGAAAAAAACGTTTTCTGATGTGCTCGATATTTATGGCTTCAGGGTGGTTGTTAATACTATGCCAGAATGCTATTTGAGCATGGGTATTTTGCATCAAATGTATCAACCGGTTCCCGGTAAATTTAAAGACTATATTGCCATACCAAAAGTAAATGGTTACCAATCTCTTCACACTTCGTTGGTCGGTCCTTATGGCACCCCTATAGAATTTCAATTTCGTACACATGACATGCATCATGTTGCCGAAGAAGGGGTTGCGTCTCATTGGCTTTATAAGTCTAAAGACGTTTCACTTAACGAGTTACAAAAGCGAACACACGCTTCTTTACAGTCATTGTTAGACATTCAAAGTCAAACGGGTGACTCGGGTGAATTTATTGAGCACATCAAAATTGATTTATTCCCCGATGCGGTTTATGTGTTGACGCCTCAAGGTCAGATTGTGTCGCTGCCACGCGGCGCAACCCCAGTTGACTTTGCTTATTCGATTCATACAGATGTCGGCAATCAAACCGTTGCCTGCAAAATAAACGGTGAATTCGTCCCTTTACGTACAGAACTATCAAGTGGTGACGCCATTGAGGTTGTGACCTCTGATACGTCGCGCCCCAGCGCCAATTGGTTAAATTTTGTACGCACTGGGCGTGCGCGGTCAGAAATTCGGCATTACCTTCGTACCTTACGGTATGGAGAATCAGTATCGTTTGGTCAACGTTTACTGAACCAAGCATTGCGTGAACTATCGTTGCCCTTTCCGTCAGATGATGACCCCGTTTGGGAAAAGTTGGCCAAAGAAAGTGGTGGTCATTCACGTGAAGAAATTTTGGCTGATGTAGGCCTTGGTAAACGGTTAGCTGCTGTCGTCGCTCGGCGTTTTGCAAACGATCACCCCTTAGTGGCTACCACTGCAGCTGATTTCGATTTATTAGCCTCGGCACGAAATGTCACCATCACCATTCAAGGCAACGAAGGTCAAGCGGTGGTTTTGTCGCCTTGCTGTGGTCCACTTCCCGGAGACAACATCATTGCTGGCATAAGAGTGGGCACCGGTCTTGTGGTTCACACCAGCGACTGCTCTATTGCACAGAAAGCGCGGGGGCGTGAACCCGAGCGTTGGGTCAATATCGCTTGGGACACTCAAACGGCACGTCATTTCTTGGCACGCATTGATGTTGACGCCATTAATGAGCGTGGTGTGTTGGCGCGTATTGCCAGTGAAATTGCCCAAGCCGATTCAAATATAACGAACGTTTCGATGCACGAAGAAGAAAATCAATCAGTCATTTTGCATCTTACCGTTCAAGTCAGCAATAGAAAACACCTCGCGCAGGTATTCAGAGCGGTCAGACATGTGCCTCAAGTGCAACGTATTTCTCGTGTCAAGGGTATTCAAAAGTCGGGTGTTGACTTAAACAGCTAGATACCTCGAATGCGGTTCAGTATATGTTCGCAAGCCAAGCCAATTTCAATGAGATGTTTATCTTGTCCTGCTCGGGCAGAGAGCATAAACCCAACGGGTGCTTGGCCAGGTACATGGCAAGGCAATGACAAAGAGCAGGCATCGAAATAGTTCATCACTGCGGTATTACGTAGAACCAATGCATTGGTTTTGCCATAAAGCTCATCATTTTCAATCAACGGTGCAAGCAAAGGGGGAATCATGGCGACAGTCGGGTAAATGATGGCGTCAAATGCGTGCGTTCTCGCATTTAAGCGGCTGATCCAGTCTTGTCGACGTTTCAATGCATCGATATATGCACTAGCAAGCACCGCTTCGCCCCCACGAAGTCTGAGCAACACTCTGGGGTCGTATTGTTGCGCTTGATGACGGACATAATCTTGATGCAAAGCCCAAGCTTGCGTTGCAACCAAACCACTTTTGGCATGAATAGATTGCCATTCGCTGAGTTCAGGTACGTCTATTTCTTCAATTTTGGCACCAGCTTGCTGCAACGCTTCGCATGCTTGTATAAAAGCTTGCATAACAATAGGTTCAACTTGGTCAAAAACGACTTGCCGAGGTTTGGCTAACACCAATGAAGATACAGATCGGTTCCGAATGTTAGGCACGAGTTCGCCACTCATAATAGCGTCTAGCCATGCACAACATGTTACGCGATGACCAATAGGGCCAATTGAATCTAGTGATGACGATAACGTTACGAGACCTTGATTAGGTATGCGAGCTGCCGTTGGCTTATAACCTGTTAAACCACAAAAGGCGGCCGGTATACGTACTGACCCACCAGTATCGGTACCAATTGCAGCAGCAGCCATACCATCGCTTACTGATACAGCAGCCCCGCTTGAAGACCCACCTGGTATACGACCAGCAGAACGTTCAAAGGGGCCCAAGGGTGTTCCGTAGTGTGGGTTAATACCTAAGCCAGAAAAAGCAAATTCTGTCATATTGGTACTACCCAATACAATGGTTCCGGCCGCTCGTAATCGATTGACGATAACCGCATCATGCTTGGCAGGTGCAGCATCAGCCAACACAACAGAGCCAGCACGAGTTGTGTAACCCGAAACATCAAATAAATCTTTAACGGAAATGACTAACCCTTCTAACGGTGAACGTTTAAGACCAGCACTGCGAAGTAAATCACTGGCGCGTGCAGCATTTAATGCTTGCGATTCAAATACTTGGGTGTACACCCTAGAACCCTGACCTGAAGTGTCGTGAACATGCGTTAAAGCATCTTCAACTAAAGAGACTGAGGTGACGGCCCCTTCGTCTAGAGATTGCGATAAAGTGGCAAGCGGATGGAAATTTAAAGCTGTTGTCATCGAAATTCCTTTGCTGTGGGCATTTAAGTTTGGTGACAGGTATCATTTCACACTTATGACCCTTTTAATCAAATAATTCTTGGAGTATGGGTTTGAAAACCTCCCTTTCTGGCACCAGCGTTCAGACTCAAGCTTTAATTACCAGTGCAATGGGCGGCATACTACTTCTTTACCTATCTCAATGGGTGCTCTCGGGTCTAGATGCCAGTGGCAAATGGTTGTTGTCACTGGGCACCCCACTTGTCTTATTAGCTTGGTTTCGATACTTTATACACTTTGTTTTAATTACTGTACTGATCTATCCTAAGTATCAATTCAAATACTTTCGAAGTCATTCAATTAAGTTTCAATTGGTGCGTGCCATCTTTATGCTGATGGCCACTCTTTTGCTGTTCACCACGCTTTCATACCTGCCGCAAGCTCAAGCCACCGCCATTATTTTCCTTGCGCCTCTTTTGATGCTGGCTGCTTCACCATGGCTGTTGGGTGAGGCACCTAGGGCATCACGATGGGTGGCCGCTATAGTTGGTTTTTGTGGTGTTTTAATTGTAATTCGACCTGGTTCAGGGTTACACCTAACTGGGGTGATGTTTGGCCTCTTGGCAGCGATTGCATTTTCGGTTCAAAATATGATGACGCGTCGGGTCGCGCGAGACCACCCGTTCACTACTCTTATCTGGAGTGGTTTAGCCGGCACACTGGTGCTTTCAGCAATAATGCCTTTCATGTGGTCTCAAGTGCTCGAATTTATGTCGTCTTTGGCTGCATTTGATTGGTTGATATTGATTTCTACAGGTCTAACCGGTGCATTTGGACACTTAATACAAATACAAGCGTATCGTTTAGCGCCCGCATCAGTCTTGGCGCCATTCATTTATATGCAAATGACAGCTGCCGCCACGATAGGCTGGCTTATTTGGGGCGATTTACCTGATGCAACCACGTGGTTGGGCATTGGTATTATTTTCGCTAGTGGTGTGGGTGTAGGCTGGTTTGAGTGGCGCAATCAGGCAACTAAAAGTTCGCCTGCTTGAATGTGTATGGTGCGGTCACAACGCTGAGCCAATTGCGTATCATGCGTCACTAAGACTAATGTTGTACCAAAAGATTTGTGCAAATTAAACATTAAGTCAATAATTTTGGCACCTGTTACAACATCTAAGCTACCCGTAGGTTCATCAGCGAACAACAGGTCTGGTTTAACAATGAATGCACGCGCGATAGAAACGCGTTGTTGCTCACCCCCAGAAAGCGTTGCTGGGTAATGATTCAGTCGATGTGAGAGCCCAACAGACTCGAGTGAGGCAACAGCAGCTTGCCTAGCAGGCAGGCCCGCAAGCTCTAAGGGCAACATGACGTTTTCAAGGGCGGTTAAATGAGGCAACAAGTGAAAAGACTGAAAAATAAACCCCACGTGTTTAGCCCGAAAATGCGCTCTCCCATCTTCATTCAAATTAAAAATCGATTGACCGAGCAACGCGACCGAACCAGAGGTTGGCACGTCTAGACCAGCTAATAGCCCCAATAAAGTTGATTTACCCGAACCAGAAGCCCCCACAATCGCAATCGACTCGCCAGCACTTACTTTAAAACTTAAGTCATTTAAAATAATGAGCTCACCCCCTGCATCAGAAACTTTTTTTGATAAAGACTCAACCTTGATGGCATCGTTAGTTTGAGAAACATTTGGTGTATTCATATTGAGTAACTTTTGAATGTTTATATTAAGGAATATGTAAATTTAAGCATGTGTATATTGAAGCGTGTGTATATTGAGATTG
>CALBMZ010000158.1 GCA_937896225.1 uncultured Alcaligenaceae bacterium | reverse complement strand
GGGTATAGCACTGAGCATTTGAAAAAATGCGGCGATTCACGCAGTACCTCAAGGTTAGTGTTGCACTTCGTTTTTGAACTCAACCCTGGTTTTATGACATCCCATATGCTTTAAGATTACTTTAAATTGAATTCTGTCAATACAGATTCCCGCCATCAAAAGTCAAGCGCTGCCTAAAAGAAAAATGCCAAGCACCTCTGAAGATTATTACAAAACCATCATCACCTATGCGCAAACTTCGCAGACACTTGCTCAGCGTTTAATGATCAGTACAGTTGAGAACTTCAGTGGCCGGTTCAATCTGATCAAGCGATTACGCCGATATGAAGAGGAGGGTAAAACGTCGGCGGATCCTGACATCTGGCACACCCTGGTTAACTGCTTTGGGCTTGATCTACAGCTCCTAAACAGCAGCCTGTCAAGTATTCCAAAAACGGGCCCACTTGTGTTGGTGGCTAATCATCCGTTTGGCCTTCTCGATAGCACCATCTTAGCGTACATTTTTTCACAGACGCGGTTGGATTACCGTATTATTGCGCATCAAGTTTTTTTAAAGGCACCACACTTGCTACCTTTCGTGTTGCCTATTTATTTTGACGATACCAAACAAGCGATGATGGCAAATGTCCAAACCCGAAGGCAGGCCTTGCGTTTGCTGTCTAATGGTGCTGCCATAGGCATCTTTCCAGGCGGTACAGTGTCTACCAGTGCAAAACCTTTTTCAAAGCCGATGGACCCACGTTGGCGGGCGTTTACAGCACGTTTGATCTTAAAGAGTCAGGCAACTGTCGTTCCCGTTTATTTTGATGGTCAAAACAGTCGTTTGTTTCAGTTGGCTAGCCATGTGCACAGCACTGTAAGGGTCGGTCTTTTGTTAAGAGAGTTTGAGAAACGTGTGGACACGTCTGTCAGGGTTGTCATTGGTAAGCCAATTGCCCAGAGCGATATTCAATTGTACGCAAACGACACCCCTAAATTAATGGATTTCTTGCGCAGTCGTACATATAATCTGTCCCCAACACCACTCGATTCGTATGAGTACGGCTATGATTTTGGTTGAGGGTGCAAACGATAAACTCAGTTTGGTTGATGCTGTCGAACTGTTCGGACAAAAAACAACAAAGCCAGGCCCGTGAGCAAAGCGATGGCCAGAAATGAAATGCCTGGAAAATGCCAAACTGCCCCGGCAGTTGTGAAATAGAAGAATAATTGTGTCATCATCAGTGGACCGATAATCGACGCGAGACTATTTAAACTGCTTAGCGCGCCTTGTAATTCCCCTTGCGAATCAGCGGGAACTTGGCCTGTCATCATGAGCTGTAATGACGGGAGAACGAATCCCGATAACCCAGCCACTACCATGATCAGGTAAAGCTGCCAACCAAACTCAGCAAATGCAAAGCAGAGGTATGAAACAAGCGCCGCCGCCATCCCTAAAATAATTGCTTTGATCGGCCCTAGGATTGGCAAAGCCCAGCGCAAAATAAAGCCTTGCGTGATGACCATCGTCAAGCCGAGAAAACCTTGCGAAAGTCCTATTTCGAGTTCTGACCATTTGAATTTTTCAATGACAAAGAATGTCCAATAACTTGGCAAAGCGAACGGTGCGATTACAAAAAGAAAGTAAGCCAGTGTCATGCCCTTCATCGTGGGATACTTTCCTATTCGCAACATGGCGCCGATAGGGTTTGCCTGCTTTAGCTTGAAGTCTCGTCGTTCACTTTTCGAAAGCGACTCTTTTAAGACAAATAAGCCGTAACCAAAATTTACTAAACACAATACACTGGCGACAGCAAATGGTGCCCGAGTGTCCCAAGCACCTAACACACCGCCAATAACCGGGCCAATAATTAGCCCCACTCCGAAGGCTGCACCGACCAAACCGAAGCGTTGCGCCCGTTGCTCGATTGGCGTGATGTCTGTAATGTAGGCATAAGCACTCACGTAAGTGGCGCTTGCAAACCCAGCAATCAAGCGTGAGATAAATAACCAATCAAGCGATGTCGCAAAAACTGGCACTAGGTAGGCAACGCTTAACGTCAGAAGGGAGTAAAGCAAAATCGGTCTGCGACCATATTTGTCACCCAAATTTCCTAAAACGGGCGAAGAGAAAAACTGTACACACGCATAAACAAGAAATAAATAGCCAGCTAGACGACCAGCCTGGGCTAGGTCTACATCACCTACGGTCATGATCAGTGCAGGCGTGACCGGTAAGGTAATACCAAAACTAATCGCATCGATGAGCATGACGCCAACAATAAAGGTCATGGAATGCGTGCTGCGGATCATCGGGGTTGACACTGGCATTCTCGCAAAGTTTTGATGCCAACCGAAAGGGTGAAAAGAAACGCCGTGTGATCCATCCCTTCAGGCAGTTTGTCAGGGTAAGGCAGTCGATGCGTCATCGTCGCACCAGCTCAATACCGATGCGCTCGAGCGGTTTGGTGATGATCGAACTTTCATCAAAGCCAGGCAGGACATCGGGATTAGCCAGGATAAAGTCATGGCTTCGCATTAAACAGTCCATCACCAGAAAGAACTCAATCATGTTGAAGTTTCGGCCTGGGCAATTGCCCGGGCCAGCACCGAATGGTAGCCATTTAAATTGTTTTTCTAGGTCAATGACATTTTGCCGAACTTTTGCACCTTGCTCGGTCAGACTCATGCCGGGGTTAATGCCTTCAAGGAATCGTTCAATATGAAACTCTTTTGGTTTGAAGTAAGTCTCAGGGTCTAGATGCATCGCAAACACATCAACCATAAAAATAGTGTCTGCTGGGTAAACAAAACTACCGATGCCAGTTTCAGGGTCGGGTGGCATAGTGCCTGCATCAAGGGCACTTCGCACGTATACGGCGACGCCAGGGTGTAGACGATTGAGCTCAAACAGCAGCGCGAGCAGCATTGGGCGCTCGTCATAATCGTGCGGTGTCATGGCACGACCCTGATGATTCGCGCTAAATTCGTCGACTTCTTTTTGAATCGTCTTGTACAAATCGGGATCACGACCCAACTCATAAAGCGCCCATGTCAACAGGTGTGCCGTGGTCTCATGAGCACCGATAAGAAACGTGCCATAAATGCTGATCAGGTCTTCGTCATCCGGCTGCTTACCATCAAGGCCAAATATGGTGTAATGGTTCATAGGTGAAGCCACGTCTTGCACGCTAAGCTCGCCTCTTGCGTGGGCTTGACGAACAGCCGTCGCAATATCGCTGATTGCCTGCCGAAGTCGTGCTGACATCTCCAACATGCGATCTTTCAGCTTGCTTTCATTAGTTGGCGCTCCCATAAGCTGTAAAACGGTTGGAATGGCTTCATTGGTAACGACGGCAAGGTACTTTGTGCCAAGCCGTTGGATTAAATCTGCCTCGACCCCTGGGAAAACGGTACGCAAAACGACGCGCAAGACAATCTCACCCATCAAAACCCCGGCATCGATCACTTGCCCTTGGTGCTGTGCTGTGTATAAATCGATCTCATGGCTGAAAATATCTTCGACAATCTCAGCGATACTGCCTGATCGCTCTGTCAATACTGGGGCGCTAACAAGTCGCATCGCCAAGTCGCGATCGCGTTGCCAAGTTTTGTTGTTATGGTATTGGCCGATCAGTGAACCACCCGCCTTGATATCACCATGGGGACAGGCCTTTGGTGTGCCAATGGCCTTTTGCCAGTAATGATTCGGTAATGGACCCCTATCAATATTTGTGGAACACAGAATTTCACGCGCAACATGTGGGCTTCGCGTGACGTACGCGCAACTGAGCGCCTTGCTCGATGAGCGATGCCAGCCTGTATCAACCTTTGGAAGTAGCCATTCGAACTGAGGGTAATTAAAGGAGGGAAACGAGGTGGTGTAAGTCATGCCATCGGGCGTGTTTTGGGGCAGTGGTTGGCCGGTTTTGAGGGCTTGCCGCCCACGCTCACGGTTATCACCGAATCTGCGGTCAAGATCAGCAAATGCCGGTCCGCTTGCGCCACTACGGCCGTAGAGGGCTGTCCTAGGCAAAGCCAAATGTTCTGATGGCAGATTCGGATCGACACCGCCTAGCTTGTACTCGATCCAGTCAATCAGCGCGCTAAGTGGCTTTATTTTTTTTCCACCGATCGTCAAATCGACTCTGTTACGAGTACCCAAATTCGCTAGCCAGCGCAAAACTTTGGGCGCTTGGGGCGCAGCTGGTTTCGGTTTAGGCGTAACAAAGAAAGCTGCCAGATCAGCCTCATCAGGCACCCTGCGTCTGGATAAATGGGTTTTCTGGGGCGCATCTGCCAGAGGCAAGCCCCCGACATGCACAAACACTTCGCTGTGAACGCGCTCAGTGGTTACGCCCACGCGTGTGAGCAACTCAGTGATGCCATCGAGGTAAGACTGGGGACCGCAAAGGTAATAGTGCGCATTTGCCATCGTTAGTTCAAGTTCTTTTATCTCCTCTAAGCTCAAACGAGACGAAACTGAAGTCGCACGTAACTTCAGTGTGATGTTTGGATGCGTTTGTGTGGCCTCGGTCAGTTCGCTGGCATACGCAAAATCAAGAACGCCTCTAGCGGAGTAATCAATATGCAGTCGGTCACTGATGTTTGAAGCAACAAAGGTACGGCAAATAGCCAACGCTGGGGTGACCCCAATACCGGCTACCAGGCAGATCACGGGGCTTTTGTTAGGCTCCCAGTAGTAGTTGCCCTGCGGTGGTGACACCTTCAGCTGTGCATCGGCAGGTCTTTCATCGAACATCCAGCGTGAGAACTGGCCGAGTGCCTCGCGCTTGATCGTGACCTCATAATAACCACCACTTATTGGCGCTGAAAGCGTGTAAGGGCGTCTGACCCATTGCCCGTTTATTTCGGCTTCAATCACCACGTGTTGGCCTGACAAGCATGGCTGTACCTGACTATTTAAGGGTTCAAGTTTGAATGTCTTAATGCCTTCGCAAACATCAATTTCCTCTTTGATTCGCACAGCAACAGCGCTTGGGTCACCAAGCAGCTGTCTAAGCTGTGGGACGCATCCCCCACAGACGGTTCCGCATCGGGTCGTTTTTTGTAATGTTTCAAGCGAGTCGGCACCTTGCATGATGGCGCTTCGCACTGCCTGTCGTTTGACGTTGATACATTGACACAGAATCGAGTCTTGCGAGCGGTTGTTATCCGGTTGCGTTGAAACGCCAATCGACCCAGTTCGTTCAAACTGATCGATCTGAGCCGCATCAAGTGCCACACCATCCATGGCCATGGCATAGAGGTCAGGCAGCTCAGACCATGATCCAAACGCGGTTAAACCCCAAATCTGACCGGTAACGTTTAGCCGCAACTCACGTTCTATGGCTCGGGCTTTGTCAGCGTAGCGTAACGTCGTGACGGGTAGTGCCTGCTCTTGGTCGGATAGCACTTGTTCAAGATTGGAGACAGACTCACCAATCACGTTAGAGGCAACAAAACGGGTGCCATTGCTCAAGTCGTAAAGCGTATTAAAAGCCTCGCGACCAAGATACTCGCCCGTGTACTGAGTCACGAAGCCTCGACGAGGCAGAATGTAAACCTTCTCTAAAACTTGCAAGTGATGGCGCAAATCTTCAGATGAACGCGTTAGCTCTCTAAAATAATTCGCATCAATTTCGTATAGTCGCAGCGTCCCCTCGGCGATGACGGTGGCGGCTCGAGGGGCTTTATGCATTAAAGCAAGCTCACCAAGCGTCTGACCCGCCGTCATTTGCGCTAGAAGAACCTGCGCACCATCCTTGTTTTGATAGACGGCGGCCTTGCCTGAGAGAATGACGTAGACATGACGAGCTTCATCACCTTCACGGAACAACACTTCTGAGCTTTTAAGGGTACGTTCGCGTGCCGATTGACTTGGCCCCCCATCGAGCTTCATGGATTGCAATATGGTGGATTCGCGGGCGAGGTTCTCCTGCAATTGATCATCGCCCAACAAAACGAGACGTCTGTGAATCTGGGGGTCAGTTTTCACCGCTGCTAAAAAAGCCTGCTCTGGCAGTCGTAAGGCTTCTACATCAGTTTGAGCGCGCGCACTCGCATTGCGCTTTTGATCATTAATGAGAGATTGCTCGCCAAACAGGCTGCCACGTAGAACTTGATGTAAAAAAAGGTGCTCACCATTTGACTTTTCTTTATAGATTTGAACGCTGCCATTTATTAAGATGTAAGCAGCATCAGCTATATCACCCTCGCGCAGAATGATCTCACCAGCATGAAAATGAACTTTATTACATTGAGTCTTTAAAAGATCCAAGGCAGTGGGATCTAAAGATCTTAAGAAAGCAACTTGACTCAGGGTGTCAGCATCAATAAGCATTTTAAAGACCCACTAAAAGAATTGAAAATATTAATCTTACATAAAAATCATATCATAAGTGAAATAAAGTTAAAGATTTTTAATAACAGCAACTTGACCATCATTAGTTGAAAAAACAGTAGTACTGTAATTATTGAGACGGCTAAAAAAACTAGTATTG
>CALBMZ010000157.1 GCA_937896225.1 uncultured Alcaligenaceae bacterium | reverse complement strand
CCGAGCAAGTAAAAATAGAATCACCACAAGACTTACAAACTCAAGTGCTCTTTCAAAGCCTGACACCCTTAAGTTCAGCTAAATTAAACCAACTCACCAGCGAGCTTGGCTTACCAGAGCGCTGGATACTGAGCCGTTTGCAACACGTTAAAACAGAAGTAGCTAAAGGGTTTGCAGACTATCGTTTCGATAATATTGCCCATGCTTTATACCACTTTGTATGGGACGAATATTGCGATTGGTACCTTGAACTCGCTAAGGTACAAATTCAACGTGGCGACTCCTTTACGCAGGCCACATGCCGCGCCACACTGATGACGGTGCTCGAAGAAATACTGCGTCTGATGCACCCCATTACCCCTTTTATTACCGAAGCACTGTGGCAAAAAGTGTCTGTAATCGCAGGAATACGTACTGTTGATAGAATCAACAGTGTGAGCGTTCAGCCCTACCCTGTGGCTGATCAAGCCTTTTTTGACCATAACGCTGAGGAACAATTTGCAGAACTGAAAGCACAAATCGAAGCCGTTCGAGCATTGCGCAGTGAAATGTCGATTCCCCCTGGTGAACGACTGCCCCTTATTGCTCAAGGCGATGCGTTGAAACTTTCACAACATACACCCTACTTATCAGCCATGGCACGCTTATCCACTATTGAAATCATTGACACCCTGCCCGCCGAAACAGATGCACCCGTTCAAGTGGTAGGCAATACGCGGCTCATGCTGAAAGTTGAAATTGATTTGGCAGCTGAGCGCATTCGTCTTGATAAAGAAATCGCTCGGCTCACGCAAGAAATTTCAAAAGTTGACGGTCAGTTATCAAACGAAGCCTTTGTAGCACGCGCGCCTGAGGCAGTGGTGACACAAGCAAAAGCGCGTAGAGCTCAATTTGTTGAAACACTTGAGAAATTTTCTGCTCAGCGAGCACGACTAAGTAACTAGGTGAAGCAATAACAGCCATGCTACACATGAAAAAACCAATCATCGTACGTGTTGATTGGGTATGACTGAATGATGTCTGCGCGCATTCTAAGCATTACTTTACCCATTTTTTTCATCATTCTTATTGGTTTAATTTATGGTCGTTTTAAAAAGCCCAATATGGCGGGTGCAAACAGAATCATTTTAGATATTGCTTTGCCTTGCCTAATTTTTACATCA
The DNA here is from genome assembly GCA_937896225.1 of uncultured Alcaligenaceae bacterium. Lineage (GTDB taxonomy): Bacteria > Pseudomonadota > Gammaproteobacteria > Burkholderiales > Burkholderiaceae_B > Algicoccus. Next base: position 862 of record CALBMZ010000157.1, on the reverse strand, counting down.
CTGTCTACAAAACATTTCGATCTCGCCTCATCTTTTCATTTTTTATTCGCAGCAGCGCTGATCGTTCTACTGTCTGGCTTAGCCATATTACCCTTTACTCGTTTTGTCACTGCTTGCCAACGGTCTGTGCTCCCGACTGTCATGTTTGCAAATATGGGGCCAATAGGTATTCCGTTAACAGTACTTGCATTTGGTCCCGAGGGTTTAGGGCCCGCAGTACTTCTTTTGGTCACAACCAACATTCTTCATTTCACCTTTGGAGTGGGCATTGTGAGTGGGCGAATAGATGCCAAACTAATCTATGCCAACCCACTGATTTGGTCAACCATACTAGGTGTTGGCTTTTCATATTTGAACTTACAACTACCAGAATGGTTTGATGTATCGCTAGCCATGATCGGCAATATTTTAGTTCCTCTCATGCTGATATCACTCGGCACACGTTTAGCCGAAAGCCGAATAGAGCACGCAAAAGCAGGGCTCATTGCATCGTTACTCGCCGTTGTTATTCGGTTAGCGATTGCATACACCGTTCTAAACTTTTTTACCCTAGATTTGGTTCAACGCGGGGCATTAATTTTATTTGCGGGTTTACCGCCAGGTATTTTTAACTACATGATCGCTGAGCGGTTCAACCAAGAGCCCGATAAAGTCGCGTCAATTGTTATTGTTGGTCACATCATTTCTATTGTGTTTTTACCATTGGGTATTTGGCTTGCGTTAAAGTAAAACAAGCGCGCGCAGTGATTACTTTATTTTTTGAATCGTTTCGAATACGGCTGAACAGTCATGCTGCGAATGACCAGACTCAATGGTTTGACTGTAAAGCAAGCAAGCTGCATCAAATAAGAATGTTTTAGCG
>CALBMZ010000156.1 GCA_937896225.1 uncultured Alcaligenaceae bacterium | reverse complement strand
ACCTAAAAAGTGCAAAATACGCACTAAATAAGTGCAAAAAAAAGATAAGCAGAAACTATATTTAACCAAAATTTGTTAAAAAAACCAAATAACGAGTGTGGCACGAATATTGCTATGGATAAAATACCTGCACCAGCATAAAAGGAAAGTCGTATGAAACTCATCATTGCAATTATCAAGCCCTTTAAGCTTGACGAGGTCAGAGTGGCTCTCTCTGACATTGGCATTCAAGGCTTAACCGTCACTGAAGTAAAGGGGTTTGGTCGACAAAAAGGTCACACTGAACTTTATCGTGGTGCCGAATACGCTGTCGACTTTTTACCTAAATTACGTGTCGAGGCAGCTGTAAGTGACGACATGGTTGATCAAGTCATTGAGGCAATTGAACAGTCAGCAAAAACAGGCAAAATTGGTGATGGCAAAATTTTTGTCGCCCCTCTTGAGACAGCTGTGCGTATTCGCACTGGCGAAACAAACGACGCAGCCCTTTAACAAATATTTAAACTGGAGTTTTTCTCATGGATAAAGCTGATTTAGCCTGGGTAGGTGTATCGACGCTTTTAGTCGTTTTGATGGTTTTACCTGGACTGGCACTTTTTTACGGTGGCCTTGTTCGCTCTAAAAATGTCTTATCAATTTTGATGCAAGTATTAACCACTTTCTCTCTCGCAGTGGTGTTGTGGTTTATTTATGGCTACAGTATTGCCTTTTCAGATGGCAATGCATTTTTTGGTGGCTTTTCAAAAGTGTTTTTCTCTGGCATGTTTACGCCTGCAGACGGAACGTATGCCATGTCAGGTACGATTCCTGAAATTTTATTTGCTGCATTTCAAGCTACATTTGCAGGTATTACCTGTGCAATTATCGTAGGTTCTTTTGCTGAACGTGCGAAGTTTTCAGGCGTGCTAGTTTTCACTGCGATTTGGTTCACGTTTGCTTATTTACCGATTTGTCATATGGTTTGGTTTTCAGGCGATACTTCAGAAGGCTATCTCTTTGCCAAAGGTGCGCTTGATTTTGCTGGTGGTACAGTGGTTCACATTAACGCAGGTATAGCTGGTTTAGTCGGTGCATATGTTGTGGGTAAGCGCATTGGTTTTGGTAAAGAATCAATGAAGCCACACAACCTTCCCATGACTTTAATTGGTGCATCGCTACTGTTTGTTGGTTGGTTTGGTTTTAACGCGGGCTCTGCCTTGGGCGCAACTGAAACGGCTGCACTCGCATTTTTCAATACTTTGATTGCTACGGTTGGTGCAGTATTAGCCTGGACAGCAACAGAATGGTTGATTAAAGGTCGCCCTTCACTATTGGGTGGTGCTTCAGGTGCCATTGCTGGTTTAGTCGCCGTTACACCTGCAGCAGGTCTTGTTGGTCCAGGTGGCGCATTGCTAATTGGTATTGCGGGCGGCATCATCTGTGTATGGGGTGTCAATGGTCTGAAACATATGTTGAAAGCCGATGACTCACTAGATGTGTTTGGTATTCACGGTGTAGGCGGTATTGTTGGCGCATTATTAGTTGCAGTATTTAATGCTCAAGCTTTTGGCGGCCCAGGTCTTGCTGAAACATCAAAAATCATGGGGCAACTTTGGGTTCAAGTAGAAGGCATTTTAATAACCATCGTCTGGTCTGCAGTTGTGGCATATGTTGCTTATAAAATTGCTGACATGATCACTGGTATGCGTGTCTCTGAAGACATGGAACGTGAAGGTTTAGATGTGAGCTCACATGGTGAGTCGGCTTATCATAACTAAATTACTGTCATGACTTAGCAAGTCTACTCATTAGTCAATATGTAAGAAACCAACAGCCCCAAGGTATAGTTTTTGACTATCTTGGGGCTGTTTTTTTATTTTGCAAACCTCTGCAAATATTGAGGCAACCGTTATTACTTCAAAGCTGCTAAGTCAACTGGAATACCACGATTGAGTGATGTAGCAATTGCGGTTCTTAATGCATTGGTATGCGCCTGTAAAACCATTCCCTTAACGTCTAAGATTTGACGAGGTTGCATTGAAAACTCTGTTAAACCTAAACCTAAAAGTAACTTCGTTAGACTGGCATCACCAGCCATTTCACCGCAAAGTGACACAGATTTATTAAATCGTACGCCTGCGTTAATAGTTGAAGCAATTAAACGCAAAACAGCAGGGTGAAGTGGGTCATACAAACTCGAAACGTCAGCGTCAGTTCGATCAATACCTAATGTATATTGAATTAAATCATTGGTACCGATTGATAAAAAGTCTAAGGCTTGAGCGAAAGGTTCTATGGCAATCGCCATAGCTGGCACTTCAACCATGCCACCTATTTCAATATTCGGTTCAAACGCAATAGACTGAGCACTGAGTTCGCTTTGAGCCGCACGTATCATGTGCTGCGCAGCTCGCACCTCTTGCATATTCGTAATCATCGGTATCAGAATACGAACTCGACCGAAAGCCGATGCACGCAAAAGCGCCCTAATTTGCGTCATAAACATTTCAGGACGCGCTAAACAATACCGAATAGCACGTAGACCTAACGCTGGATTAGCAGCGACTGTTTTTTCGCTATCAAGGGTTTTATCAGCCCCAATATCAAGGGTGCGAATGGTGACAGGTTGACCGGCCATGGCATGCGCAACATGTTTATAAGCTTCGAATTGCTCTTGCTCTGAGGGCAAGTCTTGGCGACCCATGAATAAAAATTCACTTCGAAACAAACCAATGCCTTGTGCACCATTGGCCATTGCCAACTCAACTTCATCGGGTAATTCAATATTGGCATACAGACCGACGTGAATGCCATCAAGTGTTTGTGAGGAAACATCTTTAATCGAGATGAGAGCTGCTCTTTCTTCAACATAACGTTGTGCAAGTTCTTGATAATCTTTAATTTGCTGAGATGACGGATTGACCCAGACGACACCTTGCTCTCCGTCAAGAATCAATAAGTCGCCATCACGAATCGTTTGTCGCGATAAACCCATGGCAACTACAGCTGGAACGCCCATGCTTCGCGCCACAATTGCGGTATGCGAAGTCGGACCGCCTAAATCTGTTACAAAGCCGGCAAATTGCGCCCCACGTAAACGAATCATGTCTGCAGGTGAAATATCTCGCGCCACAACAATTAAGGGCTCTGTGGTGTTACGCACTTGATCTAGCGACGCTAAAGAACGGGTGCCCACTAAGGTGTGTAAAACACGCTCAACCACCTGCCTTACGTCAGCACCACGCTCACGCAAGTATTCATCATCTATTGCAGAAAACTGCTCTGCCAGTAATTGACCTTGAGAGGTCAATGCCCACTCAGCGTTGTAGTGTCGTTCTTCAATCAACCTCAGGGTGTCTTCAGCTAATAAAGGGTCAGCTAACAACATGACATGCACTTGAAGTACCGCAGCGAGCTCAATTGGGGCATCTAGAGGTAATGACTTTGAAAGATCTTCTAACTCAAGTCGAGTGGATGAGAGTGCCTCAGTTAACCGTACTTTTTCAGCGGCAATTAATTCAGACGCTAAACGGTAATGCGGCACCTCAAGGGCTGCTGCGCCCATAACCACAGCACGACCAATCGCGTAACCTTTCGCGACCCCACGACCATACAGGCTAAGCAAAGCACTTGATGATTCAAATGCATTGGCGTTGGGATTATTCGGATTCACCAAATTTTTCATGAAAAAGCACCTGAAGGTCAATTAAGGCCTGCTCTGCATCGACACCATTCGCCTCAATGGTTACCGTTGAGCCTAGACCTGCGGCCAACATCATGACACCCATAATACTTTTGGCATTGACACGCCGCGCGCCTTTAGCGATAAAAATATCTGAACTAAATTGACCAGAAAGCTGAGTCAATTTAGCTGCAGCGCGAGCATGTAACCCTAGTTTGTTAGAAATGATGATGTTAGCAGTTGGCATGGTTTTATTGTGTGCTTAAAGGTGTGCTTAAAATGTACTTGTTAGTCTACACGCATCATTGATTGATTACCGCCAACTAATGCTTGATTTGCAACGGCTTCAAGAGCAACTTGCCTGTAATTGATGGCACGCAACAACATACCAGGATTGACCCCAGATAAAACAATGCACGGTACGCCCTGCGATCGGGCGTGATCAGCAGCTGACACACAAATATTTGAAGGTGAGGCACCTGGCAAGTCGGTTAGCACTAATACACCATCACCCAAGTCGGCTTCAGTAATTAATGTAGATATTGATTGAGCGTAATCAGCCGCGCACTGGTCGGGCAATATATCTATGGCAGTAAAAGATTCAATAGAACCCAACACATGCTCACTGACTGCTTTTAAAGCCGAAGCAAGTGGGGTGTGAGCAATCAAAATAATGGCGACCATACTTGAACAACCTATTAATTAAGACTA
>CALBMZ010000155.1 GCA_937896225.1 uncultured Alcaligenaceae bacterium | reverse complement strand
AATCAGGCATTACAGGCCTGTTTTAAAGCCAAATTTCAAAGCAAATTTAAACAAGCCTATTTTTTTACCTTAGCCACTCATTGAGTTTATAACTTGTCGCATTATGATTATTTATAGAAAATAAATATAATTATTGTATTATTCTAAGATAAATAAAGATCATCAATCAATAAATACAAATTGCGACAACTGTTTTAGGTAAACAAAGGGTGCAGTCATGCTTTTAGGGTTAGACGATGACCGAGTCTGGAATACAGAAATTGCCTTTGAGCACCTTAAAGAACTAGGGGAAGCTGATACCAAACGTACAGCAGAAAGGCGGCTTCACGAGCTTTTAGTGTTACCCCCAGCACTCAAAGCTGACACCCTAAAAGATGAGCTCAATCGCTCACTCAATCAAGTGGTTTTAAGTTGGGCTTTAGAAAAATCACGTGGCCAACGCAAACTTGTTTTATTTGTACAACTTTATACTTGGCCAAATGGTCGTATCGCTTTGCATGCGAATGATGCTCGGGGTGGACGCTACTGGGTGCCTTTACGTAATGATGGTGATCCAGCCTTTCAGACAAGTGAATCAATAAACGACGTCACAGTTGAGAAATCGAAGTTAAATCAAACCCAGACTGAAACGCTACAAGCTTTAAATCGTTTACAAGAACACCTTGACAAAGATATTGCCGTTTTTCCACACGGCGCTTTGGTTGGCTTACTTAGAGAGTTACCTCAAACGACTCAATTTGCACTTGACGCACACATTACCCTACACCCGAACGCTTATCCACCAATATTGACTTTGCACGAAAACGTCCGCGAACGCTCACCACTCACACCACACCTCAAGCGTCTAGAGGCAGAAAGCATTCATATTATTCGTGAAGCAATTGCCGAGGCAGAAAACCCTGTCATGCTTTACTCACTTGGCAAAGACAGCTCGGTCATGTTGCACCTGGCTCGCAAGGCGTTCTACCCCGCCCCACCGCCTTTTCCGCTCGCGCACATTGATACCCGCTGGAAGTTTCAAGAGATGTACCTCTTTCGTAAACACATGGCTCGTGTGAGTGGCATGGAATTGATGGTGCACATTAACCCTGAAGCGATCGAAAAAAACATTAATCCGTTTGATCATGGCTCTGCGCTTCATACCGACATCACTAAAACCGAAGGCCTCAAGCAGCTGCTGAATCAACATCAGTTCGATGTGATTTTTGGCGGCGCACGACGCGATGAAGAAAAATCACGCGCTAAAGAACGTATTTTTTCATTCAGAACCGCTAACCATCGATGGGACCCTAAGGAACAACGCCCAGAACTGTGGAACCTGTACAACAACAAAATCAGTAAAGGTGAAAGTCTGCGCGTATTCCCCTTGTCGAACTGGACCGAGCTTGATATTTGGCAATACATTCACCATGAACAGATACCCGTAGTACCTTTGTATTTTGCAAAAAAACGCCCGGTTGTTGTGCGCAATGGCATGCTGTTGATGGTTGACGACAGTCGATTTCGAATCTTGCCTGATGAAGAAATTGTGGAAAAAAGCGTACGCTTTAGAACCCTAGGGTGCTACCCACTAACGGGTGCCATTGAGTCAACAGCTTCAAATCTACCTGAAATCATCTTAGAACTCATTCATGCCCGAAACTCTGAGCGCCAAGGCCGAGCGATTGATAGTGATGCCTCAGCCAGTATGGAAAAGAAAAAACAAGAGGGATATTTCTAATGGCTGCCAAACCCAAAAAAACTAAAGACAACTATCAGACCAGTACACAAGCACCACACAAACCAGTAACCATCGAAGCTTTTTTAGCTGAGCAACACCAACAAGATCTGTTGAGATTCATCACCTGCGGCAGCGTTGACGATGGCAAAAGCACGCTCATTGGTCGCCTGCTTTGGGAAGCCCAACAACTATTTGATGACCAACTGGCTGCCCTACAAAATGAATCTAAGAAATACGGTACACAAGGGCAAGAGATTGACTTTGCCTTGTTGGTGGATGGCCTAGCCGCAGAACGCGAACAAGGCATTACGATTGATGTGGCCTACCGTTTTTTTTCCACCTCTAGACGCAAATTCATTGTGGCCGATACCCCTGGGCACGAACAATACACGCGCAATATGGTCACGGGTGCCTCAACAGCTGAGGTCGCTGTATTATTGGTTGATGCCCGCGCAGGCTTATTGACTCAAACAAAACGCCACGCCTTTTTAACGTCAATGGTTGGTATTCGCCATGTCGTGCTGGCGATCAATAAGATGGATCTGATTGATTTCAATGCCAATGCGTATGAAAGAATATGTCAAACATTTGAAGAGTTTGCCAAACCGCTCGGGTTTGCTTCTGTCACCCCCATACCTTTGAGCGCCCTTAAGGGCGACAACATCACTCAACGATTACAGAATATGCTTTGGTATACGGGGCCGACGTTGATGGGGTATTTAGAAACCGTTGATACGTTTCATACAGTTAACATTGGCTCAGCATTCGTGTTCCCTATTCAATGGGTAAATCGACCTGATTCGAACTTTAGAGGGTTTAGTGGCACCGTTGCACAAGGCACAGTTTCAGTGGGTGACACCATTCGTGTGACAGCCTCGGGCCAAACTGCCCAAGTTGATGAAATTGTCACCCTGGACGGGCCACTGCAAGCCGCCAAAGCTGGCCAAGCCATTACGCTCACACTCGACTGTGAAATTGATGCGTCTCGTGGTGATGTCATGTCAAGCGCCGACTCACCCTTAGAGATGACCGATCAGTTTGAAGCCACGCTTGTATGGTTGCACACCGATGCGGGGTTACCCGGGCGAAACTACGACCTTAAACTGGCCACGCAATGGGCCACCGCATCTATTACACAAATCAAGCACCGCATAGATATCAACACTTTGGCCCATGAAGCGGCAACACAATTGCAACTTAATGACATCGCACTTTGCACCCTTGCCACCTCAAAACCTATTGTGTTTGACCGTTACACCTCATGCCAAACGCTGGGCAGCTTTATATTAGTTGATCGTTTCACCCATGCCACCATGGGTGCTGGCATGATCAGCCACAGTATGCGTCGCGCACAAAATGTACACAAACAATCACTCACCATCACGCAGGCAGACCGCGAACGTCTGAATGGTCACAAAGGTAAAGTGTTGTGGTTTACAGGGTTATCGGGCTCAGGCAAGTCAACCTTGGCCAATGCACTAGAAATCAAGCTTCACGCTATTGGCCAACGTACCTATATTTTAGATGGTGACAACATTCGGCAGGGTTTAAGTAAAGATCTTGGCTTTACCGATGCCGATCGTGTCGAAAACATTCGTCGTATTGCTGAAGTCGCCAAACTGATGGTAGATGCAGGCATGATTGTGATGACTGCATTTATTTCACCGTTTCGTCAAGAGCGCGACATGGCAAAAGAATTAATTGGCCCAGAGAACTTTATTGAAGTTTACGTTGACACGTCACTTGAGGTTTGTGAACAACGAGACGTCAAAGGCTTATACAAAAAAGCGCGTTCAGGCAGCATACCCAATATGACGGGCATCAATAGCCCGTATGAAGCGCCGAAGAAGCCAGATTTTGCCATGAATGGCACAACAATCGATCAAATTGATGAATGCGTGAATAAGTTGTTGAAATTAATCTTGTAGCGAAGACGGGCGCAACAAAACAAAAAGACCACCGAAGCGGTCTTTTTTATCTTGCGGGCTTAGTTATTAATTAAGCTTTGGTACGAGTGGCGCGTGCTGTTTTACCAGCGGCATCAGCCGCGTCGGTTGCAGCTTTGAACGTAGCGTTCGCAGCAGCAGTTACGTTTTTCTCAGCTACATCAGCGGCTTGTTTAGCAGCTTTTGTCATGCTGTCGTAGGCTGCGCCGGCTTGTGCCATTGAAGACTTCAACATGGCAACGGCGCCTTCTGAACCCTGTGGTGCATTACGTGTAAATTGCTCGACAGCTTCGTGCATTGATTTTTGGCTTTCAGCTAACTTGCCTTCCGCCATTTTGCTCAATTCAGCTTGAACACCTGAAACGATATCATAAACGTGACGGCTGTAAGCCATTGCTTTTTCAGCTGAAGGCTGAACCATTGATGAAGACATAGCCACCACTTCTTGTGGGTCTTTGATGCCCATTGCATCTTGAGCTTTCTGTGACGATTCTTCAATGCTGGCTTTCATGACTTTCAAGTTTAAGTCAACGAGTTTTTCGAAGCCGGTAAAAACGCTTGTTTGAAATGCCATTAATGATTCAAGGGCGACTTTTTGGTTGTCTAATACATCTTTAGGTAATGTGGTCATAGTAATTCTCCAGAAATTTAAATGTTGCACTGCACAAATACTATTTTAAACTTCTGAAAATACATGTCAAGCAATT
>CALBMZ010000154.1 GCA_937896225.1 uncultured Alcaligenaceae bacterium | reverse complement strand
CAGGTTAGTTGCAGGTTAGTTGCAGGTTAGTTGCAGGTTAGTTGCAGGTTAGTTGCAGGTTAGTTGTAAGTTAGTTGTAAGTTAGTTGCGAAATCACTTTTTAAAAGACTAGACCAATTGATCAATTGCGTTTGCCAAATCAAAGTCAAGCTGAGTGATTCCGCCGGCATCATGGGTACGTAGGGTAATGTCAACACGGTTATAAACGTTGAACCATTCGGGGTGGTGATTCATGTCATCAGCGACTTTTGCGACGCGGGTCATGAATGCAAACGCAGAGGTAAAGTTTTTAAATTTAAATTGTGCTTGTATCGAATCAGTTGATTCAGTTTGGCCCGGCACCATTTTCCAAGCAGGGTCGAGTTGAGTCATTAAAGACTGAATATCGAGTTGACTGAGCCGCACCATATTTAAGCCCGACCAATAATTGAAGCAGTCAACATCAACTCTTCAAGCAACGCCATCGACACATCACCTGAAACTGAATAAGGGTCGAGCTCGGGTCGCTCTGAATACTTTAAAACGATAGATGTATTTAATTTAGATAAGTTAACTTGCCCCATTGTCCAGCCACTGAATCGACGTTCACGTATTTCTTGATAATGCAACAACACTACATCGGTGTGGCGTGTATCACGAATAATATGGTTATACAATTTATTAACTTCGGTACGCCCGCCTTCAATGGCTTGAAGGTAAATACCCCCACCATAACAAAGAATGCCTGTTATGCCATTGCTCATGTTATAGCTGCGAGAGGAAGACATAATGGATTCACTTTCTTCCGCTAAGGGCACTTCAGGATTGGCAGGCTTACCTGAATTTTGATCAACGGCACGGCTAACGTAAAGTAGGCGAACAAGCATTATTTTTCCTCACGCGGTAAGAGCGATAAAAATTCACGACGTAAATTAGGGTCTTTTAAAAAGCTACCACGCATCACTGAATTGATCATGCGGCTACCCATATCTTTCACACCCCGCCATGACATGCAGTAATGGGTTGCACTCATTACAACGGCTAAACCATCAGGTTGGGTTTTATCTTGAATCAAATTAGCTAGCTGAACGACGGCTTCTTCTTGTATTTGAGGGCGACTCATGATCCATTCCGCCAAACGTACGTATTTTGATAAGCCAATGACGTTGGTGTGCTCGTTAGGCATAATGCCTACCCACACTTGACCGATGACTGGGCAGAAATGATGACTACACGCGCTGCGCACAGTGATCGGCCCCACAATCATGAGTTCGTTAAGGTGCTCTACATTGGGGAATTCGGTTATGGCTGGCTGTGCCGCGTAGCGTCCCCCAAACACTTCTTTCAAGTACATTTTTGCCACACGACGAGCGGTACCTTGAGTGTTGTGGTCACCCTCAGTATCTATGACTAGGCTTTCAAGTACGCCAGCCATCTTTTGTTCAACTTCGTCAAGCAAAACCTCAAGCTCGCCAGGTTCAATAAATGCAGAAATATTATCATTTGCATGAAAGCGTTTACGAGACTTCTGGATTCGCTCACGAATCACAACAGACATTGGGCGACCCTGATCAGGCGCAGCAACATCATCATGCTTGTGCTCGCTTTGGTTGAGGTCATTTACTTGATCGGTCATGCAGAAAGCTCCGTTAAATGTGTCACTTACACAAATCAACAATTAAAATTTTAGGCCAAACACGTTACGATAAAAAATTATCAATTAAAGAATCTCGCATACTGTAATTGAAATCAAATTGTGCCTGATTAAACACCCATCATACGTTAATGAACAGTATGCCCCAGTAACATGAGGGGTAATTTCGATAGTAAGCATTTAGGTCGCATTTTACCCAAGCCACTTTTGCATCATGTTTGCTGTGCCCATGGTTGGGTCAAGGGCATACTCTTCAAAACCTGCCTTCAGATAGACCTGCCGAGCGAGTACGTTGCCCGTCAAGACTTCAAGCGTGATTTTGCAGCAATTCTGTGACTGGGCATATTGCTGCAAGGCGTGAATTAATTGCTGCCCAACCCCCTGCCCTCTGAAGTCAGGGTGCACAGCAATATCGTGAATATTCATCAGAGGCTGAGCTTTAAACGTAGAATAACCTTTGAAAGCGTTGAGTAACCCAATCGCCTGATCACCCTGCCATGCCAACCATGACACCGCACCTGGTATATCAGCCAGATCAGAACAAAGCCTTTCCAACACCTCTAATGGTAAGGCTTCACCACCGCCCATAGGGTCGCAAGCATACATATTGAGTATGAATGTTAAGGCAGCTTGATCACGTGCTAATGCGTAATCAACGAACGAAATTTGAAATTTATTTGACATGGCGCATTTGTAGCTTAAGATTTATTAATTTTAATCTTAAGCTGCGCGTCATAAATGAGCTGCACGCACATGAACGGCACGCAGTCGATACAAGGAATTAGACATGGTTACTTTTATCGGTTTGATCAAGTCACTTGATCAACGCTCATTAACTGATTATTTATCAAAAGTCGGTCAAACCGTTGAGTTATTTGGCGGTACCGTAACGGCTCGAGGCCAAACTTTCAAACCTATTTGGAACGAATTGAATTGCGAGTTGTTTGACTCGTATGTGGAGGTTAGATTTGATACGGTTGAAAAAGCCAATTATTGGGCGCACAGCCCACAGTATCAAGATCTTTTACCAATTAGAAATAAGGCTATGCAAGTGACTTTTTTTGGTATCGAAAAGTCACCGTAGCACCTGCGCAGACATCTGAAAGGTATTACGCTGACAAATCAAAAACTAAAATTTCAGCCTCAACACCCTGTTTGATATCAAGCATTTTTTCTTCTTGAATCAACAGTGCATCACCTGTTTCGAGCTCAACCCCATTGACTCGAATGTTACCCTCGACAACATGTACATAAGCTTTTCTGGCAGGGTTTAAGTCGAGTTGCGCGCTCTCCTCACCATCAAAATAACCCGCGTAAATACTGGCGTCTGCATGCATTTTTACAAAACTTGCATCGCTATTTTCTTGTTTCGTTGACCAAGGGGCTGCAACTAGCGTTAATGCCCCTCGTTTACGCTCTGGCTGAATCGGTATTTGTTCGTAACTTGGCTCAACACCGATTTCATTGGGCTCGATCCAAATTTGTAGTAAATGCGTCTGTTGGCCTTTAGCGTGATTGAATTCACTATGGCGCACACCTGTTCCAGCGCTCATTCTTTGTACATCACCAGGCGGTATGCTTTCAACATTACCCAAACTATCTTGATGCGCTAACGCACCCGACAATACGTAGGTCACAATTTCCATATCACGATGGCCATGCGTACCAAAACCCATACCGGGCTCAATATAATCTTCATTAATAACGCGTAAGTTACCCCATCCCATGAATTTAGGATCTCGGTACTCACCGAATGAAAAACTATGTTGTGATTTGAGCCAACCATGATCAAAATGGCCGCGATCTGCAGATTTACGTAACTGGTTCATAGCGTCTCGCAAGTTAGATATTAAATCTTTAATTAATGAAATTAATGCCTTTTTAACTCGCTTGGCATAAATTCCTTATTAAAAATAGGTTTTAACAGACTGAAGACTTTGATCGTAAAGAATGGTGACTATAAAAATAAAAAACGATATGGGTGTGCTTAACTCGGCGTTATTTGCACATAACCATATCGCTTTTTTACTAAAAACTTATATTAATAACTAGACTTCAATCAACATTCAAAAGCTGTTTAAGAAAAATACTTGAGAGGCTATCTTAAACTGATTATTGTAATAACTAGTCATTTCTTCATTACTTCTCAAGCGTCACTTGCACGCCACTTGCACTAACGTTCAACTGTAGACCTTCGGTTGTGCCTTTCAAAGACATGATCACGCCATGCTCATTTTTTAAGGTCATGTTGCCCACGCCACCACCTAAAGCCACGCTACCGTCAAGCTTGACGTATGTACCAGGAAATTTTGAAATGTTAGTTAAATCATAAACGCCACCAGTAGCTGACATTTTTGAAATACCAATATTGGCGCCCAAGCTTAAGCCACCAATTTTGAAAGTGTAATTTTTACCATTAAAATTCAATTTGCCACCACCCACGCTGCCGCCGATAATGAAGCCAAATTGAGTCTCATTAATAGAAACTTCGCCAACCTGTTTTTTTGCATCAGCAGCGTGTGTAGCACCTGTAACTAGGGCTAAGCCCAAAACTGTAGCCGTAAAAAATGAACGAATATTCATAACATCAGACTCCAAATAATTAAGTGTGCATCAAACACACTTTTCAAACCTAACAATAACATTTTTTGAATATCTAAAAATGTAAACATCATTCGTTGTAAATTAAGAAACTGACATTTTATAAGGCACTTTCATGTGTCAACTTTTTCCAACCACACAACTAAAACAAGGGTAATTGATATGAGCATGCTTTTTTCAGAAATTCAGTTGGGGCCCGTCAAGCTCAATAATCGTATTGTTATTGCCCCAATGTGCCAATACTCGTCAGAGAATGGCTTAGCCAGCCCATGGCATTTGATACATTTAGGCAACCTAACCCTTTCAGGTGCGGCAGCGCTTATTGTTGAAGCCACTGCAGTCGAAAAGATTGGCCGTATCTCTGATGGCTGTCTTGGTTTATGGAGTGACCAACACGCCACTGCGATTAAAAACGTGATTGACACCATCAGACCCATCGCCTCGACCAAACTATTTATTCAGTTGTCACACGCTGGGCGCAAGGGTTCGAGCCATAAGCCCTGGGAATCAGGCAAACTCATATCTTTCGAAAACGGAGGCTGGGAAACGGTTGCCCCAAGCGCAATCAGCCATGGCGCTGATGAGCGCCCCCCTATTGAATTAGATGCTGCAGGCTTAGAGCGAATAAAAGAAGCATTTGTATTGGCCGCTAAACGTGCAACTAATATTGGTTTTGATGGCATTGAACTTCATTGTGCGCACGGTTATTTATTTCATCAGTTTCTGTCCCCCCTCTCAAATCAACGTACCGATGAGTTTGGCGGCAGCTCTGAAAACCGTATGCGCTTTCCTTTATCGGTGTTTGAAGCAGTTAGGGCTGCGATACCTCAACACATCGCACTGGGCGTGCGATTATCAGCTTGTGATTGGGTTGAAGGCGGGTGGACGGTAGCTGAAAGCAACATCATGGCTCAAAAACTTGAAGACATGGGCTGTGATTTCTTACACGTATCAAGCGGCGGCGTTTCAACCCAACAAAAAATTCCAATCGGGCCTGGTTATCAAGTACATTTAGCGCAAGAAATTAAATCGCATGTCAAACACATGCCCATTATTTCGGTGGGTTTAATTAACGACCCCTTACAAGCTGAGGCTATTTTGCAAGAAGGTAAAGCAGATTTGGTTGCATTAGCACGGGGTATTTTGTATAACCCCCGCTGGCCATGGCATGCCGCTGCCGCTTTGGGGGCACAAGTTGAAGCACCTCCACAGTACTGGCGTTGCCAACCGGCTGGTCATACTAAGCTTTTTGACGGTGTACGCAGTAATCAGCGATAAAGGTATTTTTAGCTAGCCCGCATCTTTCATAACCACTGCCGAGTTAAACCATCAACTTAACTATCACCAATTAACTCCGCGGTGCCTGCAAACATAAACCCAATCAGATTAGTCACGAAAGTTATCGAATTGCAAAGGCAATTCGATGTCTACTTTTTTAAGAACCGCCATCGTCGCTTGAAGGTCGTCTCGTTTTTTACCGGTAATCCGTAACTTGTCACCGTTAATTTGCGTTTCGACTTTTAACTTTGCCTCTTTAATGGCGGCGATAAGCTTTTTAGAGGATGCTTGTTCAAGCCCTTGTTTAATCGTTATTTTTTGACGCGCGCCACTGACGTTTTCAAGTGGGTCAGCCATATCAAGACACCGAGTATCAATTTGACGTGCGCTTAAACGTGCACGAAGAATGTCGGTCATTTGCTTGAGTTGAAAAACACTTGATGCCACTTGTGTTACCACAAACTCGTCGAGTTCAAACTTGGCTTCAGTACCTTTAAAATCGAAACGAGTCGATAGCTCTCGATTGGCTTGATCAACGGCATTGGTGAGCTCGTGCTTATCAACCTCTGAAACAACATCAAATGATGGCATAACGTATAACCCCAAAAAAAAACTACAAAAAACTATTAACAAACACTATTCTAAGCAGTTATGGCGATGCTCTCAACTCGCTCTAATACTTTTTCAAACCGTCTTTACCGCTCACGCAAAAATATGACATCATGACTAAGCGGCGAACTTGTTGAACAAGAACTATCAAATCTGCTCTGACCTACAACGCTAAGCTACTACTTTGCCATATTACCCAACAAACTAACGTGACATTTAATGCAAGAGGTTCAACATACCATGCAGGTCGATCTAACCGGTACGATTCAAGCGCTTTATCAATTTCCCATTAAAGGCGTGGCAGGTAATTTACTCACTGAGTCTATCATCACAAGTGTTGGGTTGCAGCACGATCGGCAATGGTTAATTATTGACGAATCAGGGCATTTCATCACGCAACGTCAAATTCCCCATTTGGTATGGATCTTGGCACAAGCCAGCGATAAAGGCTTAATTTTAAACGCCCCCAATCAAACAGAGCTTTTAGTTCCCTGGGCACAAACACACAGCCCCCACACGCCAAACACTCTAACAGTTCAAGTGTGGCGCGACTCAGTCACTGCACTCGACTGTGGCGAGGTCTCTGCAAAATGGGTGACTCAATACTTAGATGTTCCAGGTAAAAGCTTTCGGTTGGTTCAAGCGCATGCTGAGCACCCAAGAAGCGCTAATTTAAAGGGTACAACGTTACCGCGAACCTCTAATTGGTTTAGCGATGGCTACGGCCTAAACATATTAAGCCAAGCATCTATGACCGCTTTGAACGACCGACTGGCAGAGGTTGGGCACGAGCCTGTTGACGCACTACGTTTTCGATCCAATATTATTTTGGCAGGTTTACAGCCCCATGAAGAAGACTCTATTGAAAGCTTAACCATTCACTCAAGCAATGGCCCCGTTATGATCAGTATGGTTAAACCGTGCACGCGATGTGCCGTACCCAATATAAACCCTTTCACAGCCATCAGTTCGCCCGAAGTCAACGATACGCTGGCAGGGTACAGACGATTAATATCGATGAATGATGAAATTTGTTTTGCAATGAACGCTATTGTCACGCAAGGGGCGGGTCACATCGTGAAAGTTGGCGACCCGATTGAAGCCACGCTAAAATTAAGCTAAAAATTAAATATTATCAAAAACTAAGCCAATCTTTAAATTTAACTTTGACCTTAACTTGCACGTCTCTTGAACAGGAGCATGAACATTTACTTGAACATGAACTTGAACTTAAGTTTAAGCTTATGACATGAGCCTAAACCTTTGATGCCATACTGAAAAAAAAGATTCAGCGTGATACAGTAACCGTATAAAAGCATGGAGACAGCAACATGATCATGATGTTACCTTTTTTAACCGCCTTTATTGGTATTGTTTTAGCCATGAAAGGCAAACGTGCGTCAGCTATTGGTGTTTGGGTTATCACGATAGTGATCATGTTGGGTTGGATGTCATACCACATGACTGGCACCCTTAATATTTCACTCTAATGTTTAAAGCTAAATTCAAATATGCATTCAAACATGATCATGACAGTTTTATTGAGGTTTCAGTATGTTTAGTCAATTAACCCATGCAACCCCCGTTGAGCATCGATTATCTTACTCACTTAATCTACTAGCATTGTTGGGTATTAGCTTTTCGTTATTAATTGCTTTTTTTTACCAAATAGCATTTCACGAACTGCCCTGCCCCTTATGCCAATTACAAAGACTTGGGCTCATTTTAGTGGGTATGGGTTTTATGATGAACGCTCAGTTTGGGCCCTCAACCATTCACTACGCCATGGCAATTATTGGTGCGCTAGCAGGTGCAGGCACATCTTTGAGACAAGTGCTCTTGCACATTGCCCCTGGTGATACGGGCTATGGTTCACCATTTTTAGGTTTGCATTTTTATACTTGGGGCTTTATTTCATTTGTGATGGTAATTGCATTCACATCGATCATGCTGTGTGTCGATCATAAGCACTTTTCTACACCGAGACTCCAACGTTTAGGTTGGATTGCCGTTTTGATTATTTCTTTATTCTTAATTTTAAGCTTAGCCAACACCGTTAGCAGCGTGATGGTTTGCAAACTTGGCCCATGTCCAGACGACCCCGTTCAATACTTCCTACCGTTTTAAGTCGGCGTCAGGCACTTTTAGCGTGTGCAGGGTGGTTCGGTTTAGCCCTGATTCCTCACCAACAAAGTTGGGCTGTGCGCTCAACAGTTTCCAACGCCTCGTCTGCAAGCGCCTCAACTGGTAAGGCCTCACCTCTTTCAGCACAAGCCATCAAACAACTTAATCAAGCTGTGCCGGGCGGTGTGGCGGTGGTCCCATTAGGCTTCGCCAAAGAAGCCCCACGTGCAACATTCAAGGGTTCAGATGTTTTGGTGTTAGCTCATCAAAACAAATGGTACGCCTTGGTTGGCTTGTCACTTAATACGCTGCCTGGTGCATATCAATTGTCTTTTGTTGATCAAGAACCTGAAAAAACTGACTTGGCGCTTGAACACAAGCCCAATATTCAATCTGTTCTTAAACAGATGCAAGCCGAGGCAGGGCAGCTGTCGGCTCTGGGTGCGTTTGAAGTGCGCGATAAAACCTACCCAGCCCAACACATCACACTCAAGAATAAGCGTCAGGTCAACCCCAACCCTGACGATTTAGCCCGCATTCGCCAGGAGTCAGCGTTACAAAATGAAGCTTACGCAACCTTTTCAAACGCAGATCCCTCTAATGTTTTATTTGATCCGCCTGTTAAAGGGCGTCTATCAAGCCCCTTTGGTTTGAAACGGTTTTTCAACGGTGAACCGCGCAACCCACATTCAGGTTTAGATTTCGCCGTACCAAAAGGTACACCTGTACAAACGCCCGCATCGGGCCGCATCATTTTGGTGGGAAACTATTTCTTTAATGGCAACACGGTTTTTGTTGATCACGGCTCTGGTTTAATCAGCATGTTTTGTCACTTATCAAGCATTGACAGAAAGCTTGGCGATTACGTGAGTCGCTATGACGTCATTGGTAAAGTGGGCTCAACAGGCCGCTCAACAGGCCCACACTTGCACTGGAATGTAAGCTTAAACAACGCCCGAGTCGACCCCGCTATTTTTCTGGCTTCTAAATAAGGCGTAACGCATTTCACGTCTATTTGCAGCCCATTGCAAAACGGCGTCTTCGGGTATGCCTGCGGCCTCTAACGTCAAGCTCGAAAGCTGCAAACTGGCCTCAAGTGTTTCAGGCACAACTGCGGTCGCCTTCGCTGCGTATAACAATTTCGCATGGCCTTCATCGCGCGCACGCGCAATGACTGGCAATTTCGGATAAAACCGCCTAATGTAGGCCAAAGCACCTAAAGATGCTTTAGTGTGGTCAAGCGTTAGTACCACACCAATTGCTCGCTCTGGCGAAAGTTTAGTCAACAAGTTGTCGTGTGCCACATCGCCCACAAAAATAGGATACTGACCTGCAAATTTTCGAACTAAATTAATATCGCGATCAATGATCAGTATAGGAATATTTTGACTTTCAAGCGCATCGACTACCGCTTGCCCCACCCGCCCAAAACCTATGATAATCATGTGACCTTTTTGCTCACCCTTCAAAGCATTCGGTGCAGTCAAATCGTCTGGAGGAGGAAAACGATGCTCAATCTTTCGAGCCATTAAACGGCCCAGCCTACCGGCCAATGGCGTTAAAAACATAGATATCGCGACCAACAACATTAAAGATTGTCCCAGCTCCGGGTTTAAAAAACCGCTGGCTGTAGCAGCCGCAATCATTACAAAAGCAAACTCGCCACCTTGACCTAACCAAACCCCACCCTCAATGGCTAATGCCCAACGCATACCGCCAATTTTCAGAGCCAAAGTAGCAATGACAGATTTACTAACCATCAGCAGTACAGACAACATTAAAATTTCAGGCAAATTACCCAAGAGTTCGACTAAGTTAACGCCCATGCCAACCGACATAAAAAACAAGCCTAACAACAAGCCGGTGAAGGGTTCGATGGTTAAGGCAACACGGTGGCGAAACTCTGTTTCAGCTAACAGTAAACCGGCTAATAATGCCCCCATGGCTAAAGACAGGCCAACCAGCCAAGTTAAAGCTGAAATACCCAGCGTTGCCAATAAGGTAAGCGCTACAAATGAGTCTGTACTGCCCTCAGAACCCAGCCAGAAAAAAAGAGGTCGTAGCACTTTGCGGGCTAGAAAATAAATAATACCGGCTGCAACGGCTGCCTTAACAAGAGCCAACAACATTTGAAACAGCAAACCTTGGGTACTGAACCACTGCACCATATCGGTTTGCTGTTGCGCACTCGCACCCAGCATGCCCACCATGAGCAATAGCGGCACCACAGCCAAGTCTTGCATGAGTAATATTGAAAAGACTGAGCGACCCATTGGCGTAGACAATTCGTTACGCTGCCTCAACACTTGCATCACAACAGCCGTTGACGAAAACGATAAAATCAAACCAACCATAATGGCATTAGGCCAAGTCAAGCCAACCAGTTCACAAAACAAAGCCAACACTATCGTTGTCAGGCTCATTTGCAACAAGCCCACACCGAACACCCAATGCCGTAGTGTGATGAGCCGCTTAAATGAAAGTTCTAAACCGATGGTGAACATTAAAAAAATGACACCCAATTCGGCAAGCGACGCAACAGACTCTTGACGCGGAAATGTGAACCAAGCCATCCATGGCCATTGCTGGCTCAGGCTTCCCGCACCAAAGGGCCCGACCAACACACCAGCCGCCAAAAAGCCCAGCACTTGATTGACACGCCATTTACCTAAAAGTGGAATTAAAACGCCAGCGAAAACGAGAAATAGAACAATTTCTCTGAAATAGGGAAGCGTCTGATGTGACTCCATCGCTTACGCACCAGAGCACATATTATTCGTTTGGCTTGAACGGAAAACCCGTAAAAATGTTGCGTGTTTGGTCTTGCATTTTGTCTTGCATTTGTACAAACAAGTTTTTGCTTTGATCAACATAATTGTTCATGACATTTTGCAACATGGGTGACTGCAAATTCATAAATTGCGTCCAGGCCTCAGGCCCGAACTGGTTACCGTATGTGTTTGCCGATTGTTCAGTCATACGATCTTGAATCTCTTTAAATGCTTGAATGTTTTTTTCGAGATAAGAACCCATGATGCCTTGCATAGAACCACCATAGAAACGAATGATTTGCGAAAGCATGGCAGAAGAAAACATGGGTACACCCCCACTTTCTTCTTCTAAGATAATTTGTAACAAAATGCTACGGGTGAGGTCTTCACCCGACTTTGCGTCAACGGCTTTAAATGATTCATTTTCAACCACTAACTTTTTAACATCGGCCAGCGTAATATAAGCACTGGTCTTGGTGTCATACAAACGGCGATTAGGATATTTCTTAATTAACCGCTGTGATGAATCAGCCGTAGCATCTGTCATTTAATTTCCAATAATTATATTTTTAAAATCACAAGCTCCCCCGAACTTGGTATTTATCCCATATGCAAACCACCATTCAGAGAAAAGTCTGCACCAGTTGAAAAGCCCGCATCTTCAGAAGCTATCCAAGCAACGATTGATGCAATTTCAGACGGTTCACCTAAACGTTTAACAGGTATCGTAGCAATAATTTTTTCAAGTACGTCTGGTCGAATGGCACGAACCATGTCAGTGCCAATATAACCTGGGGAAACAGTGTTAACAGTAACACCTTTACTGGCTACTTCTTGTGCGAGCGACATTGAAAAACCATGAATTGCGGCTTTAGCAGTGGCATAGTTAGACTGACCAAACTGGCCTTTTTGCCCGTTAACAGAGCTGATGTTAATGATACGACCCCAACCCCGCTCGACCATTCCATCTAGAACTTGTTTGGTCACGTTGAACATACTGTTCAAATTTGTGTCCATCACGGCACGCCAATCGTCTAGTGTCATTTTGCGAAACATACCGTCACGGGTAATACCCGCATTGTTCACTAACACTTCAACTGGGCCATGCTCACTGACGACTTTTTTAAAAGCTTCAACCGTTGATTCCCAGTCACTCACATTGCCAACTGATGCGTAAAATTTGTAACCTAAAGCCGACTGTTGGTCTAACCACTGGTTAAAATCACGACTTGGGCCGCAACCCGCAATAACCGTCATACCTTCTTTAGCAAGTTTTTGACAGATTGCTGTTCCAATTCCGCCCATACCACCGGTTACGTATGCGACTCGATTTGTCATGTTTAAATCTCCTTTAGTTGTTTTTAAACGTATTTTTTATACGCTTTGTAAGGGTAATAAATACTGAGGGTTATAAAAATTTATTCTGCTCGCACTTTAACGTAAGTGCCTGGTGCAGCATTGGTTGGTTTATGTTCAGCGTTACCAAACACGGCCGAAGCCTTAACCTTTTTGCCACCAAAATCAGCCAGCCAAGCGGTATAGTCGGGCCACCAACTGCCCTGCACTTCAGTAGCTGAATCAAACCAATCTTCAGCACTTCTGGCTTTAGCGCCTGCAGCTTGGTTGTCAGCAACCCAATAGTTACGACGATTTTTTTCAGGTGGATTAATGACACCAGCAATATGGCCTGAAGCCCCCAAAACGAAACGATTTACACCTTTGAGTAAACCAGATGATTTGTAACCTGAACGCCAAGGCACAATGTGGTCGTCACGTGAAGCGTATAAATAAGTTGGCGTTTTAATAGACCCCAAATCTACCTTTTGCCCTAAACAGGTCAAAGCTTTGGGTATGCATAATTTGTTTTCAAGGTACATGTTGCGGAAATACCAAGTAAAGAAAGGGCCAGGCAAGTTTGTACCGTCGCCATTCCAGTAAAGCAAGTCAAATGAAACAGGTGTTTCGCCCTTGAGGTAATTAGAAACAACATAATTCCACACGAGCTCATTGGGCCGTAGGAACGAAAATGTATTGCTCAACTCTCGGGCTGACATTAAGCCACCCTCACCTATTTGTTTCTCGCGAAGCGAGGCGTGCGCCTCGTCAACAAAAACACCTAAGACGCCGGCATCTTCAAAGTCAAGCATAGTTGTGAGCAAGGTGACAGATGCTACGGGGTAGGTTTTACGGGCTGCGGCAACCGCTAAGGCACTGGCCAACATGGTACCACCGACACAAAAGCCAAGTGCATTGATTTTGCTTTGACCGCTAATGTCAGAAACGACCTCAACTGCTTTTAAAATGCCGTCAGACAGATAGTCGTCCCAGGTAGCTTTTTGAATGCCATCTTTGTCGCTTTCCAGTGGGTTGCGCCAGGCCATCACAAAAACCGTATGACCTTGCTCTACCATGTATCGAACAAACGAATTTTCAGGTTGTAAATCAAGAATGTAAAACTTGTTGATGCAAGGTGGCACCATTAATAAGGGGCGTTGAAAAACGGTAGCGGTTTGTGGCGCGTACTGAATGAGCTCAAAATACTTATTTTTAAACACAACTTGACCAGCCGTGTTTGCCAAACTCACGCCCACTTCAAACTGACTTTCATCAGAGTGACTGATACGACCTTTCTTGAGGTCTTTCATAAAGTTTTCCATGCCAGTACGCATGGTTTCACCACCCGAATCAATCAAGGCCTTTTGAGCTTCTGGGTTGGTGGCTAAGTAATTAGCAGGTGACATGGCATCAACCCACTGCATAACAGAAAACTTCAATTTATCTTTTACGTCTGAGGGGGCTTGCACCACGTCAACCATTTTTTGCATGGCTTCGCCAGACAACAGGTACAAATGTGCCATCATTAAGTGCATGGGGCTTGAACCCCAAGCCTCTGCTTTGAATCGACGGTCGGCAACAGGCGGAACCTTGCCGTGAGCTGCCGACTGAGAAAGCTTTTGCCATTCAGCCATAAATTCGTTTTGAATGGTTGCCGCGTCTTCTTTGCTGAGGCCTAAGGGCGTTGGCCACTGGGTTGGTTTTGAGGTACTCAAATCATTCACCTAATGAAGCATTTTTTAAACTTTAACACCTTGCTCGATCGTGCGCTGAGTGCTAATAGTTGTCAATGGTGAAAACCAGTAAAACCTTCTAAGTTTTCGACTAAACCGCACCTAGATTTATCAGTTGGCACGTAAAACTCGCACCTTTATTACGGGGAGGTTGTCAGCGTTATATTAATGTTGGGTTAACCATGCAACGGTTGCCATACGACCCGTTTGTCCTTCTCGACGGTAAGAAAAAAAATGGTTTTTTTCGTTAAAGGTGCAACGTTGACTTTGAACAATCTTTTGTGCCCCAAGCCGTATCAAGCGTTGCCCAGCTAGCCCCGCTAAGTCGGCTAGCCATTTGCCAGGTTGATGCGTATCAGGTTTAAAAAAAACGTGATCGGCTTCGTGCTGATCAATGAAGGTTTGATACACCTCTTGACCGACCTGAAACGCCAATGGACCAATACCTGGACCTACCCATGCCGTCCAGTCGTGCAAACTAGGGCTTGCCTGCTGCATCGTTTGCAAAGTGGCCTCAAGCACACCCTGCGCCAAACCGCGCCAACCAGCGTGCGCGACCCCCAGTACCGTACCTGCTTTATCAGTCATCACGATTGGCAAACAGTCAGCGGTCAAAATGGCTAACGGCAAGTCAATATGAGTGGTGACGGCGGCATCGGCCGTTGGCACGGGTTGTTGAGTTTCAGCATGCAAGCATTGATTGGCCTCAAAAACTTTCGTGCCATGCACTTGGTTGAGCCAAATAGGTTGGTTAGGTAAGGCCGTGTTTAATAAATTGCGGTTTGCGTTAACAGCCAGAGGGTTATCGCCTACATGAAGGCCTAAATTAAGCGATTGGTAGGGTTCGACGCTCACACCGCCTTCACGGGTGGTACAAAAACCCGCAACGGATTGCCCCAACCCCTCAACCGGAATAACCTGCAGATTAAACGGCATGATTCCAAACAGTGGTATCGACTATTTCTTGCATATCAGCTGGTAAAGATGACTCAAAAGCAAGCCGTGATTGAGTTTGGGGGTCGTCAAATGCTAAAGAATAGGCATGCAACATTTGCCGTTTGATACTGCCCACCATACGACCACCATATAGTGTGTCACCTAATAAAGGGTGGCCCAAACTAGCCATGTGTGCTCGAATTTGGTGGGTTCGGCCCGTTTCAAGTTTGCAAATCAATTCAGATACCCCCAACGTGTCGTAATGCCCTGCTTGACGACAGGTATAGTGGGTGATGGCTTCACGCGGTGCGCTGGGGTTTTCAGTGGTCATACGCACTGGCACACGTTGATCGCGACCCACTGGGCGGTTAATGGTGCCTTGGGGCAACGTGCGACCATGCACCAGTGCCACATAAGTGCGGCTCACACTGCGTGCCTGCATTTGCCTCACCAAATGTGTTTGGGCAATTTCAGTTCGTGCCACCACCATGAGACCCGAGGTGTCTTTATCAAGGCGATGCACAATACCGGCACGCGGCACACTGGCTAACTCTGGGTAGCGAAACAACAAACCGTTGAGTAACGTACCGCCCCAATTGCCCGAACCCGGATGGGTGACCAAGCCAACAGGCTTTTGCACAACGATATAAGTAGGCGACTCACTAACCACATCAAACGCGACGTCTTCAGGCTTGTAAGCCAAATCTTCAGGGGCGGGTTGCGCCCAAACTGAAATTACTTCGCCCCATTTTGCAATGTGTCGTATTTTAGTGGGTTGTTGATTAACCTCAACATAACCTGCTTCAACCCAGTTTTGAATACGGCCACGAGAATGCTCAGGCATAAGGGTGGCTAAAACCTTGTCTAGCCGCCCACCTGCAAGCGATTCGGGCACGACAAAACGGGTTGCTTCGTCATCATTGGACACTTCTTTATCTGAAACCACGTTCGTTACGCTTTGTGAACTTATAATAAGTGTAAATGCTAACACCAAGGGATATGGCGTGACATCCTCTTTTTTAAATAGTTTGCCCCCAATGATAATTTCTAATCGTTCTAAGTCGTCTTTTGCGACAGTTATATTTTTTTCAATCTGTTTACTTGTTTTGAGCGGTTGTGCATCGAAGGGGCAAGATATTGACCCGACTGCAAATTGGTCAGTTGAAAAGCTGTATCAAGACGGCAGCGCTGAAATGAATGATGGCAACTACAAAGATGCAGCAGACCGCTTTACAGCTGTTGAGGCGCGGTTTCCATTTGGCCCGTATGCCCAGCAATCGCTTATCAATTTAGCTTATGTGCAATGGAAGCAAAACGAACCTGAACAAGCGCTCGCCACAATTGCCCGCTTTGAACAGCAATACCCCAATCACCCAGGTACTGACTATATGCTCTACCTTAAGGGGCTGATTTTATTTACGCCCCCCAGTGCAGTGTTTTCTCGCTTCACCCAACAAGACCCGTCAGAACGCGACCCCCAAGCGTTACGCAACTCTTACGAGGCCTTTAATTCATTAATTACACGTTTTCCTGATAGCCGCTACGCGCCTGATGCTCGCAAAAGAATGAGTTGGTTGGTTAACATCATGGCCGATCACCAGGTTCATTTAGCCCGTTTTTATTATGATCGACAAGGTTATGTTGCGGCGATCAATCGGGCTCAAAACGTCATTACTGAGTTTGAGGGTGTACCCGCTTCTGAATCTGCCCTCTACATCATGATGATGTCTTATAAAAAGTTAGGTCTAACGGAACTCAGTCAAGACTCAGAGCGCGTATTGTTGGCGAATTTTCCGAACACCAAACTGATTGCAGACGGTTTTCCAGATAAATACAGTAAATGGAACCCGATGCGTTTACTTTAATCAATCGTTTCAACTGATTGTTTAGCTTGTGCTGCTTGTTGACGTTTTGTGGTTAAAAACCTTACGGCATCATCGAGTACGCGCGTGCGTTTAAAGGGGGGAAGCCCTTGCCACAACAAGCGGCCATAAGGCTTTTCAACCAAACGGGTGTCGCCCACCATCAGCACGCCCCAGTCTTGCTCACTGCGAATTAACCGACCAGCGCCTTGTTTGAGTGTTATCGCCGCCTCAGGCAACTGGAACGACATAAATGGGTTACCGCCTTCTTGTCGGCATACTTTTAAACGGGCTTCAAGCACAGGGTCGTCTGGTGGAGCAAAGGGTAGTTTATCAATCGCTACCGTTGTGAGTTGACTGCCCACCACGTCAATACCTTCCCAAAAACTTGCACTACCTACTAATACTGCATGGGGCGTATCGCGAAACTTTTCGAGCAAAAAACGTCGCGTTTGTGTACCTTGACGCAAAATAGGCCACTCAATTTTGTGTGCCTCGTATGCCTCAGCTAATAATTGTGCCACGCGCTCAACCGCTCTAAGTGTCGTACACAACACAAGGGTAGCACCTTCACCTGCTTGAATAAGGGGGAAAAGGGCTGCGACGAACTGATTTAAAAAGTCTGGTGCCTGCGGTAGAGGTAACCCTTTTGGCACATACAGCAAGGCTTGATCTGGATAACTAAACGGTGATTCATAACGAACCGTTTGCGCTTGTTCTAGACCTAAGCGCGACGTAAAGTGACTGAAGTCACCCTTAACAGTGAGTGTGGCTGATAGAAAAATTCGCGCTTGGTCAACTTCCGTTTCTTTGGAAAACAAATCTGATACCGATAACGGTGCGCTATGTAAGCGTAAATGATGCAAACCCAACTCTAGCCAATGCACCACAGTCGAAGCCACAGATGATTGGCCCCACTGAGACAGACGCGTTTGAATGGTGTCAAGCGAACGCAAAGCAGCCGCTAAATCAGGGTGACGTTCTTGCTGACTGATCAACGCCGTTCGGGCTTTGGCTAAAGCGTCATCTAGCTCTGAGCGGGCTTGCTCAAAAGCCACTGGGTCAGGTATGGATTCAGAGGTTACGCGACGCGATGGCATATGCTCAAGTGCCGCACAAGAGAGACGCAATACTTTCGTGGCATTTTCTATTGATTGTGACAAAACAGACCACGGTGCAGCCTCGCGTGCTTGCGCCAAACCCGTCACCTCAATTAGACGCGCAAGCTCGACGACTTGATGAGTTGATATTTGTTTACCCAAAAACCGGGTTGCCGTTTCAGGTAGCTGATGCGCCTCGTCAAAAATAATGATGTCTGCCTGCGGCAGCAAATCGGTAATGCCCTCTTCTTTTAAAGCCATATCGGCCATAAACAAAGCATGATTAATCACAACAATATCAGCCTCTTGGGCAAGCCGACGCGCTTTGTAAACGAAGCAATCTTTGACATGCGGGCACTCTTGGCCCAAACAGTTTTCGCGTGTTGCTGTAACGCGCGACCAAATATCAGCGTCTTCCGGTACCGTTTGCAGCTCGGCCCGATCACCTGTTTTAGATTTTTGAGCAAACTGAACAATTTGCCGCAACTGATAGGCCTCGCCACGCGCTTTCAAACCTTGCGGGTCGTCTTGTAAGCGCTCAAGGTGGTAGTGGCAAACGTAATTACTGCGGCCTTTTAATAAGGCGGTGACAATGGGCACATTAAGCGAGGCTCTAACTTGGGGAAAGTCTTTACTGTAGAGCTGATCTTGAAGGGTACGTGTACCCGTTGAAATCAACACTTTTCCGCCCGCCATCATGGCAGGCACAAGATAAGCCCAAGTTTTACCAATACCTGTGCCCGCCTCAGCAATGAGAGAACCACGGTTCTCGATGGTGCGCGCAATATCGTGCGCCAGGGCACGTTGTGCTTCGCGCATGCGATAACGATCTGACTGTTTAGCCAGCGGGCCTTGTGGGGCAAAAATGTCGTCTAAGTCTGTTCCAAACATACACACATTATAGGTGGGTGGGTGGCAAGTTAACCTTAACCGATGGATAACCGTATCTTATGGCACAATCCCCCGAGCTTTTAATTTATGTAGCGAGACAAACAAGTATGACCTCAACATTATTCAGCACCGACTTTACCAACCCAACGGCCATTCGGGCCCGCATTGTGACGCAACTGGCCACAGAACTTAGTGTTGCACCTAGGCAAATTGAAGCCACCATGGGTTTGTTAGATGAAGGGTCCACTGTGCCCTTTATTGCTCGATATCGCAAAGAAACAACTGGGGGCCTTGATGATACGGTGCTGCGTAACCTTGAAACCCGCTTAGATTACTTATCAAGCTTTGAAGAACGTCGCACAGCAGTAATTGTTTCAATTGAGCAATTTGGCCACATGACCGATGCCTTAGCTACATCACTGCGCAAAGCAGATAGCAAACAACGCTTAGAAGACCTGTACGCCCCTTACAAGCCCAAACGTCGAACACGGGCACAAATTGCCCGTGAAGCCGGTTTGGAACCGTTGGCAGACGCGATCTTACATGACCTAAAAGCCGAGCCTGAAATTTTTGCGCTTCAATATATAAATGCTGAGGCAAACGTTCTTGATGCTAAATCGGCTTTAGATGGTGCTCGTGATATTTTGGCTGAACGTTTTGCCGAAACCGCTGATGTGATTGCCGATTTGCGTCAATTTGTTTGGCAACACGGTTTTCTTCATGCACGTGTGGTTGAGGGCAAAGAAACCGAAGGGGCTAATTTTCGTGATTGGTTCAACTTCTCTGAACCCCTGCGTAAAGTGCCTTCGCATCGCATGTTGGCCATGTTACGGGGCCGTCAACAAGGCGTGCTTGATTTACGCATTGGATTGTCGGTCGAAGAAGACGCGCTCGTCCCTCACCCCTGCGTTGCACGCTTAGCTGTTCGATTGTCTATACCGAACGATACGTTTACGCCACAAGCTAGTGCCAGATCTCGTTGGTTGGGTGATGTGTCGCGCTGGACATGGCGCGTCAAAATGCTGACAGCATTTGAAACAGAGTTTATTTCTAACTTACGTGAGTCGGCTGAAACAGAGGCCATTCGCGTGTTCGGTGCGAACCTTAAAGACCTGCTGTTAGCTGCCCCAGCAGGACCCAAGGCCGTATTAGGGCTTGACCCAGGCATTCGTACGGGCGTGAAGTTGGCCGCCATTGATGTGACGGGTAAGGTGCTTGAAACCGCGACCATTTACCCCTTTGAACCTCGTAAAGATGTGGCGGGCAGCTTAAGCACCTTAGCGCGTATCGCTCGAACCCATCACATTGAGTTGGTTGCGATTGGCAATGGTACAGCCTCACGCGAAACTGAAAAACTGGTTGCGCATTTAAGCACCAACAACCCAGATTTAAATCTCACCCGTATTGTTGTTTCTGAAGCAGGTGCGTCAATTTATTCAGCCTCTGAATTAGCAGCTAAAGAGTTTCCTGACCTCGATGTCACGTTACGCGGGGCCGTATCTATTGCACGTCGATTGCAGGATCCCTTGGCTGAGCTCGTCAAAATTGAACCCAAAGCAATTGGTGTAGGCCAGTATCAGCACGATGTGAATCAACGTCAACTAATGGGTGCACTTGACACCGTAGTTGAAGATTGCGTGAATGCCGTAGGCGTTGATGTCAACACGGCTTCTGCTGCACTACTGATGCATGTATCAGGCTTAAATAGCACCTTAGCGCAAAATATAGTCACCCATCGTGAAAACAATGGTGCGTTTAAAAACCGCAAGGCATTACTTGACGTCACGCGATTTGGTGACAAGGCCTTTGAACAAGCGGCCGGATTTTTAAAAGTCATTGGCGGTGATAACCCGCTTGATGCCTCGGCGGTGCACCCCGAAGCGTACTCGGTGGTGAAGAAAATATTGGGGCATTTAAAGCTGGATATTCAACAAACGATTGGCCATAAAAGCCACTTACAAGCGTTAAGCCCTTCTCTGTTCACAGACGATAAATTTGGCATACCGACTGTACAAGATATCCTATCTGAACTTGAAAAACCCGGTCGTGACCCTCGCCCAGCATTTGAAACTGCGCGATTTGAGGATGGTATTGAAAGTATGAACGACCTCAAAGTGGGCATGACTTTAGAGGGCGTGGTGACCAACGTGGCTAACTTTGGCGCATTTGTTGATATAGGTGTACACCAAGATGGGTTGGTACATATCTCGGCACTTTCAACTCAGTTTGTACAAGACCCACGCGATGTGGTGCGCGTGGGGCAAACTGTAAAAGTTAAAGTCATGGAAGTCGATGTGGCGCGCAAACGCATTGCATTAACCATGCGGCTAGATGATGACGCGCTGAATGCCCGTGGGTCACAGGCCCACAGTTCAGACGGCCATGACGCCAAGGCGGGTCAGCGTTCAAATAAAAAATTAAGCAATCAGGGCAAGGCTGGAACAAAAGGAACCGCACAACCATCAACCGAAAGCGCCATGGCTCGGGCGTTTAGTCAGCTAAAGCGATAAAGTACTGATGGCTATGATGGCTGCTTGCGTCTGTTGCAAAACCTCATCGCGTTGTTCGATACTGACAAAGGCAGCACTTTGCCCCACACACTGTTCTTCAATACACACAACAAACTGCGTGTCTGATTCTATTTTAACGGTGACGTCATCTGTACGTTGTTGCAATTGACGCATAATCACACCCGCATGCTTTGGGTCGGCATGAGGCCGAGACACAAACAATTCACGGCCTTCCTGATCAAGCAGCCTGAACCTGAACTGTTGATCGGTGTCACGATAGCTGACAAAACGAGGGGCTTTATGTTTGGTTGAGGCGACTTTTGTTTTTGTTGAAGATTGTGATTTAAAGGAACGCAAACCTACCGCAGCCCGCAATTCAGCCATAAACGGGGCTGAACGCTCACGTGCTCGCTGAGCGCCTGTCAGCAAGATGTCTTCGAGGTCATCTGGGTGTGCCATTAAATCGGCGTACCGGCCGCGTAACGGTGACAACGCACTTTCGACTTGAACACATAATGCTTTTTTTGCATCACCCCAACTCATACCCTGCTCAAGGTTTTGCATATAAGCTTTAATCTCTTCAGGTGTCGCAAACGCCTTAAAAATGGGAACAAGATTTGAATTTTCAGCGTCTTTCACTTCGCCTGGGCCTTTTGAATCAGTCACAATTTTTGCAACGGCCGATTGAAGTGCCTTTTCACCGCCTTCAAATAAGGGGATTGTATTGTTGTAGCTTTTAGACATTTTGCGGCCATCAAGGCCTTGCAAGATTGCATTATCGTCTTGAATCAAGGCTTCAGGCAATACAAAAAACTCTCGACCCTGACCAAACAAATGATTAAAGCGTTGGGCAATATCGCGAGTCATTTCAATATGTTGCAACTGATCTCGACCAACAGGTACTTGATGAGCATTGAACATCAAAATATCGGCCGCCATCAATATTGGGTAAGAAAACAAACCCATCGTAATGCCATCATCTTCCTCCGTGTGCTTTTCACGATTGGCATCAACCGAAGCTTTATAAGCATGGGCTCGATTCATTAAACCTTTGCCCGTCACACAAGTTAACAACCAGCTTAATTCAGAAATTTCAGGAATATCTGACTGACGATAGAAAAAAACATGATTGGGGTCAAGCCCAGCCGCCAACCACGTAGCGGCAATTTCTATACGTGAGCGAGCAATGCGATTGGGATCTTCGCACTTAATTAAGGCGTGATAGTCTGCCAAAAAGAAAAAGGCTTCAGTATTTGGGGCCAAACTGGCTTGAACAGCTGGGCGGATAGCCCCAACATAGTTGCCTAAGTGAGGCGTACCAGAAGTGGTGATACCTGTTAAGACGCACGTTTTCATTTAAAAAGCCTACTTAAATTATCGATAAAAGAATCGTTCAAAGTGTATCCGTTCAGGGCTTGAATCACATCTCACTGTTTGGCGCTATGAGCCTGAAAAAGTGAGAAAAAATTTCAAAGCGAAACCGTTCGGCGTCTTTCACGGTCAAGA
The DNA here is from genome assembly GCA_937896225.1 of uncultured Alcaligenaceae bacterium. Taxonomy (GTDB): domain Bacteria; phylum Pseudomonadota; class Gammaproteobacteria; order Burkholderiales; family Burkholderiaceae_B; genus Algicoccus. The sequence goes on along the minus strand of CALBMZ010000154.1, from coordinate 37,492 downwards.
TACGTTTTGGTTTGCATTTCTTCAATACGTGAAATAGTACGCTGAAACTCGTTAGCTAACGGACCAACGGTGTATAGAGCTTCAGGCTCACACTCTGCTGACATAATCATCTTAACGTTATGGTCATACATGACATCAATCAACCAAGTAAAACGGCGTGCTTCTGATGCTTGCCGAGGGCCCATACATGGAATGCCCGACAAAATAACCGCTTGAAAACGATTGGCTAACTCTAAGTAATCATTTTGTGATCGGGGCCCCCCACAGAGCGTTGCAAAATCAAACCAAACCACCGTACCCGATCTTGCGATAGATGTAATTTCACGGTGCTCAATATTTAAAATTACATCGAGCGGTTGCGTGTCGGATATCGTTTCAAACGCATGTTTGAGCGCAGAGTGTGCTTGTTCGTCGTTAGGGTAATGAAAGGTTTTAACTTTATCGAAAGCCAAGCGACGGTAATCAATGCCACTGTCGACATTGAGAATATCCATTTTATTTTCAATCAACTCAATCGCAGGCAAAAGTCGATCGCGATGCAGGCCATCAGGGTAAAGGGTACATGGCTCATAATTTGAGGTCATCACAAATGCGGTACCATTTTTATACAAACCCAACAGAAGTTTATATAAAATCATGGCATCTGCAATGTCAGACACATGAAATTCATCGAAGCAAATTAGACGGTAACGACGAGATATACGTTGAGCCACTTCATCAAGCGGATTAGCCGTACCCTTAACATCTTCAAGCTCGCGATGCACACTACGCATAAACTCATGAAAGTGAACACGCGTTTTACGTTTTAGAGGAACAGTATTGTAAAAAGCGTCCATTAGGAAGCTTTTACCCCGGCCCACTCCACCCCACAAATAAACGCTACGCGGAATGGTGGGATGACGCAAAAAACGCGTCACTCTATTTGATCGAATACTTAAATAAACAGACCACTCGTCATAAAAAACTTGTAAAGACTCAGCTGCACGTCTTTGAGCTGAATCGGGCTTAAAACCACGATCTCTTAACGACTGCTCGTAATATTCAATAACATTCATAAACAAAAACAAAACACCGATTTTTTATAACCGGTGTTTATTAAAATAAAACTTAGAAAGAACGTCAAAACCTGATGTCCAATTAAAAGTTTAAGGCACGCTTATCAACAGCTAAAGCGGCCTCTTTTAATGATTCTGATAAGGTTGGATGGGCATGGCAAATACGCGCGATATCTTCAGCCGCCCCACGGAATTCCATAATCGTAACCGCTTCTGCAATTAACTCTGACGCCATAGGGCCAATAATATGAACACCCAACACTTCGTCTGTTTTTTCATCAGCGATTACTTTGACAAAACCCGTTGTATCACCCAGAGCGCGGGCACGGCCATTTGCCAAAAATGGGAATGAACCCGTGCGAATGGCACGACCTTCAGCTTTGAGTTGCTCTTCGGTTTGACCAACCCAAGCAATTTCAGGCGAGGTGTAAATAACCCAAGGCACCGTATTAAAATTCACATGACCATGTTGGCCGGCAATACGTTCGGCAACCGCCACGCCCTCTTCTTCAGCTTTATGAGCCAACATTGGGCCGCGCACCACATCACCCACCGCCCAAACATTTTGCAAATTGGTACGGCAATCACCATCTACGTCAATAAAACCGCGTTCGTCTAACTTCAGACCGACTGTTTCAGCTTGCAGGCCACCCGTGTAAGGTGAGCGACCAATCGATACGATCAACTTATCGACTACGAGCTTTTGCTCTGTGCCGTCAGCGCTGACGTAAGGAATGGTGATTTGTTTAGCTGTTTTTGTGATGCCACCAATTTTCACACCCATTTGAATTTTTAAACCTTGTTTGGTAAAAATCTTCAGGGCCTCTTTCGCAACTTGTTTATCAAGAGTTGCCAAAAACTCTGGCATGGCTTCAAGCACGGTAACCTCTGCACCTAAACGACGCCAAACGCTGCCCATTTCTAGACCAATCACGCCTGCGCCAATCACACCAAGCTTTTTGGGTACCGTTGCAATATTTAAAGCACCATCATTTGAAAGCACTTGCTTCTCATCAAACGGTAAATCGGGCAGTTCGCGAGCCGATGAACCTGTTGCGACAACGATGTGACGACCCACTAATTCAACTGGGGTTTTACCGTCAATTTTAATGAGCCAGCCACCATCTGCTTGACCCGCAAAAGCACCCATACCATGATAAAACTGCACCTTATTCTTTTTGAATAAGTACAAAATGCCATCATTATTTTGCTTAACGACTTCGTTTTTACGACCCAGCATGCGATCAAGCTTGACCGACAAACCTTTAATTTCAATACCGTGATCAACGAAGTGGTGTTGCGCTTGCTCGACATGCTCTGAAGACTGTAAAAGTGCTTTAGATGGAATGCAACCCACGTTGGTGCATGTGCCACCTGGCGCTGGGCCACCTTGGTCATTTTGCCAAGCATCAATACACGCAACAGACATTCCTAACTGCGCGGCACGAATGGCAGCAATATAACCACCTGGGCCTGCCCCGATTACAACGACATCAAATTGTTTGGTAGACATTAATATTTCCGAATCAGATTTCAAGTAACAAACGCTGCGGGTCTTCGAGGGCTTCTTTCATTGCAACTAAACCCAGTACCGCTTCACGTCCGTCAATAATGCGGTGATCATATGACATAGCCAAGTAATTCATTGGGCGAATGACGATTTGACCATTTTCAACAACCGCACGATCTTTAGTGGCGTGCACCCCTAAAATGGCTGCCTGTGGAGGGTTAATAATGGGTGTTGATAACATTGAACCAAACACGCCACCATTAGAAATTGAAAAGGTACCACCCGTCATTTCATCAATACCCAATTTACCTTCGCCGGCACGCTTACCAAAGTCAGCAATGTTTTTTTCGACCTCAGCTAAAGTGAGTTGATCAGCATTACGCAAAATAGGCACAACTAAGCCTCTTGGGCTACCGACAGCAATACCGATGTCAAAGTAACCATGATAAATAATATCTTTACCATCTATTGAAGCGTTTAGCACAGGGTAACGCTTTAAAGCGGCCACGGCTGCTTTCACAAAAAATGACATAAAGCCTAATTTGACACCGTGTTCTTTTTCAAACTTGTCTTTGTATCGGTTACGTAAATCGATAATGCCTTGCATATTAACTTCGTTAAACGTCGTCAAAATAGCATTTTCTTGTTGAGACTGAAGTAAACGCTCGGCAATTCGCGAACGCAATCGACTCATGGGAACACGTTGTTCGACCCGACCATCTAATGATTGACCTAATGATGGCATTGAAGGCTTCGGTGCACCAGCAGCCGCGGGTGCCGCAGAGACGGAGCTGGGAGTTGCTGCGGCAGGCTGTGCAGACATGGCATCGGCCTTGGTCACGCGCCCGCCTCTGCCCGAACCGTCAATGACTGCTGAAGACATACCCTTATCAGCCAGAATTTTAGCTGCAGCAGGTGAAGCAATACCTGCACTTGTTGCTGAAGTGGGTGTAGCTGCCGGGGTTGATGCGGCAGCGGCAGGTACTTTCGATGCGCCTTCATCTGCAGCCGCAGATTTCGTTGCTTTACCTTCAGAATCAATACGAGCAATCACCTCGCCAGAGGCCACCAAACTTGAATCACCCTTAATAATCTCGCTGAGCAAACCAGATGCCGGAGCCGGCACTTCTAGCACCACTTTATCTGTCTCAATTTCAATCAGAATTTCATCGGCCACTACCATGCTGCCAGGCTTTTTTTTCCAGGTCAGCAAGGTTGCCTCTGAAATAGATTCAGAAAGTTGTGGAACGAGAACATCGGTTATGGCCATTATTAATCTTCCGTCTTGTATTGAAATAAGTGTGTGTGTAGAGTTCGGGTTTTTCGAGGTGAGTTTACTTAGTCAACGCATGCGTACGAAACCGACTAAACGCTTGTTCGATAAAAGCTTTTTGTTGCTCAATGTGCGTTGACATATAACCTGCAGCGGGTGATGGCGACGCTGCACGACCGGCATAAGCCAACTTTTGACCCTTTTCTAAGTTTTCAAACAAATGATGTTCGACGTAGTACCAAGGGCCTTGATTTTGAGGTTCGTCTTGCACCCAAACAACTTCAGTTGCCTTTGGATAGCGACGCAACTCTGTTTCAAATGTCTTGTGCGCAAAGGGGTACAACTGTTCAATACGCAAAATGGCAACATGATCAGCCTCACGAGCGCTACGAGCATGTACTAAGTCGTAGTAAACCTTGCCCGAACAAACCAAGACACGTTTTACTTTTTCATCATTTATAGTTTTATCTACTTCACCAATAACAGGTCGAAATCGTCCGCTTGACAAGCTTGATAATGGAGTTGCCGCATCTTTATTTCGCAATAAAGACTTAGGCGTAAAAATCACTAAAGGCTTGCGGAACTGCCGAATCATTTGACGACGCAACAGATGGAATATCTGTGCACCCGAAGTAGGTTGAGCCACTTGAATATTATTGTCTGCACACAGCTGCAAGAATCGTTCAATACGAGCTGATGAGTGCTCGGGGCCTTGACCTTCATAGCCATGTGGCAACATTAAAGTTAAGCCTGACTGTCGACCCCACTTCGCTTCACCCGACACAATAAATTGGTCAATTACAACTTGAGCACCGTTTACGAAGTCGCCAAACTGAGCTTCCCAAATGGTTAAGGTATTGGGGTCTGCGCATGAATAGCCATATTCGAAGCCCAATACTGCTTCTTCAGACAGCACAGAGTCAATCACCACAAAAGGAGCCTGACCATCAACCACATTTTGCAGTGGGATGTAAGTGCCATCGTTCCAGCGTTCACGATTTTGATCGTGTAAAACGGCATGACGGTGGGTAAACGTGCCACGCCCCGAGTCTTGACCCGTGATGCGTAAGGCATAACCAGAGGCGACCAACGATGCAAACGCCAAATGCTCCCCCATACCCCAATCAATATTGAGGTCACCATTTGCCATCGAACGGCGATCGTTCAGCATTTTGGTAACAAGCGGGTGGGGTGTGAAACCTTCAGGTACAGTTGTGATGCGATCACCGATACGCTTTAACTCTGCTAAAGGTACGGCAGTATCAGCATGGTCAGTCCATTTTGAACTGAGAAATGGCCTCCAGTCAATGGCATATTTGCTTTTGTAATCGGTTAATACAGGCTCAATCGTACGACGACCGTCTTCCATATACTGACGATAATCTTTGACCATTTGATCTGTATCAGCTTCGGTCAACACGCCTTGGGTATTGAGTTTTTGTGCATATAGCGCACGGGTACCAGGGTGTTGGCCAATGCGTTTATACATCAAAGGTTGCGTCATGGCGGGTGTGTCCTGCTCGTTGTGACCCAACTTACGGAAACACACGATATCAACCACCACATCACGACCAAACTGCATACGAAAATCGAGTGCTAGACCGCACGCAAAAACAACCGCTTCTGGGTCATCACCATTGACGTGAAAAACGGGGGCCTCAATCATTTTGGCAACGTCTGTGCAATAAATGGTTGAACGGCTATCACGCGGGTCAGAGGTGGTGAAACCAATTTGGTTGTTAATCACAATGTGAAAGGTGCCACCCGTGCCATAACCGCGCGTTTGCGCCAAATTGAGGGTTTCCATAACGACACCTTGGGCGGCAAACGCGGCATCACCATGCACCAGCACAGGCAACACTTGCTTACCTAGGGCATCGCCACGACGCTCTTGACGAGCACGCACGCTACCTTCAACCACTGGATTGACTATTTCTAAATGCGAGGGGTTAAAAGCTAAAGACAAGTGAATTGGGCCACCACGAGTTGACAGGTCACTGGAGAAACCATTGTGATATTTGACATCACCATCTTTTAAGGCATCATTATGTTTACCTTCAAATTCGGCAAACAAATCACCCGGCATTTTGCCCATAATGTTTACGAGAACATTCAGACGACCGCGGTGAGCCATGCCCACTACAATTTCTTGCACACCCGCATCACCAGCATGATTCACGACTTCATCCATGGCGGCGATAAAGCTTTCACCGCCTTCTAATGAAAATCGTTTTTGACCCACATATTTAGTGTGTAAGAACCTTTCAAGACCTTCGGCCTCGGTAAGTTGTTGCAACACATGTTTTTTACGATCACTGGTCAACGTTGGGGCACTGAGCGAAGACTCTAAGCGTTGCTGAACCCAGCGCTTAACGACTGGGTCTGAAATATGCATAAACTCAGTACCCACTGAACGACAGTACGTGTCACGAAGTGCTTTGAGTATTTGACGCACCGTCATGGTGCTGTCAGTTGTAAAGTAAGTGTTAGTTGCGGCAACAACTTGATCAAGGTCAGATTCGGTCAAGCCATAAAAGCTAGACTCGAGCTCTGGAATGTCAGGTCGGTCGATGTGTTTAAGAGGGTCAAGGTCTGCCCAACGTGAACCCAGTGTTCGGTATGCCGCGATGAGCGATTGCACGTGCACTTGGCGCGCGGCAGACTCAAGGTCAGACTTTAAACCCGTTGCAGGTGTTGGCCGTGAAAATTTATTTTGTAAAGCTTGCTGCGCGAACGACTCGACCACTGGTGCATGCGTTTGATCGCGTGTTGAGGTTTGACCGTCGGTTGCTGGAAAGTGTTGTAACTGATCGAAATAAGCGCGCCAGCTATCGGGAACCGACCCTGGGTTATTAAGATATAACTCGTAAAGTTCTTCTACATAGGGCGCATTACCGCCAAAGAGGTATGAGTTTTGTAAAGATTCTAATTGTGACGACATAATAACGCTTCACCTTGGCGGGTGTTTCACCCGTAATGATGCAGGAAAACCTTCCGCGAAAACGGCCCAACCGGTTTGCGGATAGCTATAGCAGAAGGCGCTTGACTAGCCTTGGTACTTCTATTTTAAGTGTAACCTAAGCATAACAACTTAATCCAATATATTCGTATGTTTACTTAATTTGTTGTCTAAAGACACAAAAAAAACCAAACAAAACGATTGCTCGCTAAGTTTGGTTTTTGGTTTAAATCAAAGTATGCACGCGTATTGAATAAATAATGTCAAACTAGTTTTTACTTAATGTCTCGAAATGATGCACCGTTATACAACTGGCGAGGGCGACCAATTTTATATTCAGGGTCTGAAAGCATTTCGTTCCACTGAGCTATCCAACCAACAGTGCGAGCAAGCGAGAAAATGGCTGTAAACAGATCTGTTGGAATTCCAATTGCACGTTGCACAATACCTGAGTAGAAGTCAACGTTAGGGTATAGCTTACGCTCAACAAAGTAAGGGTCTTCAAGCGCAATGCGCTCGACTTCCATTGCTAGTTTGAATAACGGGTCATTTTCAAGATTGAGGTCTTTTAAAACTTCTTTGCAAGTTTGCTGCATTAACTTTGCACGGGGGTCATAGTTTTTGTAAACACGATGACCAAAACCCATCAAGCGAACACCCGAATTTTTATCTTTGACTTGTTCCATGAACTCGCCAACTTTTTCAATGCCGCCATTAGCTTGCAGATGCTCGAGCATGTTTAAACACGCTTCATTAGCGCCACCATGAGCTGGGCCCCATAAACATGCCACGCCTGCAGCGATGGCTGCAAACGGGTTCGTACCCGATGAGCCACACAAGCGAACAGTTGAAGTTGATGCATTTTGCTCGTGATCTGCATGCAAAATAAAAATACGGTCAAGTGCGCGCTCAACAACCGGGTTAACAACATAATCTTCACATGGGTTAGCAAACATCATACGCAAAAAATTGCCGGTGTAAGACAAGCTATTTTGTGGATAAATGAAGGGCTGACCTTTCGAGTACTTATATGCCATGGCCACTAAAGTAGGCATTTTTGCAATTAAACGAATAGCAGAAATGTGGCGATGACGCGGGTTTGTGATGTCTGTTGAGTCGTGATAAAAAGCTGACAATGCACCGACCAAGCCAGTTAACACTGCCATAGGGTGGGCATCACGCCGAAAGCCACGCATAAAGAAATGTAGCTGCTCATTCACCATGGTGTGATTGGTAACTTGCGCATCAAAATCTATTTTCTGAGCCGCGTCGGGTAAATCACCGTTTAAAATCAAATAGCAAATGTCCATGAAATCACGTTTAGTTGCCAACTGATCAATTGGGTAACCCCGATACAGTAACTCGCCCTTATCACCATCAATATAAGTAATAGCTGACTGACAGGCTGCTGTCGATAAAAAGCCTGGGTCGTAGGTAAACATGTCAGTTTCGCCATACAACTTGCGTATGTCGATCACATCTGGGCCAACACTGCCTGAGTAAACAGGAAAGTCAACAGAGGGCTTACCGTTAGAGAACGATAAGGTGGCTTTATTTTCAGATAATTTCATGACAAGCTTTCCTTTATGAAATTTTTAATTCTTGTATTTGTTTCAACACAGCGCGAACGGCAGGTTGATCAAGTTTGCCAGATGGCTCAATGCGACCCAGCAACAGATCTAATAGCTCGTTGTCACCCAACTCAAATATTAGGGCTAACACTGCTATTTGATCATCAGTTAAGCTTTCTTCGTAAATATCAAGAAAACGAGTAATGATGAGGTCGTTTTCGAGTAATCCACGTCGAGCACGCCACCTCAGGCGAGCGCGCTCGAGCTCCGTTAAGGTTGCCATTCCTATTAAACAGTTCGGCGAACAAGCATTTCTTTAATCTTACCAATTGCACGCGTTGGGTTTAACCCTTTCGGACAAACATCAACACAATTCATAATGGTGTGACAACGAAACAATCGATACGGGTCTTCTAGATTGTCGAGACGCTCTGCAGTTGCTTCGTCACGAGAATCAGCGATGAATCGATAAGCTTGCAACAAGCCGGCAGGCCCCACAAACTTGTCAGGATTCCACCAAAACGACGGGCAAGAAGTTGAACAGCACGCACACAGAATGCACTCATACAAACCATCAAGCTCTTCTCGTGCTTCGGGCGTTTGCAAACGCTCTTTTTCGGGGGGAGGCGTGTTGTTAATAAGGTAAGGACGAATGGAGTGGTACTGATTAAAAAAGTGTGTCATGTCGACGATTAAATCGCGAATAACCGGCAAGCCTGGCAAGGGGCGCAAAACAATGGGTTCTTTTAAATCACGAAGATTAGTCGTACAAGCCAAACCATTTTTACCATTTATATTCATGGCGTCTGAACCGCAAACACCTTCCCGACATGAACGGCGTAAGGCTAAGCTGTCATCAACATCACTTTTGATGCGAATTAAGGCATCTAGCAACATTTTGTCTGTTGGCAACAACTCGACCTCAAGCTTTTGCATGTAAGGGCGATCGTCTTTATCGGGGTCGTAGCGATAAATTTCAAATTTTACGCGGCGCATAGTAGTCATTTTTTATGCCTCAATTTTGATCAGAACGTACGGGCTTTAGGTGGGAAGCTATCGACAGTTAATGGCTTCATCTGAACGGGTTTGTAATCAAGCTTGTTACCCTCTGAATACCAGAGTGTATGCTTGATCCAGTTTTCGTCATCACGTTCTTGAAACTCGAAAAGCGCATGTGCACCGCGACTTTCTTTACGGGCGGCTGCCGAATGAATCGTTGAACGTGCCACTTCAATCATGTTGGTTAATTCAAGCGCTTCGATACGAGCGGTATTAAACACTTTTGATTTATCTTTATAGGCCACGTTATAAGCTTGTGTTGCCAAATCGTCAATTAAGCTTCTGCCTTCGTCAAGCATCGCTGAAGTGCGGAACACGCCACAATGCTTTTGCATGGTGTTACGAATGGCGTTACCCACATCTTGTGTTTTCTCACCGCTGGTACGCGACTCGATTGCGTCGATACGTGAAAGTGACAGATCAACAGACTCTTGCGCTAAATCTTGATGTGCGTGTTGACGCTCAAGATGTGAAGACACAATATGATTGCCCGCTGCACGACCAAAAACAATTAAATCTAACAGCGAGTTGGTGCCCAACCGGTTCGCACCGTGAACCGATACAGCAGCGACTTCACCGATGGCATACAGACCATTAACAACTGAAGATTGTTGACCATCCCATGACACCACTTGACCATGATAGTTGGCAGGCACACCACCCATTTGATAATGAATGGTGGGTACAACCGGAATGGACTCTTTAATCGGGTCAACGTTCGCAAACTTGATGGCAATTTCACGAATGGAAGGCAATCGCTTGTTAATGACATCGGCACCCAGATGGTCTAACTTCAACTCAATGTAGCTTCCTTCGGGGCCACAGCCGCGACCTTCTTTAATTTCTTGGTCCATACAACGCGACACAAAATCACGTGGTGCCAAATCTTTCATCGTTGGTGCATAGCGTTCCATGAAACGCTCACCATCTTTGTTGAGCAGTATGCCACCCTCGCCCCGCACGCCTTCCGTTACCAGAACGCCTGCACCGGCAACACCTGTGGGGTGAAACTGCCAGAATTCCATATCTTGCAATGCAATACCAGCACGCGCAGCCATGCCCATACCGTCACCGGTATTAATATAAGCATTCGTTGATGCTGCCCAAATGCGGCCCGCACCACCCGTGGCGAGCACCGTTGTTTTGGCTTCAATAATATAGATTTCGCCGGTTTCCATTTCCATGGCGGTTACGCCAAGCACGTCGCCTGCTTCATTTCGAATGAGATCAAGCGCCATCCATTCAACAAAAAACTGTGTACGGGCTGACACGTTTCGTTGATAAAGTGTGTGCAATAAGGCATGCCCAGTTCGGTCGGCTGCTGCACAAGCGCGCTGCACAGGCTTTTCACCAAAGTTGGCTGAGTGACCACCAAATGGACGTTGATAAATCGTACCATCAGCATTACGGTCAAATGGCATACCAAAATGCTCTAGCTCGTAGACTGCATTGGGTGCTTCGCGACACATAAATTCAATTGCATCTTGGTCACCCAACCAATCTGAACCTTTGACGGTATCGTACATATGCCAATACCAATGATCTTCGCTCATGTTACCCAACGACGCGCCAATGCCGCCTTGCGCAGCCACGGTGTGTGAACGCGTTGGAAATACTTTTGATAAAACGGCTACCGATAAGCCTGCTTGTGCAAGTTGCAACGAACAGCGCATACCAGCGCCGCCAGCACCTACAACAACCACATCGAACTGTCGGCGTGGTAAAGATTTTTTAACAGCAACCACGATTATGACCCCCAGACTAAAACGATGAAATAAATGGCGGCACCCGCCAACCAAAGAATAGACAAAACATAGAGACCCAGTCTGATACCGACTGGTTTCACGTAATCCATCCAGATGTCACGAATACCAATGTAGGCATGCCACGCTAGGGAGATAAATGCAAGCGATGCTAAGACTTGCCCGACAGGCATGAGCAGGACCTGAAACGTAAATAAGTTACGCCACCCTTCGTATGTGAAACCTGACATGCTTAGAATGCCAATGAGCAAAACTAAGGTGTAGACCACCAAAATAATGGCCGTGACACGCTGAATAATGTACTGAGCCGTGCCGTAATGAGCGCCCACAACTAGGCGGTTTTGGCCAATTTTTTCTTGTGATGCCATGATTACCATGCCCCAAAAAGTTTAAGCCCAAAGACAAGCGTTAATGCCAAACTTACGCCCAACACCACACGAGCACTGCGTTGCGCAGATACCTTATCTAGACCTATGTGAAGGTCAAGAACCAAGTAACGTATGCCCGCACAGAAATGATGCAAATAACCCCATATTAAGACCAGCAAAATAAGCTTAACAATAACCATATCAGAAATGACCGCGATCGCATCAAAGCCTGCTTGCGATACAAAACTCATGGCGAACAGAGGCAATATGATGATGGGCAATGCAAGGAACAATATTGCACCACTGATGCGGTGCAATATTGATATTTGACCAGCGGGGGGCAAGCGATAGGAAAGTATTTGGGGCACGCTAATGTTGCGAAACGTTTTGCGTGGTTTAACGCCGCTTTCTGCCATGATGACCTCGATATTATGGTGACTTGCAAATGTAAAAGATAAAAAAATATTTTTTAAGTACGATATTTTCACAGATTAGCTAAAACATGACAAATCAGTGAATGTAAAACTTTTAAATCAAACTGTTACGATAATAATACTGGTCAGTCAAATAATGACCTACACGTAATTCTACAGGACGATCAACATACGTGTATGAGGTTCTGTCGACACGAAGCAAGGGGCTTTCGACCTTAATGGCAAGCAACTCGGCCACCTCACTGGATGCTGCAACCGCCCTGATTTGTTCCTCAGCACGCACCATACTGACCCCAAACTCAGTTTCAAACAACCCGTATAAAGGTACAGCTTGGTGCGCTTCAAGCAACGAAGAAGTTAGGCCCTTGAATAAAAAGCTTGGTAAATAAATATCATCGATTACTGTTGGAACATTTTCAAAAGTGAGTAGGCGACGAATAAACACCAGCGACTCGCCCACCCTTAAGTCAAGTTGCTGTGCGGCATGAGCGTTTGCGCGCACACGCTGACAATTCAATACCTGACTTTTGGTTGGGGGCGTTCTGCCGGCCGTCGCGGCCAAACGTAAAAACCGAAAACGCACATGCGGCTCATGGTGAGTTGATACAAAAGTGCCTTTACCCTGACGCCTTATCAAAATATTTTCTGACGCTAACTCGTCAACCGCTTTACGAACGGTACCTTGGCTGACTTGAAAACGAGCAGCCAATTCAAATTCGCTGGGAATTGATTCACCAGGTTTCCATTCGCCTTGATCAAGTGCGCGCAATAACAATTGCTTAATTTGCTGATACAAAGGGCTAAAGGACGCTCCGCCAGCAGGGCTACTTTGCTTTGTTTCAGCACCAATAGTCATGGCGAGTGAGTCAGACATAGTGGTTTAACGGTTTTATCAGAAGTTCTAATTGTGTCACAGCATGAACAAATTCGCAAAACATCTTTTGTCTTATATAAGACATAAGACTAGTTGACGGACGAATCAGACTCTTTTACAATTTCAGATGAATAAAGGTGTAAAGAGTCGTCATTATGTGCTCTTTGCCTATGCGGGAAAACCGCTACACTTGAGGTCGAATGCTTACTTCACGTCACTCTCGGAGAATTACACATGTCTAAACCCGTTATGCGCGTTGCCGTTACAGGCGCCGCTGGTCAAATTGGCTACGCCCTTTTATTTCGTATCGCGTCTGGTGAGATGCTCGGTAAAGATCAGCCTGTCATTTTGCAGTTACTTGAAATACCTGATGAAAAGGCACAAAAAGCACTGAAGGGCGTCATGATGGAACTTGACGACTGCGCGTTCCCCTTATTGCAAAGCATGAGCGCGCACAGTGACCCCCGCGAAGCATTCAAAGATGTTGATGTGGCCTTGTTAGTTGGTTCACGCCCCCGCGGACCAGGTATGGAACGCAAAGATTTGTTAACGGTTAATGCTGAAATTTTTAAAGTTCAAGGTAAAGCGCTTAACGACGTCGCAAGTCGCAACGTTCGAGTGTTGGTTGTGGGCAACCCTGCCAACACTAACGCATACATTGCTATGAAATCAGCACCAGACTTACCGGCACATAACTTTACAGCTATGTTGCGTTTAGACCATAACCGTGCTTTGTCACAGTTGGCTTCAAAAATGAATCGCCCTGTTGCAGATATTCAAAAACTGGCAGTTTGGGGCAACCACTCGCCCACGATGTACCCTGACTACCGTTTTGCCACCATTGGCGGCCAAAGTGTTGTCAAACTCATAAATGACGACGTCTGGAATCGTGACACATTTTTACCAACGGTCGGCAAACGCGGCGCAGCCATTATTGAAGCGCGCGGTTTATCTTCTGCAGCATCAGCCGCAAATGCTGCGATTGATCATATACATGACTGGGTCTTGGGTTCAGCTGGCAAATGGGTCACAATGGGTATTCCGTCAGACGGCTCTTACGGCATTCCAGAAGGCATTATGTACGGCGTACCGGTCATCTGCGAAGGCGGCCAATATCACCGTGTAACTGACTTAGAAATTGATGCGTTCTCACGTGAAAGAATGGACTTCACCTTGAAAGAGTTGCTCGAAGAGCGCGAAGGTGTCGCAGCATTATTGAAGTAATGTTGACAGGGGCCTGCATGACAGGCCTTTTTTATTGATCTTTTGTCTTGATCTTTCGGAATCTTAAACATGACTCAACCACAATCTGCTGGTCAGCGCTTTAGAAATGCGCTTGCTGAAGAATCTCCTCTTCAAATTATTGGTGCTATTAACGCCAACCATGCCTTATTGGCAAAACGTAGCGGGTACAAAGCCATTTACCTTTCCGGTGGTGGGGTTGCTGCAGGTTCATTGGGTTTGCCAGACTTAGGCATCAATACGCTTGATGATGTCCTCACTGATATTCGTCGTATTACCGACGTCTGTGATGTACCCCTTTTAGTTGATATTGATACCGGTTTTGGCCCTTCCGCTTTTAACATTGCTCGAACGGTAAAAAGCCTCATTAAATTTGGTGCGGCAGCTTGCCACATTGAAGACCAAGTCGGTGCCAAACGTTGCGGTCACCGCCCTGGTAAAGAAATTGTTACCACCGGCGAAATGGCAGACCGCGTCAAGGCTGCGGCCGATGCCAGAACTGATGACGCGTTCTACATCATTGCGCGCACCGATGCCATCGCCGTTCTAGGGGTAGATGCCGCCATTGAGCGCGCGCTGGCTTGTGTTGAGGCTGGCGCCGATGCCATTTTTGCTGAAGCGGCTTACGATCTGCCTACTTATGAACGTTTTGTGAAAGCCGTTAACGTACCGGTTTTAGCCAACATTACCGAGTTTGGCGCCACCCCATTGTTTACAGTTGAAGAGTTAAGATCAGTACACGTTGCCATGGTGCTCTACCCTCTTTCAGCATTTAGGGCCATGAATAAAGCGGCTGAAGCCGTTTACGAAGCCATTCGTAAAGAAGGCACACAAAAGAGTGTCTTGCACACGATGCAAACACGTGAAGAATTATACGAACGTATTGGTTATCACGAGTTTGAAAAGAAGCTAGATACTTTATTTATGCAAGGCAAATAAATTTTTATTGATCGACCGGTGCGAGGTTTTCACCCAAAGGAGTTTTAAATATGGTCACCAAAGCAACCAAACAAGCTGTCAAACCTGCTGCTGCCGTTACAGCACCTGCAGCCCCAAAGGTAAAAAAATCAGTCGCACTTTCAGGTGTTATTGCAGGCAATACATCCCTATGTACCGTTGGCCGCACAGGTAACGATCTTCATTACTGTGGCTATGATGTGCTTGATTTTGCCGACCGCTGTGAGTTTGAAGAAATTGCTCACTTACTGATTCATGGCAAACTGCCCAACAAAAATGAACTGGTTGCTTACAAAACCAAACTAAAAAGCCTGCGTGGCTTACCGGCACAATTACAAACTGCACTTGAGGCCCTCCCCGCTGCCAGCCACCCCATGGACGTCATGCGAACCGCAACCTCAGTTTTAGGTTGTGTATTGCCTGAAAAAGATAACCACAACGCACCTGAGGCGCGAGATATTGCCGATCGCCTCATTGCCAGCCTGGGTTCTGCATTGCTGTATTGGTATCATTTCAGTCACAACGGTCGCATCATTGACGTACAAACAGATGATGACAGCATTGGTGGTCACTTCTTGCATCTTTTACATGGCCGTAAACCCGATGCTGAATGGGTACACGCCATGCACACGTCATTAAATTTATATGCAGAACACGAGTTCAATGCTTCTACCTTCACGGCTCGTGTGATTGCTGGCACTGGCTCAGATATGTTCTCCGCGATAACGGGTGCCATTGGTGCATTACGCGGCCCCAAACATGGTGGTGCAAACGAAGCCGCTTTCGAAATACAAAAACGTTACGACACGCCTGATCAAGCCGAAGCAGATATTCGTGTTCGAGTTGAAAACAAAGAGGTCGTGATTGGCTTTGGGCACCCCGTTTACACCATTTCAGACCCCCGCAATAAAGTCATTAAAGACGTGGCGCATCGCTTGTCTAAAAAAATGGGCAATGCCAAAATGTTTGACATTGCCAATCGCCTAGAAACTGTCATGTGGGACGTCAAAAAAATGTTTCCAAATCTTGATTGGTTCTCAGCTGTCTCTTATCACATGATGGGCGTTCCCACCGCAATGTTTACACCGTTGTTTGTAATTGCCCGAACAGCCGGTTGGGCAGCTCATGTTCTTGAACAACGCGTTGACAACAAAATTATTCGCCCAACCGCGAATTATGTTGGCCCTGAAAACTTGAAGTTTGTACCGATTAATCGCCGCCGTTAATTTTTTTATTGGCCGCCTCACTTTAAACGACCTATCTTTTATCTGGAAAAATAAATGTCTGCTCACATTTCTAATGTTCGCCCTGAACCCGATCAAGTTTTAGTTGATATCGTTGATTATGTTTTAAATTACGAAATCAAAAGCGATGTTGCTTATGAAACAGCACGTAACTGCTTAATTGATACGCTGGGTTGTGGCCTCGAAGCGCTCGAGTACCCTGCATGCAAAAAATTAATGGGCCCGATCGTTCCCGGTACTGTCGTACCCAACGGAGCCAAAGTACCTGGCACACAATTTCAACTTGACCCCGTGCAAGCAGCCTTTAATATTGGCACCATGATTCGTTGGTTAGATTTTAATGACACGTGGTTAGCGGCTGAATGGGGTCACCCATCAGACAATTTAGGCGGTATTTTAGCCACAGCCGATTGGTTATCACGCAATGCGGTTGCAGCAGGCAAATCACCCTTAACCATGCGCGATGTGTTAACTGGCATGATTAAAGCCCACGAAATTCAAGGTTGCATTGCCCTAGAAAATTCATTTAACAAAGTAGGTCTTGATCACGTCGTGTTAGTTAAAGTGGCATCGACTGCAGTGGTTGCCCAAATGTTGGGTTTAAACCGTGACGAAGTCTTAAACGCTGTGTCATTGGCCTGGGTTGACGGTCAAAGCTTACGTACCTATCGGCACAGCCCTAACACGGGTAGCCGTAAAAGTTGGGCTGCAGGCGATGCCACTAGCCGTGCCGTTCGTTTAGCCTTAATCGCTAAAACGGGTGAAATGGGTTACCCATCGGTGCTATCTGCTAAAACTTGGGGATTTTACGACGTCTTATTCAAAGGCCAGCCCTTTAAGTTTCAACGCCCATACGGCAGCTATGTGATGGAAAACGTCTTATTTAAAATTTCGTTCCCAGCTGAATTCCATTCGCAAACAGCCGTTGAATGTGCGATGGACATTCATCACAAATTAGCCGCTGCAGGCAAAACGCCAGAAGACATCAAAAAGATTACGATTCGCACGCATGAAGCATGTATTCGTATCATTGATAAAAAAGGCCCATTGAATAACCCAGCAGATCGTGACCACTGCATTCAATACATGGTTGCCTTACCCATCTTGATGGGCCGTTTAACTGCTTCAGATTATGAAGACAATATTGCCTCTGACCCCCGCATTGATGTTTTACGTGACAAGATGGAATGCGTTGAAGACACGCAGTTCACGAAAGACTATCACGACCCTGAAAAGCGCTCGATTGCCAATGCTTTAACGGTTGAGTTTAACGATGGCACAAAGCTTGATGAAATCGTTTGCGAATACCCAATCGGCCATAAGAGCCGTCGTACCGACGGCATTCCCTTGCTTGAAGCGAAATTCCGTACAAACTTAGCGCGTATGTTCCCCACCAAGCAACAAGCTCGTATTTTGCAGGTTTCGCTTGATCAAAAAGCACTTGAAACGATGCCCGTTCATGAATACGTTGACATGTACGTGATTTAAGATGACAGAAGCCATTATTCATCGCCCCCAAGAGCACCGCTTTACTTGTGAAGTTGATGGCCATGCCTGTGTGCTCGACTATCACCTTAACGGTCAAACCATGACCATTACACATACAGGCGTGCCCGAGGCAGTCGGTGGTCGTGGTTTAGCCGGCGCTTTAACGCGCTTTGCATTAGATCATGCACGTCTAGAAGGCTGGTCGATTGTTCCGATGTGTTCTTACTCAGCTCTTTATATCGATCGCCATCCTAGTTACCAAGACTTAGTCGTGGGTTCGTGAGTACGCAAGCCCGATGAAGCGTTTAGATTGTTTTTTTTAATATTTTTTGTAAAGGTTAACCATCATGTTGAAAGAGTATCGTGACCACGTTGCTGAACGCGCGAGCTTAGGTATTCCTCCCCTCCCGCTTACAGCTCAGCAAACCGCTGAATTAATTGAGTTGCTCAAATCACCTCCAGCTGGCGAGGCTGAATTTTTAGTCGACTTAATTATTAACCGTGTACCTGCTGGTGTTGACGATGCCGCGAAAGTGAAGGCATCTTACTTGGCTGCCGTGGCACACGGCACAGAAAAGTGTTCACTCATCAGCCGAGAAAAAGCCACAGAACTGTTAGGCACCATGCTGGGTGGCTTCAATATTTCAGCGCTCGTCGAGTTAATTGACGACGAAGTGGTAGGTAGCATTGCCGCCGAAAGTTTAAAGAAAACCTTGCTCATGTTTGACGCCTTTCACGACGTACAAGAAAAAGCCAAGAAAGGTAGCGCCAACGCCAAAGGCGTCATGCAAAGCTGGGCTGATGCCGAGTGGTTCACCAGCCGCCCTGAATTCCCTGAGTCAATCAAACTCACTGTATTCAAGGTCACGGGCGAAACCAATACAGACGATTTGTCACCTGCCCCTGACGCCTGGACACGGCCTGACATTCCCCTTCATGCTTTAGCGATGTTGAAAAACCCGCGCCCAGGTAACGAGCCTGACGATGCGGGCAAAATCGGCCCCATCAAGTTACTGGAAAGCCTGAAAGAAAAAGGCAACCTCATTGCTTATGTGGGCGATGTGGTCGGAACAGGTTCTTCACGTAAGTCAGCCACCAACTCAGTATTGTGGTTCACCGGTGAAGACATTCCGTTTGTGCCGAACAAGCGTTTTGGTGGTGTATGTTTAGGTAGCAAAATTGCCCCCATTTTTTACAACACCATGGAAGATGCCGGCGCCTTGCCAATCGAACTTGATGTGTCAGACATGAATATGGGTGACGTCATTGAATTGCGTGCTTATGAAGGCAAAGCTTTAAAAGATGGCAAAGTGATTGCTGAATTCAAAGTCAAATCAGATGTGTTGTTTGACGAAGTGCGTGCGGGCGGCCGTATTCCCCTCATCATTGGTCGCGGCCTCACGACAAAAGCACGTCAAGTATTGGGCTTACCCCCTTCAACCTTATTCCGTTTGCCACAAGACCCTGTTGACAGCGGCAAAGGTTTCACTTTGGCTCAAAAAATGGTCGGCCGCGCCTGTGGTCTACTTGAAGGTCAAGGCGTTCGTCCTGGCACGTATTGCGAGCCTCACATGACGTCTGTTGGTAGCCAAGACACCACGGGCCCGATGACACGTGACGAGTTGAAAGACTTGGCTTGTTTAGGCTTTTCTTCAGACTTAGTGATGCAATCGTTCTGCCACACGGCTGCCTACCCTAAGCCTGTTGACGTCAAAACACACCACACTTTGCCAGAGTTCATTAGCACTCGTGGTGGCATTTCATTACGCCCTGGTGACGGTGTCATTCACTCATGGCTCAACCGTATGTTGTTACCCGATACAGTCGGTACCGGTGGCGATTCACACACCCGCTTCCCGATTGGCATCAGTTTTCCCGCCGGGTCAGGCTTGGTGGCGTTTGCTGCTGCAACCGGTGTGATGCCGCTTGATATGCCCGAGTCAGTTTTAGTGCGTTTCAAAGGCAAAATGCAGCCTGGCGTGACCTTGCGTGACTTGGTCAATTCCATTCCGCTTTACGCGATTAAGGCTGGTTTGTTAACCGTTGAAAAGCAAGGCAAGAAAAACATTTTTTCAGGTCGCATTTTAGAAATCGAAGGCTTACCCGACCTAAAAGTTGAGCAAGCATTTGAGTTGTCTGATGCGTCAGCCGAGCGTTCAGCTGCGGGTTGCACCGTGCATTTGAACAAAGAACCCATCATTGAATATTTAAACAGCAATATTGTGATGCTTAAATGGATGATCGCCAACGGTTACGAAGACGAGCGCAGCATGATGCGCCGTATTCACGCAATGGAGCAGTGGTTAGCTGATCCTAAACTGTTGGCCCCTGATGCTGACGCCGAGTACAACACGGTCATCGAAATTGACATGAGCGATATCGTTGAGCCGATTTTGGCTTGCCCCAACGACCCAGATGACGTGAAAACGTTGTCTGAAGTGGCCGGTGTCAAAATCGACGAAGTGTTTATCGGCAGTTGCATGACCAATATTGGTCACTTCCGCGCCGCATCAAAGTTACTTGAAGGTAAGCGTGACATTCCTGTTAAGTTGTGGGTTGCCCCCCCAACCAAAATGGATGCCCAACAGTTGAGCGAAGAAGGCCACTACGGCGTATTTGGCACGGCGGGTGCACGCACCGAAATGCCGGGTTGTTCGTTGTGTATGGGCAACCAAGCCCAAGTTCGCGAGGGCGCCACAGTGATGTCAACCAGTACCCGTAATTTCCCCAATCGCTTAGGTAAAAATGCCAATGTGTATTTAGGTTCAGCTGAGTTGGCCGCTATTTGTTCACGTTTGGGTAAAATTCCTACTCGTGAAGAGTACATGGCCGACATGGGTGTCATCGATCAGAACAGCGACAAGATTTACCAGTACTTAAGTTTTGACAAAATGGCAGACTATAAAGACGTTGCTGATTCAGTAGGTAATTAAGCATCTGTTTTTAACTCATCAAGGTTGTGTGTAGGCACCTGTACAACCTTGATGAGTAGTCCATACGTTTAGCATTGCAACAATACTCGAGTTTCTTGCGCCATGCCGATCTGTGTTGAAAATTGGGATTGCCATGTTCGGATCTAATGCCGTTGAATTGCGCGAGCGCTTCATATTTTCAACAAAAAAAATCAGCCCCTATTGGCTAATACTCTTAAGAAACTGCCCCCGCGAAGGGTTGAGAACGGCGTTCACTTGGAAGCCAAAGGAGAACCCCGCAGCATCTTGTGATTATCTCTATTTATCTGATATAAATAATAATCGTCTTTAAATAATTATTTGTAAATTGTTTCTTTGGTTTTCTGCCCAGAAAGTATTAAGCTATTCATAGGCTTCACCTTTAGGGAATAATCGTCATGACTTCTGCTCACCAAACCAAGCACGTGCTTCACAACACCTTTAAAACGCTTAAGTCGTTTAAAGCGGGCAAGCAAAAAGGTTACTTTTATTCTTTACCCGCGCTTGAAAAATCGCTTGGTGAAAAAATCAGTCGCCTTCCAGTTTCTTTACGGGTGGTACTTGAAGCGGTACTGCGAAACGTAGACGGTAAAAAGGTCTCTGAGGCGCACGTTCGTGAACTGGCCAGTTGGCAGCCGAAAGCGCACCGTACAGCAGAAATTCCTTTTGTCGTGTCGCGGGTGGTTTTACAAGACTTTACCGGCGTGCCCTTATTAGCTGACCTCGCTGCGATGCGCAGCGTAGCTAAAAGCATGAATAAAAACCCCAAAAATATAGAACCATTGGTACCCGTTGACCTCGTGGTCGATCACTCGGTCATGATTGATTATTTTGGCTCGCAACAAGCACTCGACTTGAACATGAAAGTTGAGTTTGAACGCAACCGCGAACGTTACCAATTTTTAAAGTGGGGTATGCAAGCCTTCAACACCTTTAGTGTGGTGCCACCTGGCTTTGGTATTGTGCATCAAGTAAATTTAGAGTACTTAGCACGAGGGGTGCACCACAACGCTCAAACCAACGTCTATTACCCCGATACCTTAGTGGGCACCGATAGCCATACCACCATGATCAATGGCATTGGCGTGGTCGGTTGGGGCGTTGGTGGCATTGAAGCCGAAGCGGGCATGTTGGGTCAACCCGTTTATCTTCTCACGCCTGACGTGGTAGGTGTTGAGTTGAAAGGGCAGTTAAGAGGCGGGGTAACTGCTACCGACTTGGTGCTCACGCTAACTGAGCTGTTACGAAACGCCAAAGTGGTGGGTAAGTTTGTTGAGTTTTGCGGCCCAGGGACAAAAAGCTTATCGGTTACCGACCGTGCCACCATCGCCAACATGGCGCCTGAGTATGGTGCCACGATGGGGTTTTTCCCGGTCGATGAGCGCACCCTTGAATATTTTGAAGGTACAGGTCGCACTAAAGATGAAATAAACGCCTTGGCCGCTTACTTTAAAGCACAAGGTATGTTTGGGGTTCCCAATGCCCAAGATATCGACTTCTCACAATTACTCACCCTTGATTTAGCCACTGTTGCACCTTCATTAGCGGGCCCTAAGCGGCCACAAGATCGTATCGAAATCGGTCATGTGAAAGAAAACTTTGACACCCTGTTTTCTGCACCTTCCGCACAAAATGGTTTTAATCAACCAGTTAGCAACCGTCAAAAATCAGTGCAAACCGAATCGGGTCAACCGTTACACCACGGTGACATTGTCATAGCTGCCATTACCTCTTGCACCAACACCTCAAACCCTAGCGTCATGCTGGCTGCAGGCCTGTTGGCAAAAAAAGCGGTTGAAGCAGGCTTAACCATTTCGACTCATGTCAAAACATCGCTGGCCCCAGGCTCACGTGTGGTGACTGAGTACTTAACCAAAACAGGTTTGCTGCCCTACTTAAATAAACTGGGCTTTAACGTCGTAGCCTATGGCTGCACCACCTGTATTGGTAACTCAGGCGATTTAACGCCCGACATCAATCAAGCCATCACATCGGGCGATTTAATCTGTACCGCCATACTGTCTGGCAATCGCAATTTTGAGGCGCGTATTCACCCTAATGTGAAAGCCAACTATTTGGCGTCGCCCCCCCTAGTCGTGGCCTACGCCATAGCTGGCAACATGACCAAAAATCTGATGACCGAACCCGTTGGTCAAGGTACAAAAGGTGACGTCTGGTTAGGCGATATTTGGCCCTCCACAGACGAAATTAACGATTTACTAACCTTTGCGATGGACCCTCATGTGTTTAGAGGTAACTATAGCAACGTCAAACTTAACCCAGGCAAACTCTGGGAAAAAATTAAAGGCGTCACGGGTGCAGCCTACAACTGGCCTAAATCAACCTACATTGCAGAGCCACCTTTCTTTGATGACTTTGGCATGATAGCCAACCCCATGCCACCCGTTAAAGAAGCCCGTATATTGGGTGTTTTTGGTGATTCCGTTACCACCGACCATATCTCACCTGCTGGTAACATTAAAGCTGAATCACCCGCGGGGCGTTGGTTGCTTGAACATGGCGTTCAACAGGCCGACTTTAACAGTTATGGTTCACGTCGCGGTAATCACGAAATCATGATGCGTGGCACCTTCGCAAATGTTCGTATCAAAAACTTAATGATTCCAGCCAATGCTGATGGCAGTCGCTTTGAAGGGGGCGAAACCCTTTTTCAACCCGATGGTGAACGCATGTCAATTTACGATGCAGCGATGGCCTATCAAGCCAAAAACGTTCAAACCGTCATATTAGCTGGTGAAGAGTATGGCACCGGTTCATCACGTGACTGGGCAGCAAAAGGCACGCAACTGTTAGGAGTTAAAGCGGTGATTGCCCGTAGTTTTGAACGCATTCACCGTAGCAACTTAGTAGGTATGGGTGTGTTACCCCTTCAATTTAAAGGGGCTGACAGCGTGGGTACGCTTAAAATTGAAGGCCATGAGCGTTTGAGCGTTGAAGGGCTTGAACACGGCATTACCCCACAACAAGATGTCACGCTAGTCATTCATCGAAACGGCCAAGCCGATCTGCGCGTCGCAGTTTTATTACGTATTGATACCCCCATTGAGGTCAACTACTACAACCATGGTGGTATTTTGCCCTTTGTACTGCGCGACTTACTGGCCCAAGACTAGACGTTTAATGAACGACACTTAACGGCTAAGCACGTTAGAATAGATTGATTTAAGATTGATTATGCTTAAACCCCACAAGCCTGCTTCACCTCGCCTAGGCCGAGAAGCTAAACGCCTCATTGATTGGTGCATCGCGCTTGATCAATCGGGTTGCCGTTTAGAAGATCAGTTTTGGGAAATCAAGATAATTGAAGCCCTGGAAAAAATTCTAAAATCAGGCAAAGAAAAACCCCTTGAAACAGCGCTTGAGTATTTGTCTGAACACCACCATGGCGGCTTCGAGGCGTTAATTGAACTGGCTGAAAACCTATCAAGCTCATGCATCATTGAAATTGAGGGGGAACGCTGGCAAGTGCTCTTGATATCGGCGCCCGTCGTATGCTGGACACGATACCAAATACCAAACCATACCCTAAACACCAGTCAATTACAGACGCTTACACAAGCCATGCATGAGCAGGTATTAGCCAGCAACTTGACCTTAACGATCGTGCCTCAACTTATTAGTCTTGATCAAATGTCTCAGTCATTTTCAGAAACGTTTCATTGGACGCAACAGATGGCGCAATTAGCCATTTCCGAAGAAGGTAAGTTGCCGAAACTCAACGATGAGCCCGAACACATTGGTATGTTAGCCGACTCACGATACATTGTGATGGCCGTTGTTGCCCCAATCAACGCACCCATCTTTAAGTGGCAAGAAAACACTGAAGATCGTCGTGAAAAGTGTTCACCCAAATGGTCTAAGGCTATGGCCAGCAGTTTGACACCGTTACTACCTGGTTGCGAGTTTGACACCGTGCTGCCTGACGCCTATTACGTCAATTTACGTGAAGCCGACAAACGCCTTAGACCCTTAACGATTAAAGCGGCCATCAATTGGTTGTGCTTGGTGATGAATAAAAAACCCGAAACCTTTCGAGCTGTTATTGCAGGTTTTGGTGAACACAGAGTTGAAGAGTATCGCTTAAGTGTGACTGAAAAAGGTCACAATACTGTTTTATATGGCATCGTTTGGCCCATGTTTTTATTTGAAGACTTGATTAGTGCCGAGCTCGAAGACAACAAACTCAACACCATAGAAAAAATCGTAGCTGTTTTGCAAGAAAGTGGAGTCATGGAAGTACGACGTTTACCTGCCTTGATGAACTTAGAATATTGCGAAGATTGCGGTGCGCCACATTTTCCCAACCCCCTTGGTGAATTGGTTCACGCAGAACTACCTGATGACATTGATGAAACGCCTGTTAGGTTCCATTAATTTAAACGATGCAGGCTGATCTTTTTTGTCAAGTGATTGACCATTATGGTGACATTGGGGTCACTTGGCGCTTAGCCAAACAGCTTAATAAAGAACACGGTATCTCGCTTCGTTTATGGGTTGATGATTTAAATGTTTTTGCACGCATTGAGCCTCGTATCATCGCGCAAGCTGATCAGCAAACGATCGACCAGATTGATATTCGTCGATGGGTCAAAGATACAGCGCCCCCAAAGCCCTACCCTATTGTGATCAGCAGCTTTTGCTGCCCTTTAGGAGCCGATTGGCTTAAACGTATGTCTGCTGAATCAAACCCATGCTGGGTTGAGCTTGAGTATTTAAGTGCCGAACCATGGGTTGAGTCGCATCACGGTTTAAGCTCAAAACGATCAGATGGGTTGAACCCTACTTTTTTTTACCCAGGCTTCACCAACCTAACTGCGGGCTTAATTCGAGAGCGAAACATCATTCAAGAGCGTGATGGTTGGCAAGCTGACATGGCGCAGCAAAATCATTTTTTGGAGCATATTGGGGTGCCTATTAACCCCCATGCACCTCGTCCTTTTTATGTATCATTATTTGCTTACCCTCAGGCCCCCTTTCAATCATTTTTTAATGCTTTAAACCGCTTATCTAAATGGAACGCTTCGCAAGCCTCTCATCTTCATCACACCCTACAATCTTCTTGCATATTAGACTCAACACAAACTGAAACACAGCAACAAAAAAATATTCATGTTCTTATTCCTGAGGGGGTGAGTTTGCCTGGTAACTTGATCACGTCACCCAGTGTGACGTGGCAACGCATTCCTTTTTTAACGCAAGCTGATTATGATAAATTGTTGTGGTCGATGAACTTGAATGTGGTGCGCGGTGAAGATTCTTTTGTGCGTGCGTTATGGGCTGGTAAACCCCTCATCTGGCATATTTATCGCCAAACAGAAAATACCCACCTGACCAAACTCAATGCTTGGTTGGCTAGCACTGAGTTGCCCCAACCTGTCAAAGAGGCCATGTTAGCGTGGTCATCAGCCAACCAGTTAGATCAACTTGAAACAGCACTGCTTGATGCCCTAAGCGCTGAAAACTGGTTCAATTGGCAACAAACTACAATTCAATACGTACAAAAATTGGCTATTTTGCCCGATTTAGCCACAAAACTTACTCATTTTTGCCATGAAAAGACGAAAAACACTTAGTCAGGCTAGAATGATAGGCTTTACATCATATTGGCTCTGGCTATTGAGGCACGGGGCACCCCCTAACGGAGCTTTATAGTATGAAAAACGCACAAGAATTACGCGTCGGCAATGTCATCATGGTGGGCAATGAGCCCTTAGTTGTTCAACGTGCAGAATTCAACAAGTCTGGCCGTAATTCAGCTGTAGTCAAACTCAAGCTTAAAAACTTGTTGACTGGTTCAGCTAGCGAATCAGTTTATAAAGCTGACGAAAAATTTACATTGGTCATGCTTGATCGTAAAGAGTGCACCTACTCTTACTTCGCAGACCCTATGTATGTGTTTATGGACGACGAATACAACCAATTAGAAATCGAAGCTGACAGCATGGGTGATGCTTTGTTTTACCTGGAAGAAGGCATGGCTGTTGAAGTCGTGTTTTATGAAGGCCGTGCCATTTCACTTGAATTACCCAACATGTTGGTTCGTGAAATCATTTACACCGAACCTGCCGTTCGCGGTGACACTTCAGGTAAAGTCATGAAACCAGCAAAGCTTGCCACTGGGCATGAATTGCCTGTGCCATTGTTTTGCGACATTGGCGACAAAATTGAAATCGATACCCGCACAGGTGAGTATCGCAGTCGTGTTTTGTAAAGTTCATTAATGCTGCACCATTAAAAGGCTACTTAGGTAGCCTTTTAATTTGCATGTCATGTGTATACGTTAAACTTTCAATGACTAGCACCAATCCTGTTACTGCAACTTAGACGAATCTAAAAAGTCAGGTAATGTCACAACAGTGATGCCATCTTCGGCCAAAGCCTGTCGTTCATCAAGTGTGGTCATCCCTCGTATCGCACGATCGGGTGACTCGCCTTCATGAATGGCCCGCGCTTCTTGCGCAAAACGAACCCCTACGTTTTCAGTGGCCTGAACCATTTCTCGCATACGCGTCATCAGTTGAGCCTGAATTTTTCTCATTTCAGGGGTAACAAAGTCAGGCAGCTGACCCTGCTTGGCTAATAATTGATTCGGGTTTTGAGGTGCATCTAGTGCCATTTTTTGAGCTTCAAATTGGCCCCCCATATTTGTATTTTTGGGCCGCGCCCCCGCCAGCCCTGACCCCATTGGATGTGACAAATTTAAACGTGGGGCTGACAGCATTTTTTGTGTATGAGCACTGTCACAAACCGGGCAAGTAATTAGGCCACGAGCATGTTGACTATCGTAATCTTCATGCGAACCAAACCAGCCCTCAAACAGATGGCCCTGCTCGCACTGCAAGTCGAATACTTTTAAGGCCATATATAAAAATTGATAACTAAAATGAATAATATAAAAGTGGATGAAATATGAGTGATAATTTAAACTTCTAGCCTAGGTACCGCATTGAGTAAAGCTCGAGTTACATCGTGGGTTGGATTCATCAGCACAGCCTCAGCCCCACCCCATTCCACAATTTTACCCTCATGCATGACCGCAACTTGATCAGCAAAGAATTCAACCACACTAAAGTTGTGTGTAATAAATAAATACGCCAGGCCTGTCTCACGCTGCACATCTGTTAACAAATCTAAAATTTGCGCCTGCACCGACACATCAAGCGCTGATGTCGGTTCATCAAGTATTAGCATACGAGGTGAAACCGCTAACGCACGGGCAATGGCAATGCGTTGGCGTTGCCCTCCTGAAAACTCATGCGGGTATCGGCTGGCGGCATCGTGAGGCAAGCCCACTCGTTGCAATAAGGCCATTACACGGTCTTCTCTCTCAGAGGCCGACTGTTGTGGCAATAGCGCGGCGACGCCTTCTTTTAAAATATCACCCACACGCATTCGCGGGTCAAGCGATGCAAAAGGGTCTTGAAAAACAATTTGAACATGTTGCCTAAGTTTGCGAAGCGCTGAACCTGAAGCGCTGAGTAAAGGCTGGCCTAACAAATCAATTTGGCCTGAAACTTGTGTCACATCATCGATTAACCGCATAATGGTTTTAGCCACTGTGGTTTTACCACAGCCAGACCCGCCCAACAAAGCCAGAGTTTGGCCAGCACGCAGGTCAAACCCCACCCCTGTTACAACTGGGTTACCCAGCTTTTTACGTTGAAATAAACCCCCTTGGCCACGATAAGTAACACACAAATCTTGAACCGAAAGCACCACTTGGGTTGAGTCAAACAGGGGCGCTAAGACATGGTTGCCTGCCTTATGTTCAGCAGCAGCAAGCGGATCTGTTTGAATCGAAGCTGAGTGAGATAAAGGTTCAACTGACGAAACAGCCGATAAACGTCGACCCCGTTTGGCAAAGGTTGGTATGGCATCAAACAACTCGCGGGCATAGGGGTGTTTGGGTTGATTAAAAAAATCATCGGCAGAGGCTAATTCAACGATTTCCCCATGGCGCATTAATGCTACGGTATCTGCTACTTTTCGCACCACGGCTAAGTCATGGGTAATTAATAAAACAGCCATGCCTAATTGTTTTTGAATGTCAGCAAGCAAATCAAGGATTTGCGCTTGAACCGTTACATCAAGCGCCGTAGTGGGCTCATCTGCAATCAACAATGCAGGCTCTGCGGCCAATGCAATCGCAATCATGATGCGCTGCTTTTGCCCACCAGAAAACTGAAAAGGGTAATCGTCAATACGTTGAGCGGGGTCTGGCAACCCCACGCGGTCTAACCAATCAATTGCCCGCTCACGCGCTAATTTACCTCGGAGCGGCGTATGCGCCACAATCACTTCAAGCAGTTGATCGCTGATGCGCATAACTGGGTTGAGACTTGTACTAGGCTCTTGAAAAATCATGCCAATGCGCCGCCCTCTGATCGACTGCATGGCTTGTTCAGGCAGCTGATTGAGGTCACGACCTTCAAACTCAATTGAACCAGCTGCCACGTGTAGCGCATCGGGTAACAAACGCATCAACGCAAAAGCGGTCATACTTTTACCCGAACCCGATTCGCCCACCAATGCGAAAGTTTCACCCCGCTGTACCGTTAAAGCCAATGACTTCACCGCGTGCGCCCATTCGTCACCCCGATCAATCACCACTTCTAAGCCGTCAACCGATATGATAGGAACCGTCACGAGACACCCCCTTTCAATCTTTTCGCCCATGCTGCACGGCGTTTAGGTACATTCATCAAACCGCCTCGAGGGTCAAAGGCATCGCGCACCCCATCCGCAAACAAATTAGCGGGCAACACCATCGCTAACATAAACATGAACGCTGCAAGCAATGTCCACCAAACCATCGGGTCGCGTGACATATCAAGCCGCGAGGCGTCAATCATGGTGCCAAAAGAGTTCATACTGGGGTCAACACCAATTCCTAAGTAAGACAATACCGCCTCATATAACACCAAACCCGAAAACTCTAGCACCAGCGTGATCAGAATAATATGCATGACGTTAGGCATGACATGGCGATACAGAATCGACCACGGTGACAACCCAAACGCTCTCGCCGCTTGCACGTACTCAAGCTCACGTAACTTTAAAGCCTCAGCCCGCAACAGCCGACACAAGCCAGCCCAGCCGGTCAAACCTAAAATTAAACAAAGCAGAAACAAACGAATATCGGCTCGTTGTGCCGAGGTGGGGAATAAATCAGGGTGCGTATCAATATAAACCTGCATCATCAATACACAGGCTGCAATCAGCAACACACCGGGTACAGAAGTCAGCGTGGTGTAGAGATATTGAATGAGGTCATCAACCCAACCTTTAAAATAACCCGCACTTAAACCAAAAATAATAGCCGGTGGCAACATGGCAACCGTGGTGAGCGTGCCAATCACCCAAGCCGTTCGAATACTTTTTAGGGCTTGCCAAAGTACATCGTTACCCGTGCGGTCAGTACCCAATACGTGATAGCCCGAGGCCAAGGCAATGGTCACGCCAAGGAACACACTCATGATGCCAAAGGTGATCAACATGGCGCGCCAAGGCACGCCAGACGGCGGTGCTTGAGGTGGTCTAGCCCTAACCAGCCAGACAATACCTGCCACGACAACTGTAAAAAGCAGCCCGGCTAGAGCGCCCATACTGGCTCTGAAACTGACATCAGACAACCATTGCACCTCAGGGTCTTCTAAGTGCTTACCACCAAAACGCAGACGAGGAAAATCGCGAACTGACGCCCCACCCTCTTGCAAAATCGACTCTTTGGTGAACTGTTTCCATGCCAATGGGGCAGAATAGGTTTTTTCAGGTGAAACCAAAGCCGTATCTGATAACAGCACGTCAAGAAGAGAAACCACCTTAGGTGCATAGACCACTGGTGCAGTGGGTAACGCCCCGGGAGCCGCGGGCAAGCGGGGTTGAAAATGTACCGAATCGAGCAGCCCAATTAAAACAAACAAACTTAACACCACCGCCGAACACATGGCTGGCGTATGTTTGGCCACACGTGACCAAGTTGCCCGTGATGCAGGGGTGCGACGGACATGCCACGCGTAAACGACACACAGCGCGACCAAGGCAAACAAGGCCAGATCTGTCCAAAGCAATATGAATTTAGGCATCATCATCATTCAAACCTCACGCGGGGGTCTGCCCATGTGTAAGATAAGTCTGCCAAAATTAGACCAACAATGTAGAGAGCAGAACCAAGAAAAACCATCGCACGCACCACAGAGAAGTCTTGAGCATTGATGGCATCAATGGTGTAGCTACCCAAACCTGGAATACCAAAGAACGATTCCGCGATCAGACTACCCATAAAAAGTAACGGTAAGGCCGACACGGTTCCAGTCAAGATCGGCAACATCGCATTACGTAAAACATGCCTAAACAAAACAATGCGTTCAGCCAAACCTTTCGCCCGAGCGGTACGCACATAATCTTTACCCATTTCTTCAAGAAATAAGCTGCGATAAAAACGTGCTTCGGGCCCAACTCTTGAAATCACTGCCACAAATACTGGCAAGGCCATAAATTTAATTAAATCTAGCCCCCCTGCAAACCCCGAGTAGGGCACCCAACGCAATACCTTTGCAAATAACCATTGACCTGCAATGATGTAGAACAGACCCGAAATAGACAGTAACAACACGCACAGCACGACTCCCCAAAAATCAAGCGGAGTGGTTCTAAAGAACACTAAAACCAAAGCAAACGCCACACTAGCAATAAGCCCCAAAATAAAGCTTGGAATCGCCAAAGCCAAACTTGGCCCCATACGATTTTTTATTTCCCAACCGATTTGACGCCCCCCATCTGACTCACCAAAGTCAAAACGCAATAACGGAACGGAGCGTTGATAAAAGATCGTATCGGTTATTTGCCTCATACCTTTTGCTTGTTCGTTAAAAAACAACGGCTTGTTATAACCCCGCTCGACTTTCCACTTTTCAACTGCATCAGCACTGACACGTTGACCACCAATGGCTAAGCGTGCCATATCATCAGGCGTATTAACTGCAAAAAATAAAACAAAGGTCAATAAATTAACACCAATGAGTATCAAAAAACCGTACAGAATTCGACGTAAGACGTAGCGGGCCATGTTTAGTTGTCTCGCGATTTTGTAGAAAGAGGTGCCGCGGCTTCACCCATT
Organism: uncultured Alcaligenaceae bacterium; assembly: GCA_937896225.1. Taxonomy (GTDB): domain Bacteria; phylum Pseudomonadota; class Gammaproteobacteria; order Burkholderiales; family Burkholderiaceae_B; genus Algicoccus. The sequence continues at coordinate 5,604 of CALBMZ010000154.1, read as the reverse complement.
GCCGTACGAACCTGCTGCTGGCGCAACATTCGCCAGGCTGGCCAAATCAATAATGCAATGAATGCTATCAGTGCAATCAATGGCCACCAAATGGGTTGATTCCAGGTATTAATTTTTTCGTATCTGAGGGTCGTATCAAGTTTCAGGTACTGAAGCGTGTTTCGTACCATTTGAGTTGGTTTAGCATTGCCTACCCATTGCTGATAAGCACCGGCAGACTTCGGAAAAAGACCGAACATCCATGGTGCATCGGTTTGCACAATTTCAATCATACGGGCAATGATGGCCTCTTTCTCTGGGCTATCAGGTAAATCACGCATACTTAAAAATAGCTTGTCGTATTCGTTGTTTTGATAGTTTGAGGCATTTTCACCCCCTTTGCTTGCTTTGGCTTGTTGCCCATAGAGCAAGAATAAAAAGTTTTCTGCATCGGGGTAATCGGCTACCCAACCCCACATGAACATTTGCGCCACACCTCGTGACATTTTTTCTTGAAAACGGTTGTAGTCAGTCGCACGAATATCGAGCTGCACACCAATTTGAGCAAATTGACGCCGCATCCATTCCAATGTGGGGTTGGTGCCACCGCCTGCCGCCGAATCAAAATATAGAACTAAAGGTGCACCCGTTTGAACATGCCGACCGTTGGGGTAGCCGGCCTCGGCCAACAATTGTCGCGCAACATCAAGAGACTTGCGAACCGCTTGGCCCTCGACGACGTCATACACCGACCGGTTGATACCTTGGGGTGGCGGTTGGTAACCTAGAATGCCTGGCGGCACGGGCCCGAAAGCCGCCTGGGCCTGATCATTTTGAAAAATAGAGATATAAACTTCCCAATTAAACGCAATACTTAACGCTTGCCTGAGCTTTCGATTTTTTAGCTGCTGCTCAAACGTATCGCCCCGCCCAACGACCGGGTCTAACCAATTAAAACCAAGGTACTGCATTTGTGCTTCAACTGTAGAGGGCAGCTGAATACCGCGCTCAGCATACAAAGCTGCCTTTTCTTGTGAATCGCCTGCCGCCACAATCATCGCCACACCATAATCACCCCGATCAACTTGCGGAATATCGTAATAGCCCTGCATAAATTTGCCTTGCAGGGGAATGGCCTCTTTTTCAAGGTCAAACACAATGCGGTCAATGAACGGGGTAGGTTTGCCACAATCGGCCAACAACCCTTTCAAGCGGTCTTCGGGCTCACCTTCACAGGGGTATGGTTCACCTCTGAAATTTGGGTTTTTAGCGAGCACATGACGACGATTTTGAATCGACTCAACCATCATGTAAGGGCCGGTACCCGCTGGCCACGTATTGATAGACAGGTTGTGTTGAGCCATACCCTGTTGCGCATAGAAACGATCAACTTCCCACGCCATGGGGGCTGTAAATGTCATGGCTAACCAGTACTGAAACTGTGGATATGGCCCTTTGACTCGAATACGAAGGGTGTAGTCGTCAATCGCCTCAACGCCTTCAAAACCGGTTTGCCTGAGATCAAGCCAGTCTAGGTTAGATACGTTAGCCGTTGAAGCCGCTGATGCTTGCTTTTGCGCTTGCTCTTGTTGCTTGAGTGTCAATCGCAAGCGTTCGCCATAAGCCCCAAAATCAACCACATGCTGTGCCAATGTTGAATAAATAGGTGAGGCTACTTTTGGGCTGGCCAAACGCCGAAAGGCATAAACATAATCGTGAGCAGTGAGTTCACGGGTACCGGTTTGCTTAAAGTCGGTGAGCGAATATTTATCTTGCAAAAACCCGGGCTTAATTGGCCAATAGGCATAAGTACCATCGGGTTCACGGGCAAACGCGGGGTGCGGCGCGAACATAACACCTCGACGAATGGGAACGTCGTACACACTAAATGCAATGTCTTCGGGCGCAGCGGTTACCCCTAGGACCTCGCCTTGTTTTGACAGAAAAACAGGTGCCACAACTTTTTCAGCGGCACGAGGAATCAACTCATAAGGGCGTTTTAAATAATGGTAGCCATAAAGCGGTTCATAAATATTGTAGGTAAAAGGGGTTTCATCAGTTGAATAAGAGCGTGCTGGGTCAAGAAATTTAGGTGAACGTTGCGCAAAAGCCGTAAATAAAGTGTTAGTTTTTTCAGCACCCTCAGCATGCGGGCTATTAATGGTTTCAGCCTGAGCATTACAAAACGCTAACGCTAGGCCAAGCATCAACAGGGCCGACAAACCCTGCATTAACGTTAACGCACGATCACATGCAAGAATGAACTTACCCACCATTATGAACACTGCCCCTTTTGCCAGCATGATATTCGCCAAACCCAAGGTGCGACAGCCTGAGGTTCAACCCATAGTCCGCGCTTCGCATCCCGTGCTTGTTGCTCAAACACCAACAATTCGTTATCACGTAAATATTTTCCACCTGCCTGTTGATTAGCCCAGGCCAAACCCGCCTCAACCAGCAAGCGATTTGCAGTGGTCTCATTAACGGGTATGTCACAAATATGACGGCCATAACGATCTGTTTCAAAACACAGCACTGTTACGGTTTTGCCCGCTACGAGATTGGACAGAAATAAACGAGAAGGTTCACTGTAGGGCTGACCGAGACGCTTTGAGCTGCTTTTTTTCTCTGGCGCATCAATGCTGGCAAGTCTTATTTTTTGGTTTTCTGTGTTGCGAATCGTAAGCGTATCGCCATCTGCTACTCGAATAACTTTTCCGGTAATGGTGTAAGAATGCTTTGCCGTAAGTGGGCTGGCTTGAATAGCTTGGGTAGCTTGTGTAGGCTGAGCCAAAACACCAGTACTCAGACTAAAACCTAAGCCTATCAACACGCAAATCAATGCCACACGAGCGTTTGACCTTGTTAGACGAAAACCTAATATGTGCTTGGTTACACCAAAATTCGATCGTCGAAAGACTTGAATAGCGTGAAAAATAGACTTAACCACCAAGTACCTCACTGAACGGAGTTATCGCATGATTTAATACGAACAATCTTCTATGAAAACAACTGACCAAGCCATTCATAAGCATTACCTTACTGGGCACAACCTAGACATGTGGATCAGTATCTATACACAAACTTTAAAACATAGGCTCAAAGCAGATGAAACTGGTATTTCTTGATAGCGATACGCTACCTTACCCCATAGAGCAACCTTCTTGGGTAACTGAATGGGTACAAAATCCAACTACAGAGCAAACTACTGAAGCGGTTGTGAAGGCTTTAGTCAATGCTGAAATATGTATCACCAACAAAATCAAAATTACACCTGCCATTTTGGCACAATGCCCCAAACTCAAGTTCATTTGTGTTGCCGCGACTGGCTTCGACTGCATTGATTTGCGTGCCGCGCGTGAACAGGGAGTTATCGTATCAAACGTACCAGGGTATTCCGCTCAAAGTGTTTCTGAACACGTGATGACTTGTTTATTTGCCATGATGCGCTCTCTACCCAGCTATACCAAGCTCGGTCGGGCTGACTGGCCTGATTCTCAACATTTTTGTGTGCATCAACGCCCTATTTTAAACATTCAAGGCGCCACACTCGGTATTTTTGGAAATGGTGCAATCGGGCAAGCCGTTGCACAACGGGCCCAAGCCATGGGCATGAACATACTCTTTGCAGAACACCGTAACCGGCCCACAATACGAGAAGGCTATACCCGATTTGAGACTGTTATTGCACAAAGTGATGTCATCACCCTGCACTGCCCTTTAAATGAAACCACGCGACATATGATCAGTCAGGCAGAAGTGGCGCACATGAAACCTGGTGCGTTCATTATTAATTCAGCCCGTGGCCCCCTGGTCAATGAAACCGCCATCTTAGATGGTTTGCAAACGGGTCACTTAGGTGGCGCAGCGCTTGATGTTTTAACTGAAGAGCCCCCAGCAGTTGACCACCCGTTACTCACACTCGACCACCCTAACCTACTGATAACACCCCATATTGCTTGGGCGGCTCAGTCAGGGTTATTTAATCTGGCTCGCGGCGTATCTGATAACTTAGAAGCCTATTTTCAAGAAAAACCGATTCATGTTGTCAGTTAAAACTGTGAATCATGTGACACCCTTATCGACCTTTTCAAGGGTGTTACCGCAATTAAAGTTGGTGTGCGTGGCAGCCTTTTGGGGGGGCACGTTTATCTCTGGCCGGGTATTGGCACAAGCCATGCCCCACCTAACGATTTCAGCTCTAAGGTTTATCACTGCCTTCATGATTTTGATGACGATTGCTTGGCGCTTTGAAGGGGGGTTACCCAAACTTAACCGTAGACAACTTTTGGTCACCATCGGTTTAGGGCTAACCGGTGTGTTTGCCTACAATATATTTTTTTTAGCGGCACTTGAACGCATTCCTGCAGGCAAAACAGCGTTAATTGTTTCACTAAGCCCTATTTTGACAGCCTTAATTGTGGCGTTTATTTTGAGAGAAAAACTCGGTGTCAAACGTTGGACAGGTATTTGCATGGCATTAGTTGGCGTCAGCATTATTGTGACGCAAGGCCAACTCTTAAATGGCTGGCAAGCCATTAGCCAAACCTTTGAACTGGGCGAAGGCTTTATGCTACTAGCCGTGTGCAGTTGGGTGGCATACACCATCACCAGTCGATTCGCGTTAAAGGGGCTTAGCCCCATTGCGGCCACCACCTATGCGACCTTATTTGGCGCCTTGTTCCTTTCAGTTGGGGCCTTGTTCGAAATACCACAACTCACCGCTTCGATGTTTAACTTAACAAATATAGGTGCTATTCTTTATTTAGGTGTATTTGGTACGGCTGTCGCTTTTATTTGGTATAGCGAAGGCGTCAAAACCATTGGCCCTGCCCGAACGGTTGTTTTTACAAATTTAGTGCCCGTATTTGGGGTCATATTCGGTGCACTGATTTTGTCTGAGCCTATTTTGCCATCCATGTTGCTAGGCGGCATCATTGTGGTGACCGGTGTATTTTTAACGAACCATACGCGACGACTCGCTATACAATAAAACATAATAATTTATTGGGTTAAGACATGATGAAAACCGCAGCAAAATGGGTTCAAGCCGGCGTAAATTTTTGGACTAAATTCTGCGTCGTTTTCTGTCTCGTATTCACGTCAATTTCAGCACAAGCAATTGAGGTGGGTGACACCTTAATCATTGAAGAAGTCACCACAATTGACGGCCACGTCATCACGGCCCAAGAGTTAAAAGGTAAGTACGTCATCGTGGAAGTGTGGGCCACATGGTGCCCGTTTTGTCATCGACAAAATCAAAACTTAGTTGAACTGGTCAAGATGACACAAGGCATACCCCTACAAGTCATTGGTTTATCTATTGACAAAAAACAGACAGATGTCGTGGCGTACGTTGAGAAAAATAAAATCAACTTCCCCAACGCGATGATGACACCTGAATTGTCAAAGGCAATTGGCAAGCGTCGCGGCATACCTGAGTTATATGTCATTGACCCAACGGGCAAAGTGCTACAAAAAGATTATGGCGAAATGATAGATTTAGATGTATTTGACTTGGCAGATTACGGCAAAAAATAACGACTAAAAACTTACTCACTTTGAATCGACAAATAAACGTTATATGCATTCATTCGGTTAGCTGCTTTAAATAATGGCACCGAC
>CALBMZ010000153.1 GCA_937896225.1 uncultured Alcaligenaceae bacterium | reverse complement strand
GAAACTGGTACACGTATTTGGCAAAGCATTTCAAAAGAAGCTTGGCAAATGTGGGTCGACACACAAACACGATTGGTCAATGAAAACCGTTTGAATTTAGCTGATGCCAGAGCCAGAAAATATCTAAAAGAACAGATGGAAAAGTATCTGTTTGAAGACATTGATGTAGAAGCCCAAGGTTACGTTCCGCCGTCTGCCTGAGTTTCTTCTTGCACCAGGCGCTCAGCTTTTTTGACGCCTAGGTGCCTGACATCAGCACCATGCACAATGTAGATAACACGTTCAGCCATATTTTTACAGTGGTCACCAATACGCTCTAACGAACGAGCAATAAACAGTAAATCAATACCGCCAGTAATCGTTCGAGGGTCTTCGATCATATAAGAAATCAAACTGCGTAATGACGACTTCCACTCACGGTCAACCAGTTTATCGCTGCGAACCACTGCTGCAGCTTTAATACTGTCACGACGAACAAAGCAGTCCATTGTTTCGCGAAGCATTGACTGAACGGCCAAAGCCATGTGGCGCAATTCCATATCAGGTGTAAATTTGTGCGCATCTTCATGAATGCGACGCGCCATGGTTGCAATTTTTTCAGCTTCATCACCTGACCGTTCCATATCGGTCAACATTTTAATAACCGCTAGCAACATACGCAAATCGATTGCCGCGGGTTGGTGACGCGCTAAGACTTGCGAAATGCGCTCGTCAAGGTCTACCTCAAAACGATTGACTAATTTTTCATTTTCGCGCACTTGCTCAACTAACACCATGTTGCCTGAACTCACCGCTTCAATGGCATCGGCGATCATTGACTCAACAATACCACCCATACGAATCAAGTCGTTGGAAATAGAGTCTAAATCTTCTTGAAATTGTTTGTTTGTCAGAGAAGCCATTGCGAAAACCTAAATAAAAGAGTCGATAAATTGGGGCGAATACATTGACTGTAAGTATATTTGTTTAAATTCTACCTACTTAGTGTGACAGTTTCATGAACATTGTAAAAGCATATAGGAATCTTTCTAAATGCCTCGGTTAAATCAAAGTCAGCAAAATGTTTTTTAAGAGAAAGAATATTTAATTTTAAAAAATAGGCTCAAAACTTTTATGATGCCCTCATCAGTGTCTGAACGCCATCTAAACTCGCAACCAAGGCGACATCTGCACCACGTATAGCGAACAAGCCATTTGTGACGACCCCTGGTACATGATTGAGCTCGGCCTCAAAAGCGCG
>CALBMZ010000152.1 GCA_937896225.1 uncultured Alcaligenaceae bacterium | reverse complement strand
GTGTAGTCTAATATGTTGACTGAAATATTAATGTAAACAATTACTTTTGACCGTATTCCGTAACCTGTGCACACCTTTTGCCTGAAGCCTTCACTATGCCGCAATTTATGAATTCAAATGACCGTATCACGCGCTCCATGTTGACCGTTGGCCAGCTAAACCGCGCCGTTTCTGAGTTACTCAACGAAGAGTTTGGTCTGGTCTGGGTAAGAGCCGAGATTTCTAGCTTCACTCTTTCAGCGCCGGGTCATGGTTATTTGGTTTTAAAAGATGGTTCGGCCTCAGTCAAAGGAGTGATATTTAGGGGGCGTCTTCAAACAGCAGGTTTTAACCCTACAGCAGGGGATCAGGTTGAAGTGCAGGCTCGAGTATCACTATACGAGCCCCGAGGCGACTACCAGCTACAAATTGAGGTTATGCGCCGTGCAGGACGTGGAGCACTTTATGAACAATTTTTAGCTCTCAAAGTTAAACTTCAATCTGAAGGTTTGTTTGATTCCGAAGTAAAGCGGAAAATTCCATTACAGCCTAAAGTGATTGGGGTCATCACATCACCTCAGGCGGCTGCTCTTCATGATGTGTTAACTGCCCTTGAGCGACGAGCTCCGCACGTTTCAATTGTTATTTACCCTTCATTGGTACAGGGCAAAGAGGCGCCTATAGCCATTCGTCGCGCCCTGGCACAAGCGAATGCACGGCAAGAAGTTGATGTTTTGCTCCTTGTGCGTGGGGGAGGCAGCTTAGAAGACTTATGGTCTTTTAATGATGAACTATTGGCACGAGATATTGCTGCAAGTGTCATACCCACTATAGTTGGTGTTGGGCATGAAACCGATTTTTCAATTGCTGATTTTGTTGCTGATTTGCGTGCCCCAACACCAACTGCCGCAGCCGAGTTAGCGTGTCAGCCCTTAGCTGTGCTGGTTTCAAAGGTTGAGGTGGCATCACGTGCCTTGCATCAAGCTCAAACTCGTTTGCTTGAGCGGCGGGCGTTGCGTTTAGATCAAGCAAGCCGGCGGTTGATTTCCCCTGCCCAGCGTTTAAAGCATCGAGCTGAATCTATGGTTTGGTTAATTAAGCGATTAAATAATCAAGCTCCTGATATAAAACGTCTCCAAGTCAAATGTACGCAAGCGAATTCTGCTTTGCATAACCAGATAGAAAAGATTTTGACTTGTAAGAAGCATCGATTTGACATAGCACAGTCAAAACTTTTAAGTTTTGACCCGACAGCTGTGCTTGATCGTGGCTATGCTATCGTGACAAACGCACAAGGGAAAGCTTTACAACAGGCGAATCAAACGCAGTCTGGTCAAGATTTGACTATACGGTTAGCTAAAGGCCAGCTAAGGGCTAGAGTTTTACCTTAAGTTCGACAAACCCCCGAAGCGAATGCGGTTTGCCTTGCGTTGTGACACACCTTAGATACAATCTAAGTTATGTGCGACATACATTTTTGATGGTTTTTAAATTTCACCCTCTCCAAGGAATATGATTCATGACTCACGAACTGCCTGCGCTCCCTTACGCAATTGATGCACTTGCCCCCCACATTTCTAAAGAAACACTTGAATTTCACTATGGTAAACATCACCAAACCTATGTTACTAACCTCAATAATTTGATTCCCGGTACTGAGTTTGAGTCAGCATCGCTAGAAGATATTGTTCGTAAATCAAGCGGTGGTATCTTTAATAATGCTGCGCAAGTTTGGAACCACACCTTTTATTGGAATAGCTTGTCACCCGTTGCCTTAGCACCTACAGGTGCACTCGAGGCGGCAATTGATGCGAAATGGGGTAGTTTGCAAGCCTTTCAAGAAGCTTTCAGCAAGTCAGCGGCAGGTAACTTTGGTTCCGGCTGGACGTGGTTAGTTAAAAAAGCAGATGGTTCAATTGATATAGTTAACACCAGCAACGCTGCTACCCCATTAACAACGGGTGATACTGCATTGTTGACCTGTGATGTTTGGGAACACGCTTACTATATTGATTACCGCAATGCCCGCCCAAAGTACCTTGAAACATTCTGGAAGCTGGCAAACTGGTCTTTTGCAGAGAAGAACTTCAGCGCTTAAATTTTTGAGCTTAATTTATAGCAGTCGAAATACATATGAATTTTTGATTGCTTGTTTAGCACTTTAGGGTGAATGATGACATGTATGAAAATGCGTGTTGATTATTCACCCTTTTGCCTGTCAAGTTAACCTTCTATAAATATTTTTTGCTGCGTAAGTTTTTTTTCAAACTATTCAACGAATGCCTTTTATGACTTGGCCTTCTTTTATGCCTCGGCTAGTAAACCAGCCTTGGTTCATTTCTAGTACATATCTGACGGGTTGTTTTGAACAATGAGATGATTCGGTTAGAGGCGACATATCAGCCATATTGACTATTTTGCCTTGATCGTCAATGAAAGCAGCAGTAAGCGGTATAAGTGTGTTTTTCATCCAAAAACACTGTATGCCAAGTCGTTCAAAAATGAAAAGCATGCCTTGGTTAGCACTCATTTCGGTACGAAACATTAACCCTTTGGCTCGAGTTTGCGTGTCGTCTGCAACCTCTGCTTGAACAATATACATACCAATTTGTAAGGGTATAGATTGGTTGGGTGTAGCCGCTGTGGCGGGGGCACTAAAAAGTAGAAACAGCAAGTAAATCGTTACCGATTTTCGCCGTGCATGAAACATATCGTTTGTCATGCTATCTAAAACATTATGATAAAGTTGAAGCCACAACGATTGTTTGTGGCCGATACAAAAATGACGTTCAGTGCCGTGACAAGCCATAGCTGATGACAAAGCTGATAAGTTTTTTTTCAATTTAAATTACCTCAAACCCTACGATGAATCTGGGTTTGAGGTAACGAAACCTTAACCTGCAGTAATATTAACTGCTTGTTTGCCTTTAGGGCCTTGGGTTTCTTGATAATTGACTTTTTGGCCTTCTTTCAATGTTTTAAAGCCATCCATATTGATAGCTGAAAAATGAACAAATAGGTCTTCACCACCGTTACTCGGTGTAATGAAGCCAAAGCCCTTTGCATCGTTAAACCACTTTACTATGCCAGGTAATTCTGGCCCACTCACTGATTTTGAATCTGACATTTATTTTTACCTCAAGATAGTTTGTTTATTATATTTAAGATTTGAAAGCCTCTCTAACCATATACTTTTGCCTCGCAAGGTGCATTAAAATTGAACAACATCTTGTGATTTTTTTAATTACCCCCATACTATTAAACATATAAATTTATATTTTGTACATACCCTCTTTAAATGATGTAAGTAATATTTAGTTTTTGAGTATTTTTCCATCAATAAATTGAGCCAAAGATATGCCAAATAAGTTAGGAAACAAACCAGGAGGTGGTTCTGGATTAGTTTTAGAGCGTGAAACCGCTCGAACGGCTGAGCCACCGCTTTTTCAGGTCATTTTGTTAAACGATGACTACACGCCAATGGAGTTTGTCGTTGAAGTGCTACAAAAGTTTTTTGGTAAGTCAACTGATGAAGCAGTCGCCATTATGTTACAAGTTCACCAAAAGGGCAGTGGTATTTGTGGAGTCTATATGCAAGACGTTGCCGCTACACGGGTCTCTCAGGTGGTGCAATATGCTCGAGACTGGCAGCACCCCCTACAGTGTCTCATGGAGCCAGTAGGGGATTAGTGTGAATTAGTTGTTCGAACACATAGAATAGTTATTGGTTTTTCATTTTATTTTTTTATTTCATTTTTTATTGTTTTTTGATTAAAAAGACAACGCACAAACGACGGAGGATGCTGTGATTTCTCAGGAACTCGAAGTTAGTCTACATATGGCGTTTGTCGAGGCGCGTTCTGCCAGGCATGAATTCATAACCGTAGAACACTTACTGCTATCACTTTTAGATAACGCAGCCGCAGTAGAGGTGCTTAAGGCATGCGCTACTAATATCGATGATTTACGTCAAAATTTACGTAAGTTTGTAACAGACAATACGCCCATTATTCCAACTGAATCAGAGGTTGACACTCAACCCACATTGGGCTTTCAGCGTGTTATTCAGCGCGCGATTATGCACGTGTCAGCCGGTGGAGCATCAAAGAAGCCCGTATCTGGCGCTAATGTGTTGGTGGCCATTTTTGGTGAAAAAGATTCACATGCTGTGTATTATTTGCAGCAGCAGGGCGTAACACGTTTAGACGTTGTTAACTTTCTTTCACACGGTATAACTAAGCACGCCCAACCTGATAGTAATGCCGCACCAAAAGAAGCTCAAACGGCTGGTGATGATCAAGCTGAACAGCGACAGTCACCGCTCGATTTGTATGCACAAGATTTAAATGACTCAGCCAAACAAGGTCGCATTGATCCGCTTATTGGGCGAGAGCACGAAGTTGAAAGAGTGGTCCAAATTTTATGCCGTCGTCGTAAAAATAACCCTTTATTAGTGGGTGAAGCGGGTGTTGGTAAAACGGCCATCGCTGAAGGGTTGGCATATCGCATCGTTAACAAAGAAGTGCCTGAGATTTTGTTTGAGGCTCAAGTTTTTTCTCTAGATATGGGTGCACTGTTAGCCGGCACAAAGTATCGTGGTGACTTTGAGCAACGCTTAAAAGGGGTCCTAAAACAGCTTCGTAACAACCCTAATGCCATTCTGTTTATCGATGAAATTCATACCTTAATTGGTGCGGGGTCGGCTTCGGGCGGCACACTTGATGCTTCAAATCTACTTAAACCCGCTCTGTCTTCAGGTCAGTTGCGTTGCATTGGAGCAACAACTTACACAGAATATCGGGGTATATTTGAAAAAGATGCGGCTTTGTCTCGTCGTTTCCAAAAAATTGATGTGCCAGAACCAACTGTTGAACAGACTATATTAATTCTACGGGGTTTAAAACAACGTTTTGAGGCGCATCATCATGTTAAATACTCTTCTGCTGCTTTAACAGCAGCCGCTGAATTATCGGCTCGTCACATTAATGATCGGCATTTACCTGATAAAGCCATCGATGTCATTGACGAAGCGGGTGCTGCTCAACGTTTGTTGCCCAAATCTAAACAAAAGAAAGTCATTGGCAAAACTGAAATTGAGCAAATTGTTTGCAAAATTGCCCGTATTCCACCTCAGACGGTGTCAACCGATGACCGTAGTCGACTGGCCACGCTTGAGCGCGACTTAAAAACAGTTGTGTTTGGTCAAGATGCAGCCATTCATGCTTTATCTGCCTCTATCAAAATGGCACGCTCTGGTTTAGGGAGTCCTGAAAAACCGATTGGGTCCTTCTTGTTTTCAGGTCCAACAGGCGTGGGTAAAACGGAAGTCGCCCGCCAATTAGCTTACACCTTAGGTATTGAGTTGTTACGTTTTGATATGTCAGAGTACATGGAACGTCACACCGTATCGCGCTTAATTGGTGCGCCTCCAGGTTACGTAGGTTTTGACCAAGGCGGTTTATTAACTGAGGCGGTTACCAAGCAACCTCACTGTGTGCTGTTACTTGACGAAATCGAAAAAGCTCACCCTGATGTTTTTAACATTTTGTTGCAAGTCATGGACCATGGCACGTTAACGGATAACAACGGTCGAAAAGCTGATTTCAGAAACGTTATTCTGGTGATGACCACCAATGCTGGTGCTGAATCAATGAGCAAGCCATCTATTGGTTTTTCAAATTCGCGCGAAAAGGGCGATGAAATGGCTGATATTAAAAAGCTATTTGCCCCTGAGTTTAGAAATAGACTTGATGCCATCGTGTCATTTGCTTCCTTAACCAAAGAAGTGATTCTGCGTGTTGTTGATAAGTTTCTGATGCAACTTGAAGATCAGTTGCACGAAAAACGTGTGGAAGCAACCTTCACTCAACGTATTCGTGACTATCTTGGTGAACACGGTTTTGATCCCCTCATGGGTGCACGACCCATGCAACGTATCATTCAAGACATGATTCGTCGCGCCTTGGCAGATGAGTTGTTATTTGGTCGCCTCGTCAACGGTGGTGAAGTTACCGTTGATCTTGACGATAAAGATGAAGTTGTCTTGCATTTTTCTCAAAATGATGCTGTCATTGCGGTGAAAAAGAAAAACTCTGAATTACCTACAGAGTTAACGCATTAATTGTTCACCATCGGTTAGCGTTAATGGTCATTGAGTGCCATCACTGCGGCGCGCGCTTTAGTCGGGTTGAATTAAAACCTGGCGAGTGCGCGCGTTGTAGTCGTTGTGATTCAGTATTAGAAAGCTTTTCACGCATGACGCCTAGCGCTTGGTTAGCGCTCATTATCACATCACTTATTGTGTTTGTGATTGCCAATGCTTACCCCATCGCAACACTAGATTTTCAAGGTTTAACGCAAAGCGCACGTTTTATAGATGCTGTTGGAGTGACGCTTCACGATGGTTACTGGGAAGTTGCAACCGTTACATTTCTAGTTGCTTTCTTGCTGCCCTTTCTGCACATGCTTTTATTGCTTTGGTTGGTGGCTCCCATGGCCTTAGGCCGTCAGGGCGTGGGTGTTGAGGCGGGTCTAAAGTTATACAAACTGATTAAACCCTGGAGTATGGTGCCTGTTTTGCTTATGGGTATAATCGTTACCATTGTAAAAATGGCAGGCATGGCAACTTTAATACCGGGTATAGGCTTGTTGGCTACGGCATTAACGGCTGTCTTAATTACCTTTTTATCTCACCTTGATTATCATTCTTTACAACACATGTTGAGTGACAGTGGGGCGCATTTAAAACATCATCATAATGCTAAACCCCCCAGCTTATCGGCTTTACACAAAACATGGGCTTTGTTATTTACCGCCGTTATTTTGTATATTCCCGCTAATCTCTTACCGATCATGAAGATCACGATGTTTGGGCGAACGAGTGGTCATACAATCATGGGTGGTGTGATCGAGTTGGCCCAATATGGCTCATGGGACCTTGCCGCCATTGTCTTTATTGCCAGCATCTTAGTGCCAACTGCAAAAATTATTATTTTGTCTACTTTGGTCTGGTTAACCCAGCAGCGTCAAAAAACCAATCTAAAAAAACGAACTCAATATTATAAATTTGTGGAATTTGTTGGCCAATGGTCGATGATAGATGTCTTTGTTGTGATACTGTTTTGTGCTTTAGGGCAATTTGGTGCCGTCATGTCTATTCAACCCAGCGCGGGTGTGGTTGCATTTGCGGGTGTTGTGGTAATTACCATGATTGCTGCCATGGGTTTCGACCCTCGTTTGGCTTGGCGCCGAGCAGGTTATCATGCAACGTTTACTGCTTCACCTAAAGAACCGATTTAAAATGACCGAGCAAAAACTGCCATCTCCAAATATTAAACGAAAAAAAAATATTAACTTGGCTTGGGTTTGGTTAATCCCCATTCTTGCTGCATTAATTGGCATTGCCTTAGTGGTCAAATCAATCAATGACCAAGGCCCAGATATTGTCATAAAGTTCGATTCGGCCTCTGGTATTGAGGCTGGTAAAACTCAAATTCGATTTAGAGACGTAGTAGTAGGTACGGTGAGTGAAATTCGCCTTAGCCCTGATCGTAATAGTGTTTTAGTTAAGGCCCAGCTTACAAAAGATGCAGAGAGCTTAGCCAGCTCCGGTACAACTTTTTGGGTTGTTAAGCCACGCATCGGTTTAGGGGGTGTTTCTGGCCTATCAACTATTTTGTCTGGGTCTTTTATTGAAGCTGATATTAAAGTTGACCCAAAAACTGGTGAAAAAGCAAATCACAGCTATGAGTCAAGTTTTGTTGGCCTAGAAGTTCCCCCACCTATTAACAGCGACCGTGCTGGTCGTGCTTTTATTATTCGTTCACCGACTTTGGGTTCATTAGAGCCAGGTGCCCCCATATACTATCGAAAGATTCCAGTGGGTGTGGTCACTGAATACAAGCTTGATACCAACGGCCAATATGTTGATATTTCGGTTTTTATTTATAAACCATATGATGATTACGTGACGGGTAGTACACGGTTTTGGGATGAAAGTGGCATTAATGTCACGCTAGGCGCATCAGGCGTTGAAGTTAAAACCGCATCACTCTTATCTTTGTTGGCTGGGGGGCTTGGTTTTGAGCCGTTTGATGCTTTAGATAATCAACCAGCAAAGGCGGGTACTGTATTTAATTTATATGAAACCCGCAAGGCGGCAGAGCTTGTACCGATTGGCATTGCCATTCCCGTCGTTTTTCATTTTGAACAAACGACTCGTGGCTTAGTTAAAAATGCCCCTATTAATTTTAGAGGGGTTGATATTGGTGTAATTAATGACGTAGTACTTGAAATAGTTGAGCGAGAGGGTACCTTTTTCTCAAAAGTATCGGGCACAATTTACCCTGAACGGATAGGAAATATTTATAGCCAGCTTCCTAATAAGTTTCGTACTCAAGAGTTTATTAGCAATAGAATGTTCGGCCTAATTAAAAGAGGGATGCGTGCTCAATTACAAACGGGCAACATTTTGACGGGTCAGCTGTTTGTTTCTATTGTTTTTGATAATGATTCAACTGTAAAGTTGCCTGAGAATGCTGACTTGCCTTTGTTGATACCTACTGTTGTGACAGAAGACTTCGGTCACATGCAAAAGCAAATTACGTCAATTTTGAAAAAACTAGACAAAATTCCCTATGAAGAAATTGGTAAAGAGGTCAAAGATTCATTGATAGTTATTTCTGCGGCTACAAAAGACTTTAATGAAACGCTTGATAATTTAAATCTTTTGATTTCACCTAACAGCCCGTTGACGATGCAATTGAACCAGTCGTTAAAAGAGCTTGATCGAACCATTCGAGCAACGCGTGGCCTGATTGATAACTTACGCGATAAACCCAACGCCATTATTTTTGGTGATGGCGATCTTAATTATTCACGTGAAAACCTAGGGGGGCAATAACCATGAAACGATTGCTTATTGCCAGTCTGGTGGTTCTGGGTGGGTGTGCGGCTTCGCCTCAGGTGGTTAACTATACCTTGACACCGATGGTGCAGCAGCCCGCTACTCAAACCGCAAAAGGCTCAGCGCAATCTTCGTCTGCTTCGACGCGCTTTATACCGTATCAATTAGATCGTGTCGTGGTGCCGCCACAAAGTGATGACTTGTTTTTGGTGGTGCGCGATGGTGCTGACAAATTAAAGGTGTTGACCTACGATCGTTGGACCGTCTCTTTGTCTGATGAGGTCACCCAATCTATAGCAGCTGCTTTAACAGAAATTATGGGTATGCCACCTGCGCAATCATGGTCTGATAGTGCGGTGAAAAAGCCTTACAACGAGCTACAAGTAGATGTGAGGCGATTTGAAATGTTGCCAGGCCTGTCATCAACCTTAACAGCCTCTTGGCACATTAAATTTGGTTCGAATAAATCTAATAAAGTCTTTGAGTTAACTTGTTATGCCAGTTTCAGCCATGCCGCTAAACCGGGTGTGTTGCCTTTGGTGCAGGCACAACAAAAAAATATTCAGCAACTTAGCCAAAAAATTGCGCTAACCCTGCAAACAGGTCAGAGTGTTAAAGGTGCAACATGCCATTAATCTATGAATCAGGCCGCCCCTGTACTACCGAAACCACCTTCACCACGTGTTGAGATATCAAAAGATTCAACTACGTTAAAGTTCGCTTGCACAACAGGCAAAATGACCAGTTGTGCTAGGCGGTCAAGGGGTTGAATCACATAAGGTTGATCACTGCGGTTCCACGCTGAAACCATCAAAGGGCCTTGGTAATCTGAGTCGATCAAACCCACTAAATTGCCCAAAACAATGCCATGCTTATGACCTAAACCTGAGCGCGGCAATATGACTGCTGCGTAGTTTGGGTTTTGAATATGAATGGCCAAACCGGTGGGAACGAGTTGCGTTTGCCCAGGGGCAAGCGTTAAAGCTTCGTCAATACAAGCGCGCAAGTCTAAACCCGCCGACCCTTTTGTCGCATAAGCGGGCAATTGGTCGCGCATACGGTCGTCTAATACTTTGATATCAATTGTGTGCATAGTTGTATTCGTTTAGATTTGATCAATTCATAAAATATTTCGTGATGTTGCTGTGATATTGAGGCGGTTTTAAATTGATGTTGATGGTTTAATAAGTCGCTTTCTACGTTCATGACTCGTTTCTCTTTTGCGAGAAAAGGCATACAGCAGGCCAACACCGATAACGACTGACAAACCACCACCAATATAAAGCGTGATGTGGCTTGCATTTTGAGCTGCATCAATGCTGCGCGCGGCAAGGTAGCCGGGTGATAACATAACAGGTACCCAAACGATTGCCGACAGGATGTTTGCAATTTCAAACCGAAAGTGCGACATACCCATTATGCCTGCAACCGTCGGTATGGTGCTACGAATAGGCCCTAAAAATCTACCAAAAAAGATTGATAAGAAGCCATATTTATAAAAGAAGAGTCTAGCGCGGGCAACGGTTGATCGCTGTTGCTTAATGAGTCGCCACTGAAGCACTTTAGGACCAAAAAAACGACCAATTAAATACGATATTGAGTCGCCTACAACTGCGCCTGCAATACCCCAGATTAGGACCGTATAAGGGTCTAATATGCCTGAGCCAACTAGACCACCCGTAAAGAGCAGAATCGCCGTCGCGGGAATCATAATGCCTAGAATTAACATTGATTCGCCAAATGTTAGTAAGAAAATAATGGGTCCTGACCAAAACTGATGTGTTTGTATGAATAGACCGACTTGATCAAAAAACGCCTCCATGACTTGGAGCTTCCTTTAGTTTGAATGGGGTTGAATCATACGATCTGCGATCGCTTGAATAATTTGGTTGGCAACATCTGATTTAAGGCCAGCAGGTAAAGCATACTCACCCGCTTCATCGAACAGTGTTACTTGGGTGTGATCTGAATGCATGACATCTTGAGCCAAGTTTGCAACCAGTAACGGTATGTTTTTGCTTTGACGTTTTTGATTAGCATGTTGAGATAACAAATGTGTTTCAGCAGCAAAACCGACACACCAGGGTGCCTGTGGTAAAGCGGCGACGGTTGCCAATATATCGGGGTTGGCAACAAAGGTTAGAGTAGGGGGCTGACCTTTGTTTTTTTTGATTTTTTCATTAAAGTTTTTAGCAACCCGCCAATCTGCTACAGCGGCTACCGCTATAAAAATATCGTATTGGGACGCAATAGGCACCACCGCATCGTACATTTCTTGTGCTGTCGTAACATTGATACAACTTACACCAATAGGGCTGACTAAATTGGTTGGACCCGATACCATTTGAACGGTAGCACCTGCCTCGAAAGCAGCTCGTGCAATGGCATACCCTGTTTTACCTGAAGATCGGTTTGTAATGCCCCGCACAGGGTCAATCGGTTCGTAAGTGGGGCCGGCTGTGATGAGCACTCGTTTGCCTAATAGCCGTTTATGCGTTGACCGTTTTTCAAAATATTGAATTATGTCGGTTAATAAGGCTTGCGGCTCGCGCATGCGTCCTAAACCGACTTCCCCACATGCTTGCTCGCCTGAGTCGGGGCCGAGTAAAGTAACACCATCTGATTCGATGAGTTGAATGTTGCGTTGTGTAGCGTGTGCTTCCCACATTTCACGATTCATGGCTGGTGCAATCAACAAAGGTATATTTCGCGCCAAACAAAGGGTCGAAAGTAAATCGTCTGCTAGGCCATGCGCCAATCGTGCCATAAAGTTAGCCGATGCAGGTGCCACAATAATTAAATCTGCATCGCGGGTTAAATCAATATGTGCCATATTGTTATCAACCCGAGCATCCCACATATCTGTATAGACAGGGTGACCAGACAGCGCTTGAAGGGTAACGGGGGTAATGAAACGGGTCGCTGATTCGGTCATCACGACATTCACGCGTGCACCTAAACCCACAAGGCCTCGAACCAACTCAGCACTCTTGTAACAAGCGACACCGCCGCTGAGACCTAAGACAATTCTTTTGCCCGTCAAGTTAGTCATATGTAACCTCTGTCTTAGCTTTTAATGGGGCGGCTTGTTCGCCATTTTAAGATTTCATCAAAAATAATGAGTATGGCACCTACTGTAATGGCACTATCGGCAATGTTAAAAGCAGGGTAGTACCAATTGTCGTAAAAGAAGAGTAAGAAATCAACGACATGACCCCAAAGCAATCGGTCAATCACGTTGCCGATTGCACCGCCCAGTATGAGTGTTAAGCCCCACATGAAGCGAGGCTCGTGCTGATGCCGCCGCAAAAGCCAACTGATCACGATAATGGCGACGAAACCGATGCCCACAAAAAACCATCGTTGCCAACCATCGTGATTGGCTAAAAAGCTAAACGCTGCACCCGTATTAAAGAGCAACACGAAGTCAAAAAAAGGCAACACAGGTATGCGCTCGCCATACGACAAGATGTTTAAAAAATACAGTTTGGTGAGCTGGTCAATGATTACAATGACCAAGACATAACCCCAAGCTTTAGTGGTTGGCATGATTCAAATTTTTGCTGCAACGACCACAAATATCAGGGTGTTGCGGATCAACGCCAAGGTCTGATACATAGTGCCAACAACGACCACATTTTTGTGCATTTGAGGGTGTGGCATTAATGGCAAGCGTTTGACCCAACTCAAGACTAGCCTTTGACACAATCATTACAAACTTGAGTTGATCACCTAAGCTTGATAAAAGATCGTAGTCAGCTTGCGTTGCCGAGATGATGATTTCAGCTTGCAATGATGCCCCAATTTTGCCGGCGCTACGTAAATCTTCTAAATCACGTAAAACAACGGCACGTATCTCACGTATGCGCGACCATTTGTCGTGCAGCATAACTTCATCTTCGAGCGTGGGTTGCGTTTGATAGCATTGCGTGAAAATTGTTTTTTGTTCAAGTGCGGGCATTTGCTTAAGTGACGTGACCAACAAAGACTGCCAGGCTTCTTCAGCCGTAAATGACAACACTGGCGCCATTAACTTGAGAAGGGTTTGGGTAATATGCAACAAAGCCGTTTGGGCGCTGCGGCGCATTAAACCGGTTGTCGCCTCAGTGTAGAGACGATCTTTTAAAATATCTAGGTAAAACGCACCTAAATCTTCAGAACAAAATGACTGTATGCGGGTGATGGCGGGTTGAAACTCGTAAGCGTCATAATGTTTGCACACTTGAGCTTGCATTTGTGCCGTCATGGCCATGGCATAACGGTCAATCTCAAGCATTTCATCTAATTCAATGCTGTCTGTTGACGCATCAAAATCTGCTACGTTTGAGAGCAAGAAACGCATGGTGTTGCGAATGCGACGATAGCTCTCCACCACACGTTTTAAAATTTCATCAGAAATTGAAAGTTCACCTGCATAATCAGTATTTGCAACCCAAAGTCGTAAAATTTCTGCACCTAAGGTGTCAGATATTTTTTGGGGTGCCACGACATTACCCACAGACTTACTCATTTTGCGGCCCTGACCATCTACCGCAAAACCATGGGTCAACAAAGACTTGTAAGGTGCGCGACCGTACAACATGCAACCACTTAATAAGGATGAATGAAACCAACCGCGATGTTGGTCAGAACCTTCAAGGTACATATCAGCAGGCCAACCTAAACGGTCAGCGTGTGACCCTTTGAAGTCACCATTCAGACCACCCATGACGGTGGCGTGCGAGGTGCCTGAGTCAAACCAAACGTCTAGCGTATCTTTATTTTTTTCATATGAAGCACTGTCAGCGCCGAGCAAATCAGCCGGATCAAGTGTTTGCCAGGCTTCAATGCCGCCTTGTTCAACCCGCAATGCGACAGCTTCCAGTAAGGCCGGTGTGTCAGGGTGAAGCGCGCCGGTTTCTTTATGCACAAAAAAGGCCATGGGGACACCCCATTGACGTTGGCGAGAAAGTGTCCAGTCAGGTCGATTGGCAATCATCGCATGTAGACGAGCACGACCCCAAGCTGGGTAAAAAGCTGTCGCTTCAATAGCTGCCAAAGCGCTTTGACGAAGGGTTGGCCCACCGTCTTTAGGTTCGATGTCCATACCTGCAAACCATTGGCTGGTGGCTCGATAAATGATGGGCGTTTTATGACGCCAGCAGTGCATATAACTGTGCTGATGTGGGTGATCTTTAATCAAGGTTCCTGCGGTTTTAAGCGCTAAGACGATTTTTGGGTTGGCTTTCCAGATGAGTTCACCACCGAACAAAGGTAAGGTTGAAGCATAGTGACCATCACCCATAACAGGGTTTAAAATATCAGCATCGACTAGGCCGTGGGCTTTGCATGAAATAAAGTCTTCCACACCATAAGCGGGTGATGAGTGCACAATGCCCGTGCCGGTATCAAGGGTCACGTAATCACCCAGGTAAATAGGTGAAACGCGGTCGTAGCCTTTATCTAAGCCAGCTAAGGGGTGCTTGAAAGTCAAGCCATTCAGTTGCTGACCCACGCAAGTAGCCACTACTTCACCCTTTAAGCCCCACTGTTCTAAGCAAGGTTGAACGCGTTCAGTCGCTAGAATTAACAAAGAGCCTGTTGGTAACGCTGGGTCGACCTTGACCAATGCGTATTCAAACTCAGGGTGTAAGTTTAGGGCTTGATTGGCAGGAATTGTCCAAGGTGTGGTGGTCCAAATAACAATTGCGCCTGGATTGACTTCATTTAGGCCAAAAGCTGCCGCAATAGCTTTTAGGTCAGCAAACGGAAAGGCCACATCAATGGCGGGGTCTGAACGGTCTGCATATTCAACTTCAGCTTCAGCCAAAGCCGAGCCGCAATCAAAACACCAGTTAACTGGTTTTAAACCGCGAAACACATACCCTTTTTCATAGATTTTACTGAGCGCACGAATTTCGTTGGCTTCGTTTGTAAAATTCATGGTGAGATAGGGGTCTTGCCATTCACCCAACACCCCTAGGCGTTGAAAGTCTTTCTTTTGTCTCGCAATTTGCTCATACGCAAAAGCTCTAGCCTTTTTTTGTACATCAGCAACGGGTAAGGACTTACCGTATTTTTTTTCAATTTGCACTTCAATGGGCATGCCATGGCAGTCCCAGCCTGGTACGTAGCGTGCATCAAAACCTGCCATATTGCGGGTTTTAACCACTATGTCTTTAAGAATTTTGTTAACGGCGTGACCAATATGCAAGTCACCATTTGCATAGGGAGGGCCGTCATGTAGTAAAAATGTAGGACGACCTACACTTGCTTCGCGTATGGCCTCGTACACACCATTTTGTTGCCATGCCTCGACCCATTGAGGTTCTCGTTTAGGCAGGTTGCCCCGCATGGGGAATGGGGTGTCGGGTAAGTTGAGTGTGGTTTTATAGTCCATTTTCTGCAAAATAATGTCGCGCCTGCAAAGTGTCTTGCTGCATCGCTAAAGTAAGGGTTTCGAGATTCGGAAATTTTTCCTCACCCCGTAAAAAATGTAAAAAATCTACACATACAAGTTTACCGTATGCGTGAACTGACTGGTCTATAAGATGTACTTCAAGTAAAAGACGTCCAGCGTCGACGACAGTCGGCCTCAAACCTAGACTGGCCACACCCATTAAGGGTTGTCCAAACAAGCCGCGAACTCGAACAACGTAGATACCAATTTTGGCAGCACAGTTGGGAGCAACCGAAATATTCAACGTTGGAAACCCAAGTGTGCGTCCAAGCTTTTGGCCATGCTTGACATGCCCCGAAACGCTAAATGAACATCCCAACAATCGTTTTGCTTGTTCAATATGACCAAGACGCAGAGCGTCGCGAACGGTTGAACTAGAAATGCGTTGCCCGGAGTTGTCATCGATGTCGTCAATAGTTGAGAGTTCGAAATCACCTTTTTGAGCATAATGCTCAAGTAATTCTATATTGCCGCGGCGTTGGTGGCCAAATTTAAAATCTTTACCAACCAATAACCATTTAGTTTGTAATTGCTGAATTAATAACGTTTCAACAAAAGTCTTGGGCGCCATGCTAGCCAGTGCATGGTTGAACTTTAACAAAGTGATTTGTTTGATGCCATGCTGTGCCAACAGACTTAAACGGTCGCGTAGACTATTGATGGCCAGGGGTGCTCGTTCGGGGTGCTCAGTAAGTTGGGCGAAATAAACCCTTGGGTGTGGATTAAACGTTAAAACACTGGGCATTAATTGGCGCTCTGATGCTGCTTCACAAACCCGCGCTAACATCGCTTGATGGCCAAGATGTACCCCGTCAAAATTACCAATTGACAATGCGCTCGCCAAGGGCGGTGGGGTCGAAGGAAGGTGGCGAATGATGCGTAATGGGGTGTTCACCTTTGGCAGTTTACAATTGAAAGCTTGTTTTGACTGTTTATTCCATATTATGACGTGCCCTAAACCTAAATCTTGTCGTTTTGTTGTGCTTGTTTCAGGCCATGGTAGTAATTTACGCGCCCTGCATGATTCAATGGTTCAGGGGTCAGAGATGAACGGTTCGAAGGTCAACGGTTCAGTGGTGGGGGTCATCAGCAACCGACCTCAGTCGCAAGCCATGGCTTGGGCTAAAGAGCAGGGTATTGAGACAGAACTGATTGATCATAGTTTATATGATTCGCGTGAAGCGTTTGATGTGGAACTGAAACGTGCTGTTGACGCATTTAGCCCAGATTTTGTTTTGTTAGCTGGTTTTATGCGTATTTTGACCCCAACGTTTGTGAATGCTTATTTAGGTCGTTTGATTAATATTCACCCATCACTTTTGCCTGAGTTGCCGGGTTTGCATACCCATAAAAGGGCCCTAGAAGGGGGTTTCAAGCAACATGGCTGTACGATTCATTTCGTCACCCCTGAACTAGATCATGGCCCCACTATTGCCCAAGGGAAAGTTGTAATCAAGCGCGAAGATAGCGTTGAAAGCTTAGCCCAACGTGTTCAAAATATGGAACATATTGTTTACCCCTATGTCGCCCGTTGGCTTGCCGACGGTTTAGTCTCTTTTACCCCAGATCAAACGGTCCACGTCAAAAACGTCACCAAACGATTATTTTCGGAAGCATCGCCATGAAGGCAGATAAACCTTATCAACCCAATTTACGTATTTTGGCGCGTGTTGAACAGATCACCACCTTACTGAACGTCATTTTGTTGTTTGAAACCCCAGCAGACATGGTGGTATCACAATTTTTTAAAGCATATCCGCAATTAGGTGGGCGTGACCGTGGTGAGGTCGCAACTTCTGTATTTGATGTACTGCGTCATTTGAAACGCTACCGTATATACGCACAAAGTGTAAAGGGTTCTGTGCCACGTCGATTAGCTTTACTTGGTTTGAGTACATCGATAGGTTTGGAAACTTTATTGCAAGCCTTGACGGATCCCGCTGAGCGCGAGTGGCTCGAGCACACACAATCCGTCGATCAAAGCGCCTTGGCATTTGGTGTGCGCTACAGCTTGCCCGACTGGTTGGTTGATCAAATCAATGGCCTACCCGAACCTGACGCTTTGGCACAGTCGCTATTAAAGCCTGCCCCATTTGATTTGCGCGTCAATACTTTGAAAATGCGACGTGAAGACGTGATGACTGAAATTATGTCAGACCAGCGTCAACGCTTTGCGCCTGAAATTACGCCGTATTCCCCATGGGGTATCAGGCTACATGGCCATCCACCCATTAATACCTGGAATATATTTATTAACGGCGCCATTGAAGTGCAAGATGAGGGTAGCCAACTTTTAGCACTTTTGGTTGAACCCAAGCGCGGAGAAATGGTGATCGATTTTTGTGCTGGGGCAGGCGGTAAGTCACTTGCCCTGGCCGCCATGATGAAAACAACTGGCCGTTTGTATGCTTTTGATATTTCAGCGGGTCGTTTAGCACGAGCCAAGCCACGTTTTGCGCGAAGTGGTTTATCAAATGTTCACCCTGTGGTCATCAGAAATGAAAACGATGACCGCGTCAAACGTTTAGCAGGCAAGGCGCACCGGGTTTTAGTTGACGCACCGTGTACCGGTGTGGGTACTTTGCGGCGTAACCCCGATTTAAAGTGGCGTTACCCAGAAAGTGGTTTAGCCGAGATTTGTGCACAACAACGTCGCATCCTCGATCGTGCTAGTCAATGTGTTCGTCCCGGTGGGCGTTTGGTTTATGCAACATGCAGTTTTTTACCCGAAGAAAACGAACACCAAGTACAAGCATTTTTAGACCGTAACGCCAACTTTGAATTGGCAGACGCTTCAATTATTTTGAACCAACAAGCTAATTTGGTTGTTGAGGGCCCAATGGTGCATCTTAGACCAGACCAGCATCAAACAGATGCTTTTTTTGCTGCGGTGATGACTCGCAAAGCGGCACCCGCCAAACCCGTGCCTTTGGTTAAACCTGAGGCAGAACTTGAGTCTAAGCCTGAATACGATTCTATGATTGAAGGGGTAGTTAAGACTGACAATAAATTAGAGGTTCAATCTAGGGCTGAGTTAGAAGCTGAATTTGAATCGTTAGTCGAAACAACTCCAAAAGCTAAAGCCAAGCCTAAACCAAGCACCCGTGCAAAGAAAAATACCAAAGAGTGACTAAATAACCATAATCTATTGATTTTGAACAAATTTACAACGGAAAAAGTATCGAGTTAAGGGTAACTACGCTACAATCCAAAGTGTTTAAGCTCAAAGTGATGATTCAATATCTATGGAAACTATTCTGTCTTACCTCGCACATGGTTTAACCCAAGCTTCGGCATGGGAAGTTTTGGTGGTCACGCTTATCATGACCCACATTACTATTGTTGCTGTAACGATCTATTTACATCGTTCACAGGCTCATCGCGGGCTTGATATTCATCCAACTCTGGCTCATTTTTTCAGATTTTGGCTGTGGCTAACGACTGGCATGGTGACCAAAGAATGGGTTTCCATACACCGCAAACATCACGCTCGCTGTGAGCGTGATGGTGACCCCCATTCGCCCATGTTGTTTGGTATTGGTCGAGTGATGTTTCGCGGTGCTGAACTTTACCGCGACGAGTCGCGCAACGCTGAAACCGTCAATAAATTTGGTCATGGTACGCCCAACGATTGGGTAGAACGCAACATTTATACAAAATACTCTGCTAGCGGCATCATTTTGATGCTTGTTATTGACGTCTTGTTATTTGGCACGTTGGGCTTTGCAGTGTGGGCCGTTCAAATGGCTTGGATACCCTTTTGGGCAGCTGGTGTTGTGAATGGTATTGGCCATTACTGGGGCTATCGTAACTTCGCTAGCCCTGATACCAGCACAAACGTTTCACCTTGGGGCATCATTATCGGGGGTGAAGAATTACACAATAACCATCACGCCTACGGTTCATCAGCTAAGTTTTCAAGCAAATGGTACGAATTTGATATTGGCTGGTTCTACATCACCATTTGCCGAGGTTTAGGTTTAATAAAAGTTCGTAAAATGGCACCAAAGCTTGAGCTTGAGCCACATGGCAAAAAGGGTATTGATTTACGTACGTTGCAAGGTGTTATTGCGCACCGTTATGAAATTTTAGGTCGCTATACAGGCTTAATGCGGCAAGCTTGCCTAGAGGAAATCAAACGTGGCAAACAATCAGGCATTAATTTAGAAAATGCTGAATCGTTGGTATCGGCCACACATTGGTTGGGTCGTGGTGATGAAACGTTAGCGCAAGTAGAGCGTGATCGTATTGATCAAGCGCTTGCACAAACTCCATCGCTTTCTACATGGGTAAACATGCGTCGCGATTTAAGTCGTATTTGGGAAGGGTCAAGTGCGTCGAGTGAGCAACTTCTGCATGACTTACAAGCATGGTGCCAAACTGCTCAACAAAGTGGTATTACCAACCTACAGGAATTCGCTCTGCGATTACGCCGCTACGCGGCATGATTGATCAACTCAATGATCCACAGCGTGCCGCCGTTACGCTTGACGGCGGTCACGCGCTCGTTTTAGCAGGTGCTGGTAGTGGAAAAACACGGGTGCTTACCACCCGTATGGCTTGGTTAATTCAAAATGGTTTGGTCAGCCCTTTAGGCATACTCGCGGTTACCTTTACCAACAAAGCATCTAAAGAAATGCAGGTTCGCGTTGCGAGCCTGCTTCCCATCGATACCCGACGTATGTGGGTAGGTACATTTCATGGTCTGTGCCATCGTTTGTTGCGTGCACACTTTCGTGATGCCAAGTTACCTCAAGGGTTTCAAATTCTTGATTCGGCTGACCAATTAAGCCTGATTAAAAGGCTTTTAAAAGCCAACCAGATTGATGATGAAAAATTCACCCCGCGTGATGTGCAACGTTTTATTAACGGTGCCAAAGAAGAGGGTCGTCGCTCGCATGCTGTTGATGCCGCCGACCCTTATCAACGACGTATGGTTGAAATTTATGCACTCTACGAAGCACAATGCCAACGAGATGGCGTAGTTGATTTCGCTGAACTGCTGCTTCGGGTTCTTGAGTTACTTGAACACCAAGAACCCATTCGGGCACATTATCAAAGACGGTTTCGCCATATTTTGGTTGACGAGTTTCAAGATACCAATGCCTTGCAATATCGCTGGTTGAAGCTGCTATCAGGTGGTGGAGCCAGTATTTTTGCAGTGGGTGACGACGATCAATCAATTTACGCCTTTCGCGGGGCAGATGTTGGAAACATGGTTGATTTTGAGCGCGACTACGCAAAAGGCTCGGTCATTAGGCTTGAGCAAAACTACCGATCTCAAGGCCATATTCTTGATGCAGCGAATCAATTAATTGCCAATAACTGTAACCGTTTAGGTAAAAACCTCTGGACTGATCAAGGCGAGGGTGAACTGATTCGTGCTGTTGAGCTACCCTCAGATGGCGCCGAATCGCAATGGTTAGTAGACGAAATCAAAGCCTTGGTAGGCGAGGGTACAAGTCGTTTAGACATCGCTATTCTGTATCGAAGTAACGCTCAGTCACGCGTGATTGAGCATGCCTTATTTTCAGCGGGTGTTCCTTATCGCGTTTATGGTGGCTTACGCTTTTTTGAGCGTCAAGAAATCAAACACGCGCTTGCCTACTTAAGGCTGGTCATGAATCAAGACGACGATACGTCTTTGATTCGAGTGGTGAACTTTCCAGCTCGGGGCATTGGTGCACGCACCATTGAATCATTGGTTGATCAAGCTAAAACTTACAACACCACGCTGGCTCAAGCCATTGCGCGGGTGGCAGGCAAAGGGGGCAGCAGTTTGGCCCAATTCGCCACATTGATTGAAACGATGGCACAAGAAACGCGCTTACTGCCGTTATCTGAAGCGGTTGAGCACATCATCGAAGCGTCAGGTTTGTTGCACCACTATCAGGGTGAAAAAGAAGGTGCCGAGCGTATTGAAAACTTGGGTGAACTGGTAAATGCTGCGACTGTTTTCGAAAACGAACACGATTTATCAGGCTTACCATCAGGTCAGCCTGCAAAGTCACTCACTGAACTCATGCCTGACGATAGCGTCGATGAACTTGGGTTGAACACACCTATTGCGCAAACCCCCTTATCTGCTTTTTTAGCTTACGCTGCTCTAGAGTCGGGCGATAACCAAGCTAAAGCAGGTCAAGATGCGGTGCAAATGATGACGGTGCATGCTGCGAAAGGCCTAGAATTCGATGCCGTGTTTATTTCTGGTTTAGAAGACGGTTTATTTCCGCACGAAAACAGTATTGTCGACCCATCAGGTCTCGAAGAAGAGCGTCGTTTAATGTATGTAGCCATTACTCGTGCACGCAAACGGTTGTATATGACCATGGCACAAAGTCGTATGTTGCACGGCCAAACACGCTATGCCGTACGCTCACGCTTTTTAGACGAAGTTCCTGAAAATCATGTGAAATGGTTAACTGTTCGAGCGGTTACAAGCGATACTTCAGTTCATTCATATGCACGAGCCTTTGGTGGGGCTTCAAGCACACCGCGTTCAAATCAATACACAAATCAATACACAAGTAGTGCCCCTTCCAAAGGCCCTACATCGGGGCTGCAGATTGGTGCGCAGTTGTTTAGGGTTGGTCAAGGGGTGCGTCACGCACGTTTTGGTGAAGGTACCATTATTGGGTTGTCAGGTACAGGTTTAGATGCACAAGCGCAAATACATTTTGCTGATGTCGGCTCAAAAACGCTAGCCTTAGGCATTGCCAAGCTCGACATCATTGCTTAATCACTCTAGGTTTTCAAGCCGTCATTCAGTTCTTTGCTTGATTGCTTCAATGTTTGACTGCTTTCATTTTTTGTCAACATTCATCATTCATCGCTATGATTAATATAGCTTTAACCCACTGAAAGCGCCTCGAGTTCTTCTTGAAGAGTGATCCATTGGCTTTCAGCTTGTTCGAGCGCTTGCTTTAACGTGCCATGCATTAGAGTTGAATCGCGTTGCAACTCTTTATTCGGTTCATTGTAAAAATCAGGCTCAGCCATACGTCGGTTCAAGTCAGTTAAGGCTTGGGTGTCTCGTGAAATAACAATTTCAAGCTTCTTAAGTGCTTGTTCAATCGGTTTGCGTTGTTCTGACAAAGCTCTACGGCGTTGAGCATCTTCACGTTTCTGCTGTTTGCGTTCGCTGGCATCAAGTGTGCTTGGTTCACTTTGTGTCTGCGAACCCTTCAAGCTACTTTTTTCAGTTTTAGCGCTACGTTTTTGCTCTGCACCTTGGTTTTGCACCACGTACGTTCGGTAGTCTTCTAAGTCACCATCAAATGCTTTGGCCTCACCCTTTGAAACCAACCAAAATTCGTCAACGGTGGTGCGCAATAAATGTCGATCATGTGACACCAGTAACATGCCCCCTTCATATTCCGCAAGCGCAGCCGTTAATGCTTCGCGCGTTTCAACGTCAAGGTGATTACTGGGTTCATCTAGTACCAATAAATTGGGTTTGTACCAAACCACTAAGGCCAGCGCCAATCTGGCTTTTTCACCACCGGAAAAAGGTTCAATGACTTCGTTCACACGGTCACCTGAAAACCCAAAGCGACCGAGATAATTACGCAATAACTGTTCGCGTGTATCAGGTGCAATGCGCATGAGATGTTGAAGCGGAGTGGATTGAATATCAAGCGTATCGAGTTGATGTTGCGCAAAGTAACCCACCACTAAGCCCTTTGCATCAATCACTTGGCCTTTGACGGGTGTCAGTTGACCAGCAATGGTTTTAATAAGCGTACTTTTACCTGCCCCGTTTATACCCAACACACCAATACGTGCCCCAGCTGGAATACGCAGGTTGACATCGTTTAAAATGGTGACGTCAAGACTGCCTGGTAAAGTAGGGTCAGCGGCATAGCCCATATCAGCGTGGTCAAGCGCCACCAAAGGGTCGGGCATGTGAGTGGGTGAAGGTATTGAAATATCAATTGCTGATTCAGCCAAAATTGGTGCGAGTTCTTGCATGCGCGCCAAGGCTTTAACACGACTTTGTGCTTGCTTAGCTTTCGATGCTTTTGCTTTGAAGCGGTCAATAAAGCTTTGCATACGAGCTGTTTCACGATTTTGACGATCGTGCGCTTGACGCACCTGCTTCAAACGTTCTGCTCGTTGTCGAACAAAATCGTCATAACCGCCTTTGTAGCGAGTAATGACAGATTGATCAATGTGCAAAATGGTGCGCGCCACGGCATCAAGAAATTCAGTATCGTGAGAAATGAGCAATACTGTACCGGTGTAACTTTCGAGCCAACGCTCAAGCCAAAGCATGGCATCTAAATCAAGGTGATTGGTCGGTTCGTCAAGCAGCAATAAATCAGACGGTGCCATCAGGGCCCGAGCTAAGTTAATACGCATCTGCCAACCGCCTGAAAAAGTACCGACAGGTTGTAACCATTGTTCAGGCGTAAAGCCCAAGCCCGCTAGAAGCTGTTCGGCACGGGCGGGTGCACTCCAGGCATCAGCATCTATTAAAGCTGCCTCAGCCTCTGCAATGCGGTGACCGATTTCGTCGGCATTGCCAGCATGGTGTTCAAGTGCATCGAGCGAGGCGCGTTTGGCTTCAAGCGCTCTTAAGTTTTGATCACCATCAATGACGTGCTCACGAGCGGGTTTGTGTCGGTCAGGTATTTCCTGTTCAACCCAAGACAAACGCCAAGCCTCGGGTAAATCAATACGCCCTGCATCAGCATCAATTAAGCCTCTGATCAATGCAAATAATGACGATTTACCACAACCGTTTCGACCCACCACACCGACACGTTCACCAGGGTGAACCACAAATGAAGCATGGTCTAACAATACACGCGGACCCCTTCTAAGGGTTAAGTCAGTGGTGCGAATCACGATTGTAACTGCGCAGCAGTCAGCATCATAATTTGATCTTGGGTGCCAAGGGTATCGATCCAGGTGGGAGATAGATGCTTAAAAGCAGCGTCAAAATGCGCACGTTCATGACCGATTTCTAAAAATAAAATACCATCTGATGTTAGTTTTTTTGCGCACTGATTGAGCAAGTCGCTGACTAATCTCATACCATCTACACCACCCGCAAGGGCAAGTGAAGGCTCGTGCATAAACTCAGGAGGGAGTGCTTGCATGGATGCATCATTAACGTAGGGCGGGTTACAAATAATCATGTTGTAAAGATGTTTGGCCGGAAGGGGTTCAAGTAGGCTGCCTTGATGCAAGTGCACCCGAGCGCTCAGGTTGTAATCATTAACATTGGCTTTAGCGATACTAAGCGCTTCTTCGCTGATGTCTGTGGCATCAACTTGTGCATTGGGTAAAACTAAAGCTGCCAAAATGGCTAAGCAGCCTGAACCTGTGCAGACATCTAGTACATGCTTGATGTCATGCGGTTCGTCTACCCATGTATCGAGTTGAGAGACGAGTAACTCAGCAATAGGTGAACGGGGAATAATGACATTTTTATCAACCGTAAAACGATAACCTTGTAACCAAGCTTCGCCCGTAATATAAGCGGCGGGTAGCCGTTCGTTTACACGTTTCGCCAAAACGTTCAACACCATTAACCGCTCTACAGGCAACAATACAGCATCGAGAAAGGGGTCAAGCTGGTCAATTGGTAAATTTAAAGTATGTAAAGTGAGGTAAGCCGCTTCGTCAAACGCATTGTCTGTGCCCTGCCCAAACGAAACTTTGGCTTGCGTCATTTGTGTGACTGCAAAGCGAATAAAGTCTCTGAGGGTTCGAAAATGGCTTGCGGCTTCGTTAATAAGGGGTGTGTCGATAAATAGTTGATTAGGCATTCGGTAGCAGACGCTCAAGAACACGTCGGTAGATGTTTTTTAAAGGGTTTAAGTCGTTTACAACGATATTTTCATTGACTTGATGAATGCTTTCATTACAAGGGCCAAACTCAATCACTTGTGGGCATATTGACGCAATAAACCGACCGTCTGAGGTGCCACCTGTGGTTGAAAGTTCGGTTATTAAACCGGTTTCAGACTGAATAGCGGAGGTTAAGGCCTCGCTTAACTCACCGCGTGGGGTCAAAAAGGGTGAACCACTCAATAACCATTCAATTTGGTAAGGCACCTGGTGCGTCTCGAGCACATCAATGACGCGTTGTTTCAGTGACTCAGGCGTACTAGCGGTTGAGAATCGAAAGTTAAAATCGATCACGGCTTGACCTGGCACAACATTGGAGGCCCCAGTACCCGAGTGATAGTTTGAAACCTGCATGGTTGTTGGCGGAAAGTATTCGTTGCCATTGTCCCATGCTGTTTGGGTTAAAACCGCCAGAGTCGGTGCAAAAAGATGAACGGGGTTCCTTGCTAAATGAGGGTAGGCCACATGGCCTTGTTTGCCCATAATCGTGAGTTTGGCCGATAGCGAACCACGACGACCATTTTTAATTGTGTCGCCGATTTGCTTTGATGAAGTCGGCTCGCCCACTATGCAATAGTCTAGTACTTCGTTGCGAGCTTTTAATGCGTTACAAACAATAACGGTGCCATGCACAGCGGGGCCTTCTTCATCAGAGGTAAGCAATAAAGCTATCGACCCAGTGTGATTGGGGTTTTGTTCAACGAACTCTTCAATTGCGATGGTAAAGCCCGCTAGTGAGCTTTTCATATCAGCTGCCCCGCGACCGTATAAACGACCTTCGCGAATCGTAGGCTCGAAAGGGTCAGACTGCCATTGCTCGAGCGGCCCAGTGGGCACCACATCAGTATGCCCAGCAAATACGACGAGCGGGCGTGCTGTGCCGCGGCGTAACCAAACGTTCGTCACACCCCCTTGTTCAAACATTTCAGCTTTAAAGCCCAGTGGTGCTAAGCGAGCAATAATTTGTTGCTGACATGCTTGGTCGTCAGGTGTAACAGAAGGGCGTGCAATAAGGTCTTTGACCATATCGAGCATGGCGGACTCAGTCATCATATTTAGGCTCGTAGTAAATCGTTAATACTGGTTTTGGCTCGGGTTTGGGCATCAACGCGTTTTACAATCACAGCACAAGCGAGACTATGTGAACCATCGGCTGAAGGCAAACTACCGGGCACAACCACTGAACCTGATGGTACGCGACCATAAATAATTTCACCTGTTTCGCGGTTAAAAATACGTGTACTTTGCGAAATGAAAACACCCATTGCTAAGACAGAGTTTTCTTCCACAATGACGCCTTCTACGACTTCAGAGCGTGCACCAATGAAGCAATTGTCTTCAATAATAGTTGGGTTAGCTTGCAAGGGCTCAAGCACGCCACCAATGCCAACACCACCAGAAAGGTGAACGTTTTTACCAATTTGGGCGCAACTGCCAACCGTTGCCCAGGTGTCAACCATGGTGCCTTCATCAACATACGCACCAATATTGACGTATGAGGGCATCAACACGACGTTACGACCAATAAATGCACCGCGTCGGGCGACTGCAGGAGGAACCACACGATAACCACCTGATTGAAACGCGTTGACACCGTAATCTGAAAACTTCAGGGGCACTTTGTCAAAAAATTGAAGTGGGTTTTGACCCATGACAACGTTTTCATTCATTCGAAATGACAGTAAGACGGCTTTTTTGATCCATTGGTGTGTTTCCCATTTGCCGTCAATTTTTTCAGACACACGCAGTGTGCCGGTATCAAGCCCGTCTAAAGTGTGTTCAACGGCTTCGCGGATGGCAGCGTCAGTGTCACGTGGGGTTAACGTGGTACGGGCTTCCCAGCCTTGTTCGATTGTGGTTTGAAGATCAAGTGTCATGAGGCAATCTGCTTTTTGTTAAGTGGGAAAATTTAATGGATTTTATTTTAACAGGCTGCGCGTCATTCTCCCCTTTTACAAGAAGGATAAATATCGCTGGCGCTTGAGATGCCAATTAAACTTTAATGCGGCTTAGTTTGGTGCTTATGGTCGCGTCACAGGAGAGTGAACGTATAACTTTTCCAAAAATACAACCATACGTTGCGCGGCCTCAACACAATCGGCTAACGGAGCAACCAAAGCAATACGAATACGGTTCGTGCCCGGGTTTACGCCGTTGATTTCTCGACCCACGTAACTGCCAGGTAAGACACGAACGGCTTGGGTATTGAGCAATTGAAAAACAAAATCTGGGTCTGAAATAGGCGTTTTAGCCCAAAGGTAAAACGATGCGTCAGGTCGTTCGACCTCAAGATGTGGTTGCAAAATGGGTAGTACGGCATCAAATTTTGCTCGATACTGTTTGCGGTTTTCAATGACATGGTCCTCGTCTTGCCATGCTGCTAAGCTTGCATGAGAAACAACGGGTGACATAGCACTACCATGGTAGGTGCGGTAGAGTAAAAATTTTTCAATTAAATTGGCGTCGCCCGCTACAAAACCTGAACGAAGGCCCGGTAAGTTAGAGCGTTTAGATAAGCTTGAAAAGCAGACTAAGCCTTTAAAATCAGTGCGCCCCAAAGCATGGGCGGCGGCTAATCCACCCATTGGGGGATGGTTTTCATCTAAATAGAT
This sequence comes from uncultured Alcaligenaceae bacterium, assembly GCA_937896225.1. GTDB lineage: Bacteria > Pseudomonadota > Gammaproteobacteria > Burkholderiales > Burkholderiaceae_B > Algicoccus. The sequence goes on along the minus strand of CALBMZ010000152.1, from coordinate 3,354 downwards.
TTCGGAATAGCATTCATCAGAAGCGATAACGAAACCAAATCTATCGGCCAAACTAAATAAGGTTGACCAGTCTTCAAGCCCCATTACGCTACCCGCTGGGTTGCCAGGTGAGCAAACAAATAGCAATTGAGTTTGACGCCAAATATCATCAGGTACGCTTGACCAATCGCTTAAAAAATTTCGATTAGGGTCAGCATTAACATAATAAGGTTGAGCGCCGCCCAGTAAAGTAGCCCCTTCATATATTTGATAAAAAGGGTTGGGGCAAACAACATACCCTTTTTGTTTGGCATCTAAAACTGTTTGGGCAAATGCAAACAAAGCTTCTCTTGAGCCCAAAGCAGGCAAAACTTGAGTATGTGCATTTAAAGCCGGTATGCCGTAACGGCGACCCACCCAATTGCTAATGGCTATGCGAAGCGTTTCATCACCCTTAGTAGACGGGTAAACCGATAACCCTTCAAGGTGGTTGGTTATTGCTAGTTTGACACAAGCGGGTGCAGCATGTTTAGGCTCACCAATAGACAAGTCGATAAGTTTTAAGCCCGTTTGAGCAGGGTTTGCAGCATTCAGCAGACCCCTTAATTTTTCAAAAGGGTAGGGTTGTAGTAGATTTAATTTAGGGTTCATGTCACTATTTTACGCAAGACTTTGGCTTGGGGTAAAACCGATCGATTGACTGCGCTACAATACCGTCTGAATGCGAAGGTGGCGAAATTGGTAGACGCACCAGGTTTAGGTCCTGACGCTTGAAAGGGTGTGCGGGTTCGAGTCCCGCTCTTCGCACCATTTATTAACCCATTGTTTCATTTTTTGAAGCATTTTGTAGAGTTTATAGGTAACCTATGCAGCCAGTGGTTGAAACCCTAGCCGGCCTTGAGCGCCGCATCGAATTGTCTGTCGCTTTGGCCGATATTGAAAAAAAAGTGCAAGCAGAGCTTAAGCGCGTTGCCCGTACGGCTAAAGCACCTGGCTTTCGCCCGGGCAAGGTTCCTATGTCGATGCTCGAAAAGTCTCATGCACCCAGCATTCGTTACGACGCGATCAACCAAACGGTTGGCCAACTGCTTGATGAGCAACTTTCATTAACGGGTTTACGTGTCGCTGGTTCGCCCACGCTAGAGGGAAAAACTGAAGGGGTTCCTGAAGACACGTTAGCGTTTTTAGCAACCTTTGAAGTTTACCCAGACGTGGCTTTACCTGATTTAGCAACGCTGTCTGTGCAACGTGCGGTCTGTCCTGTGACAGATGCTGAAGTGCAACGCACCCTTGACGTGTTGCGTGAACAACGTGCTGAGTATGAAGAAGTCGCTGACCGTGCAGCTGAAAAAGGTGATCGGGTCAAGCTTGATTTCTTGGGTACATTAGAAGGCGTGCCTTTTGAAGGCGGTACAGCCACTGATTTTGAGTTCGATTTAGGTAAAGGGCGTATGTTGCCTGAATTTGAAACGGCTGCAACGGGTATGAAGGCAGGTGAAATTAAAGTTTTCCCATTGACTTTTCCTGCAGACTACAACGGTAAAGACGTTGCAGGTAAAACAGTCGAGTTCACGCTTACTGTAAAGTCAGTTGCTAAACCAAATTTACCTGAAGTTAATGCTGATTTTGCTAAAGCTTTAGGTCAACCAGAAGGCGATGTAGATAAACTTTTGGCTGACGTTCGGGGCAACATTGAGCGCGAAGTGAGTGGTCGGGTATTGGCTAAAACAAAAGCCAGCGTAATGGATGCTTTGGTTGCTACGGCTCAGTTCGATATTCCTAAAGCATTGCTTGAAAGCGAAACTCAAAGCCGTATTAAATTGGCACGCGAGCAACTTAAAGAGCGTGGCATGCCTAATGCCGATACATTCCCCATTCCACCCGATGCATTCACTGAAGAGGCTACCCGCCGAGTGAAACTTGGTTTAATGATCAGTGAACTCATTAAAGTGGCAGGTTTGCAGGCTAAACCCGAACAAGTTCGCACTCGTATTGAAACGTTTGCACAAGGTTACGAACAACCGGCACAAGTCGTGAGTTACTACCTGTCAGACCGTCAGCGTCGAGCTGAGATTGAAGCAATTGTGCTTGAAGATAATGTTGTTGATCACATATTGTCGCAAGCCCAAGTCGCTGAAGATAACGTCAATTTTGATCAAATCATGGGCAACACCTAATGAACAACTCACACCGTTTTACTGATTTTTACGCATCAATGTACGGTGGTGAATCGGTTACGCCATCGGGTTCAGGTTTTATACCAATGGTGGTTGAGCAATCTGGCCGTGGTGAACGCTCATACGACATTTATTCACGACTGTTAAAAGAGCGCGTTATCTTTTTAGTGGGCAGTGTAAATGATTACACTGCTAACTTAATTGTGGCGCAAATGCTTTTTCTTGAGTCTGAAAACCCTGATAAAGACATTGCGTTCTACATTAATTCACCTGGCGGTTCGGTTTATGCAGGCATGGCCATTTATGACACCATGCACTTTATTAAGCCTGATGTGTCAACAATGTGTGTTGGTTTGGCAGCTAGCATGGGTGCCTTGCTACTTTCGTCAGGTACAAAAGGTAAGCGTTTCGCTTTACCTAACTCACGCATCATGATTCATCAACCTTCGGGCGGTGCACAAGGCCAAGCTTCCGATATTCAAATTCAAGCGCGTGAAATTTTAAATTTACGTCAACGCTTAAATGAAGTCTTAGCCATTAATACCGGGCAGCCTATAAGCCGTATTGAGGTTGACACAGAGCGTGATAATTTCATGTCAACTCCTGATGCGGTTGCTTACGGCTTAATTGATAAAATGTTGTCTAGCCGTAGTGATGTAGTCTAAATAATTTAGTCAAAATATTGAGTTTGAATCGCAATGACTGACAAAAAAACACCATCTGTCGCAAAAACTCTGCATTGTTCATTTTGCAACAAAACGCAAAACGAGGTGCGTAAACTGATTGCAGGTCCATCAGTTTTTATCTGTGATGAATGTGTCGATTTATGCAACGATATTATTTTGGAAGAGGCACAAACCTCTGCTCGAACTGATATTCGTACTGATTTACCCACCCCTGTTGAAATTAAAACATTTCTCGATCAGTACGTTATCGGGCAAGACAATACCAAACGTGTACTAGCGGTTGCTGTTTATAACCACTACAAGCGTTTACGCCATGGCACCATTAAGGGCGATGGTGTTGAACTTAGCAAAAGCAATATATTGTTGATTGGTCCAACTGGTTCTGGCAAAACGCTATTAGCCCAAACTTTAGCGCGTCAACTAGACGTTCCGTTTGTGATGGCCGACGCAACCACATTAACGGAAGCGGGTTATGTGGGTGAAGATGTCGAAAATATCATTCAAAAACTACT